>DASSAD010000160.1:0-7430 GCA_035685725.1 Amycolatopsis sp. | reverse complement strand
AATCCCGAAAACAACGAAGGCCCAGGGGACGTTCTCGGTCGAACGTCCCCTGGGCCGCTATGGCGAATTCACCGGGTGAGCACAGTGGCCGTCACCGGACGAACACGCCGATACCGTTGGCGACCGGGCGTTCCGTGCCGTCCGACGGCGTGTTCTTCACCGTCACCGGCGAACCGCCCTCAGACACGGCAACGGTCGACGATCCTCCGCCATCGAGGTTGACGGCGTCCTGAGCGCCGAACGAGCGCAGCAGGTCCGCCAATTCCGCGACACTGGCCCCGGTGCTGCCACCACGGCCGTCCAGCGTCAGCAGGTAAACGCTCCGCCCGTCCGCGCTGACCCCCGCCCCGGTCCGCGGAGCGAGCGTCACAGCGTCCAAACCGGACAGTTGCCGGCCGCCGGAAAGGATACGGAAGCCACCGATCGCGAATTCGAACGGCGGCGCGGTGCCGTCGGTCAACTTCGTGGTGACGACGACGTGGTCGCCGGGCACGAGCGCCCTGAGCGCGTCGGCGCCGGCCTCCCGGCCCAGCAGGGCCGTGGTGTCCTGCGGAATATCGCCCGAACCCGGTCCCGCGGACTCGGAGACCACTACTCCGTGACGCACCACGACCTCTTCGGTGTCCGTGGTGCACGGCGCGGAGCGGTTGGTGTCGGTGCCGCAAACCGCGCGGGCACGTGAAGTCGTGCCCCAGTCGTGGTTGTAGAGGCCGATGCCGTTCACCGGAAGCGCGTACTGGTTGAGGCCTTCGATACCGAAGGTGCCCTCGGCGGTACGGGCCGTGCCCGTCAGCGCCAGCGTGGCGAGCCGCACGCGGTGGTCGGCGCCCATGCCGAAGACGTCCCGGGTCGAATCACCCGCGGCCATCGCGGGGCCGAAACGCTGGCCGTCCGGGACGGCGTACTTGAGGTCCGCTCCCCCGGCGATCTCCGGGCCGACCGACGATCCGGTGGGCGGGACTCCGGCGTGCGTCTCGCTGATGTCGAAGAAGTCGCCGTTCACGCCGGCGATCGCGTGCTGGGCGGTCGCCATCGCCGAAACGGTCTGCCGCTCGGACACGCTGCCGGGGTGCAGCAGGTCCAGGCGGACACCGGGCTCGCGCAGATCGATCTTCAGGAGGTAGCCGGTGACCGGACCGTGCGCGGTGGTCAGGCTGAACGATTGGTAGGTGACGCCGGGGGCCAGGAGTTCGTCGGCCGTGGCGGGTGCTGTCACCAGGACGGTGAGCAGGACCGCGAGCAGAAAAGCGGCGCCACTTCGGGCAAGTCTTGTCACGGCACGGGATCGTGCCGCATTCGGGTGAACCCCGGTCAGACCTCGATGATCCCGGCGATGAACGCGTCGATGTCGATCCGCTCGCTACCCAATGGAACGGCTTCCAGTGTCGCCGTGACGAACTTTTCGACGTACACACGCTCGGCCTCGACGACGGCGTATCCGTCGGGTGACTCCAGTTCGATCACCACGACCTCCGGACCACCCGTGGATTCCGGCCGGACCCGCACGTCGCCAAGACCGGTCGGGCGCCGCAGGCCTTCGATGATCAGGTCGCGGGCGAAGCTCCACATCACCCAGTAACCGTGTTCCGCACTGAAGGCCAGTGTTATCGCGTAGGGATCGGCGGGGTCGTATGACCAACGTGAGTAAACGGGCATGTCGACCCCGTTCAATGTGACGTATTGATGCTGGTCCACGGCGTACCTCCTGTCCTCTTCTCCAGAAAGACGCACATTTACGCATCGCGTTACGCGAACAAGGGGTGAAATCGGGATGGATCGGCGGATGCGTTGGGGCCACACCGATCCCGGGCCCGTTCTCCGGCCACCGCGGCGAACCGCCTGTGCGCCTTGCGTAACGCGACAATCGGATCGCGCTCCGCGGACACGCGCACCACATTCGGAACCGGCGCCCGGTGGGACCGGATCTCCCGGCGTGACGCCGGGACTTCTTTTGAGGCTGAGATAGCTTTCCCACGTCGCGCCTCCGTGCGTTTCCGGCAAATTCCGGGCGCCGTCCGGGCGCGGGCATGCCCATTCCGCTCGCCCACCACGAAGCCGGTGTGGGCGGGGAAGTCCACGCCCGCCACCGATCCGCCACACCCGACACCACGGACGGGCCGCGCCTGGCCACGCTGAGGCAGTGTCCGCACCCTGACCGGGCGCCCGCCTCGGGTAACCATCGTGATCACCCCCGCGATCACGGCCGCAATCACCGTGGCAATCGCGAGCCGCGACGAATTTCGCGTAAGCACCAAGCGTCACAACAGCAATCAGACGTCACGGCACCGAGCCCCGGTGTGAAGATCATCGCCTTGGTGGGGTACGAAAAGGCGGTGTTGGCCATCCCGCGCTGCTTTTCCCGCATCGCCCGCCAAACGTTGCGCGCGGTGCCGCGATTCCCCCCGGTCCTGAAGGTCCTGGGCGAACTGCGAGACGGCATCAAGCACATCGAACGGCTCGCCACCTTCGCCGCCGAAGAGCTACCCGAGGTCGTGTACCAGCTGGAGAAGATCCGTGAACAGTTGGCCTCGATCGAACGGAACCTGGGCAGGGCCGACCAGACCGGACCGGAAGCCGATCCCGAAAACGGCCGGGCGGTCACTCCAGATGAGCGACGAACCGGCTCACGGCGTCCATCGTGAACCGCTGCGCGAACCGCCCCGAAGGCGCCGCCGAGGCCAGTCTGTACAACGGGCGGTCCGCCGCGCCGTCGCCCCGGGCCTCCGAGCGCAGCTGCGCGACCAGCAGTTCGGAGAAGACCATCCCGTTGGCCTCGATGTTGTTCATCAGCGCGTTGGCCAGCCGGCGCAGCGCGAGCACCCCGAGTTCCCGGCCACCGGTCCCGGCATAGACCGCGAGATCGATCTTCGCGCTCCGGCCGCGTCGGCGCGCGTTGAGCAGCATGCTGATCGTGCGCATGCCCCGCAGGTCGGTGACCAGCAGGTCGATCCGTTCGGCCGCGGCGATGTCCACCCGCCGGGTGCGCCAGACGCGGACCAGCACGATGCCGTTTTCCAGCCACACCCGGCGGCGCACGGTGTAGAGCACGATGTAAACCAGCAACACGGCCACGGCGACCGCGACCACCAGCCCGGTGAGTTTCCCCCCGACGAGCCCACCGAAGAAACCGAACGCGCACGCGATGACCAGGGCGCTGACCAGCCCCGACAGCAGCCGACGACGTCGCGAAGCCGGGTCTTCCTGGTGAAGGGGAAGCCGTTCCGGCGTCTGCGGCCGGATGGGCTTCTTCGACTCGTTGTCTGGTTCGGTCACCACCGGCCCCACCCTAATCGGCCCTGTACGAGGTTCTCACAGGCTGTGCCCATAGACTGCCGCCAGCCGATCGGTGACGTCGAGTGGATTCTGGAGGGGCAGGGTGCCGACCAACCAGCAGCGCCGCGAGGCCGCGAAGCGCAAACTCGAACGGCAACTCGCCCGCCGGGCCGAACGCGCGCGACGGCGCAAGATCATCGGCGTCGGGGTGACCGTCGGCGTCGTCGTCGTGGTCGCCGGGCTGGTGGTGTTCTTCGTGACCACCAAGAACACCGGCTCGTCCACCGACGCGGCCGCCTCGGCATCGCCGACACCGCCGCCGATCACCATTCCCACCCAGCGTGTCGACGAGGTCAAGCGCGCGACGCCGCTGCCGAACCCGACCACCTGCGCCTACCCGGCGACCGCCGACCAGCCGGCGGCGAAACCGGTCAAGGCCCCGAGCACCACCACCGTCCCCTCCGTCGGCACCGTGAACGTCACGTTCAAGTCGACCGCCGGCGACATCCCGCTCACGCTGGACCGTTCGCTGGCGCCGTGCACGGTGAACAGTTTTCTCAGCCTGATCCAGCAGGGCTACTACACCGACACCTCGTGCCACCGGCTGGGCACGCAGGGCCTGCAGATGCTGCAGTGCGGCGACCCGACGGGCACCGGCAGCGGTGGTCCGGGCTATTCGTTCAAGGACGAGATCTTCCCCCAGCTCAAGTACGGCCGGGGCATCCTGGCGATGGCCAACGCGGGGCCCGACACCAACGGCAGCCAGTTCTTCATGGTCTACGGTGACGCCCAGCTCGACCCCAGCTACACGGTGTTCGGTTCGATCTCCGACTCCGGGTTGCAGGTGCTGGACAAGGTCGCGCGGGCCGGTGTCGACCCCGCTTCCGCCGCCCAGAGCAGCGACGGGACCGGCGCCCCGGCCACCCCGGTCAAGTTCACCGCCGTCACCATCGACAACTGACCGACGACCCGCTGATCGACGACCAGCCGCCAGGGCCGGGCCACCCTGCGCGGCCCGCCACTCCGGCCCTACCGCCGGAACTCGCCGACCGCACCAGCGACGGCGGCCCCACCAGCGATTTCACCGACCGCACGAGCGACTACCGCGACCGGACGGGAGACTTCGGCCGCCGGAACAGCGAACTCGGCGACCGGAAGGGGGGACACGCCAGGTCTGGTGTGTCCCCCCTTCTCGCGCGTGTCCCCTGTTCCGGTCGGCGAGTTCTCCCGTCCGGTCGGCGGAGTCTCTGTTCCGGTTGGTGAGTTCGCGGGGACGGGCGGTGAAGTCCCGGGGACGGCAGCGGATCAGCGGCAGGGTCAGCGGCAGGATCAGTGGTGGGTGAAGTGTGGGGGGCGGTGTTCGAGGAAGGCGGCGACGCCTTCGGCGTAGTCGGGGCCGTGGACCGCGGCGGACCGGATCGCTTCCACTTCGACGTCGGTGTCCCCCTGCCCGGAAAGGATCTTCTCGATGATCCGGTTCGTGCCGCGGATCGAGGCCTGCGAACGCCGCCCGAGGATGTCCACAAAGGACTCCGTCTCGGCGGCCAGATCCCCGGCCGGGAAAACGTCGTTGACCAGGCCGATTTCCCGCGCCCGCGCGGCATCGACGAACTTGCCCGACAACAGGATGTAGCGCGTGTGCGCCGGTCCGATCAGCGAAACCAGTTGGCGGGTCGACACGAAATCGTAGACGATACCGAGTTTCGCGGGCGTGATGGCGAACCGGGCTTCCGCCGCGGCGAACCGCAGGTCGCAGGCGACCGCGAGCTGGCAGCCACCGCCGACGCAGTTGCCCCGGATCACCGCGACGCTCGGCTTGCGCAGCCCGGCGAGCGCGGTGACGGCGCCTTCCACCGCCTTGTCGTAAGCCGCCACTGCCTCGGCCGATGACCGCAACCGGCCGAACTCGCTGATGTCGGCGCCCGCCGAGAAGTCCGCGCCGGCACCGGTGAGCACCAGCACCTTGAGCTCCGGATCGGCGTCCACCTCGCCCACGATGCCGGGAATCGCCGACCACATGTCGTAGCTGATCGCGTTCTTCTTCTCCGGCCTCGTGAAGGTCAGCCTGCCGACGACACCGGTCCGCGTGAACTCCAGCCCTTCCACCATGATCGAGACCCTAGAGGAAATCCGGAGCGTCCGGGCGGCGCGGCGGCGAGCCCCACAGCCAAGCTCCAGCCAAGCCCCACAGCGGAGCCCGAGCCGAACCCCAGCGGAACCCCGCCGAACCCCGCGCCAGCGGTCAGGACGCCGACGTGACCCGGTAGACGTCGTAGACTCCCTCGACGCCGCGCACGACCTTCAGCACGTGCCCGAGATGCTTGGGATCGCCCATCTCGAAGGAGAACCGGCTGACCGCCACCCGGTCCCGGGAGGTCTGCACCGAGGCGGACAGGATGTTGACCTTCTCGTCGGCCAGCACCTTCGTGATGTCGGAGAGCAGCCGGTGCCGGTCGAGCGCCTCGACCTGAATGGACACCAGGAACACCGAGTTCTCCGACGGCGCCCACTCGACCTCCACCAGCCGTTCCGGCTGGGTGCGGAGGTCTTCGGCATTGGTGCAGTCCATTCGGTGCACGCTGACGCCGCCACCGCGGGTGACGAAGCCGAGGATCTCGTCGCCGGGCACCGGGGTGCAGCAGCGCGCCAGCTTGGACCAGACATCGCTGGCGCCCTTGACGATCACGCCGACGTCGTTGGAGCCGCGGCGACGCGTGACCGTGGACGGGGTCGACCGCGCCGCCAGCTCCTCTTCGGCCTCTTCGACGCCACCGATCAGCGCAACCAGCCGCTGCACGACGTGCTTGGCGCTGGTGTGGCCCTCGCCGACCGCCGCGTAGAGCGAGCTGATGTCGGGATGCCGCAGTTCGGCCGCCAGCGAGCCCATGTTCTCCGCGGAGACCAGCCGCTGCATGGGCAGACCGACCTTGCGGACCTCCTTGGTGATCGCCTCCTTGCCCGCCTCGATCGCCTCGTCGCGGCGTTCCTTGGCGAACCACTGGCGGATCTTCGCGCGGGCCTTCGGCGACTTGGCGAAGGACAGCCAGTCGTGGCTCGGGCCGGCGTTTTCCGCCTTCGAGGTGAAGATCTCGACGACGTCGCCGTTTTCGAGCTTGCGCTCCAACGCCACCAGACGGCCGTTGACGCGGGCGCCGATGCACCGGTGCCCGACCTCGGTGTGCACCGCGTAGGCGAAGTCCACGGGTGTCCCGCCGACCGGCAGCGTCACCACATCGCCCTTGGGCGTGAAGACGAAGATCTCGCGGGCGGCGAGCTCGTAGCGCAGCGAGTCGAGGAATTCGCCGGGATCGGCGGCCTCACGCTGCCAGTCGAGCAGCTGCCGCATCCACGCCATCTCGTCGATGTCGACCGTGTTGGCGGCGTTTCCCCGGTGCGTGCCGCGGGTTTCCTTGTAGCGCCAGTGCGCCGCGATGCCGTACTCGGCGGTGTGGTGCATCTCGTAGGTGCGGATCTGCACCTCGAGGGGTTTGCCGTCCGGGCCGATCACCGTGGTGTGCAGGCTCTGGTAGACGCCGAACCGCGGCTGCGCGATGTAGTCCTTGAACCGACCGGGCATCGGCTGCCACAGGGCGTGCACCACACCCATCGCCGCGTAGCAGTCCCGCACGTCCTCGACCAGGATCCGCACGCCCACCAGGTCGTGGATGTCGTCGAGGTCGCGGCCGCGGACGATCATCTTCTGGTGGATCGAGTAGTAGTGCTTGGGCCGGCCCTCGACCTTGGCGGTGATCCGCGAGCTGCCCATGCTGGTGGTCAGCTCGTCGATCACCTTGCGCAGATAGATGTCCCGCGACGGCGCGCGATCGGCGACCAGGCGGACGATCTCGTCGTACTTCTTCGGCTGCAGGATCGCGAAGGCGAGATCCTCCAGCTCCCATTTCACCGTGGCCATGCCGAGCCGGTGCGCCAGCGGGGCGAGGACCTCCAGGGTCTCCTTCGCCTTGCGCGCCTGCTTTTCCGGTGGCAGGAAACGCATCGTGCGCATGTTGTGCAGCCGGTCGGCCAGCTTGATGACCAGCACCCGGGGATCGCGCGCCATCGCGATGACCATCTTGCGGATGGTCTCGGCCTCGGCCGCGGTGCCGAGCTTCACCTTGTCCAGTTTGGTGACGCCGTCGACGAGCTGGGCGACCTTG
>DASSAD010000159.1:0-16418 GCA_035685725.1 Amycolatopsis sp. | reverse complement strand
CGAAATGCTCGCGAACAGGTTCGCCTCCGACGAGCCGACCAGCCGCACGGTGGAGGTCGAGCAGTTCTGCTCGTGGTCGGCGTGCAGGATGAAGAGCAGGTCGAGGGCCTTGGCCACCTCGGGGTCGATCTCGTACGGCTCAGCGGGCAGGCCGAAGGTCATCCGCAGGAAGTTTTCGACCAGGCACAGCGAGTTGTCCGGGTACAGGAACGGCTGGCCGATCGACTTCTTGTACGCGTAGGCCGCCAGGGTGGGCACCTTGGCCAGCAGGCGGACCGTGGACAGCTCCACGTTCGGTTCGTCGAACGGGTTGAGCGAGTCCTGGTAGAAGGTCGAGAGCGCGGACACCGCGCTGGAAAGCACGGGCATCGGGTGCGCGTCGCGCGGGAATCCGTCGAAGAACCGTTTCAGATCTTCGTGCAACAGCGTGTGCCGGCTGATCTTCTGCGTGAAGTCCGCCAACTGCGCCGCGGTCGGCAGCTCTCCGTAAATGAGCAGGTAGGAGACCTCGATGAAGTTCGAACGCTCGGCGAGTTGCTCGATGGGATAGCCGCGGTAACGCAGGATGCCCGCATCACCGTCGATGTAGGTAATGGCGGACGACGTGGACCCGGTGTTGACGAATCCGGGGTCGTAGGTGATGTACCCGGTCGACGCCAGTAACTTCCCCAGTTCGATGCCGGGAGCGCCCTCGACGGCGTTGACCACTTTCAATTCGTGTTCGCCGGTCGGCAGGCGCAGCGTCACCGTGCCGCCGCCGGACGCCGCAGTCGCGTCGGACATTACAGTCCCTCTCACGCTCACACGGGTCGGCGGCGCCTGCAGGTCGCACAGGCGGCCGTTTGTTCGCTCGTGACCGTTAATTGGTCTCGGCGCACACCGCCCCGCTGGGGTATGGAATTCACTTCTCACGCTAGTCGAACCACGGGCTCCGGCGCAGCCATTGTGTTACGTAGAGCAAAGCGTCGAGATCAGATTCACATCATTTCCGCGGTGTTCGGTGGCTCCGCGCCGCTGCGCGACACTGTGATCGCCGCCGCTTTCGCGGCGTAGGCGAGCGCGGCTCGCCAATCATCCCGGTCGATTTCGGTGAGCTGGCGCACATTCCGCTGGTGCAACCAGGCCAGCAGTGCGCCCTGCACGGTGTCACCGGCGCCGATCGTGTCGGCGACCCGCGCGGGCGCCGAAGGGACGGAGACCGCACCGGCTCCGGTGTGGACGGTGATTCCCTCGGCACCCCGCGTCAACACCACGGCGTCGACCCCGGCGTCGAGCCAGCTTTTCGCCGCGGTGCCCGAATCGGCGCCCCCGGCCAGCCACGCCGCGTCGTCGTCGGAAAGCTTCAAAAGCCGAATATCCGGCAGCCAGGAAGCGAACCGCTCGCGATAAGAACCGGGATCGGAAATCAGGTCCGCGCGGATGTTCGGGTCGAGCGCGGTGAGCACACCGCGCGCGGCTTCCCGGCGCAGCACGGCTTCGTAGGCGGTCACACCGGGTTCCAACACCATGCCGAGCGTGCCCAGCGAAAGCACGGTCACCGCCGCGGGCAACGGACCGGGGTCGGCGAAGAGCCGGTCCGCGGTGCCCTCGGTATAGAAGGTGTAACTGGCCGTACCCCGCCCGTCGAGCGCGACCACGGCCAGCGTCGTCGGCTCGCTCCCGTTCTGCACCAGCGAGACGTCGACGTTCGAGTTCGCCAGCCGTTCCCGCAGTGCCTGGCCGAACCGGTCACCGGAGATCCGCGACAGGAACGCCGTCGGCGCACCGAGGCGCCCGGCCGCCAGCGCGACGTTGTACGGCCCGCCGCCGAGCCGTGGCACCAGCGGGCGCAGCCCACCGTCCACTATGGATTCTCCCGGCACCAGGTCCACCAGCGCCTCACCGCCCACCACGATCATGGGTGTGATGCTAATCCCCCCATCGGCCATCCACACCGACACCGAACGCACACAACGGAACGCTCCGCGCGGTCGGACCTCACCGAGAACGCTCGTGCGTAACGCTCCGCGTTTCCAGGCCTTCAAGGAGCAACTCCGAAAGCGCGGAGAAGGCTTCGGCATCCGACACCCCGGCCCTGGCCCCGACGACCCCGGTCTGGATGCCCTCCACCAGTAGCCCGGCCATCTCGGCGATCAGCGTGGCGTGCACCTCCCGGAACACCCCGTCGGCGACCCCCTGGTTGATGAACGCCCGGATCCGCGCGGCCGCGGCCCGGCTGTTCAGCTCGTAGGCCGCCCGCGCCGGGGCGAAGTCGTTGATGTCGCTCATGAACGCGGCCGAGGCGCGGCCGAGGTACGCCGAGATGCCCGCGAGGTATTCGCCGACGATCTGGCGCGCGTCCGTGAGCCCGGCGATGCGCTCCTCGAGCATCTCGGCGGCGCCCTTGAAGAACCGGGCCACGACCCGGACGGCGAGCTGTTCCTTACTGGGCGCGAGCGTGTACAGCGTCGACTTCGAGCAGTGCGTCTTCGCGGCCAGATCGTCCAGGGTGAACCCGATGAAGCCCTCCGCGAGGAACAGCGCCTCCAACTCCGCCAACAGCGCGCGCTGGCGGTGGGTGAGCTGCCTAGCCCGGGGAGCCCGTAGGGGAACACGTTCGGCCATCTGGACACCGTAGAATCTGTACTATCAGCGAGTCTCCAGTACTATTATGAGTACTTCCGGGAGGAGGCGCACATGCGGGTGGAGCGACTGTTACCTGACCAGGACGCACAAGATCTACTCGAGCTGGCAACCGAGCTGGCGCGCGAAGAGCTCGCACCGCTGGCCGCCCAGTACGAGGAGGCGGAGCGGTTTCCCCGGGAGCAGTTCCGGGTGCTGGGCAAGGCCGGCCTGCTCGGGCTGCCCTACCCGGAGCGCTGGGGCGGCGGCGCGCTGCCCTATGAGGTTTACCTGCAGGTCGTCGAGGAGATCGCGGCCGCGTGGATGTCGGTGGGCGTGGGGCTTTCGGTCCACACGATGTCCTGCTTCGCACTCGCCGAGCACGGCACCGACGAACAACGTGCGCGGTGGCTGCCCGACATGCTCGATGGAGGCCTGCTCGGCGCGTACGCGCTGTCGGAACCGCAGGCGGGCTCGGACGCGGCGGCACTGTCCACCCGCGCGCGACGCGACAGTGACCACGGTGGCGACCACGGTGGTGACCAGGATGGCGACCAGTACGTCGTCAACGGCACGAAGGCATGGATCACGCACGCCGGCGAGGCCGACTACTACACGACCATGGTCCGCACGAGCGACGAGGACATCTCGTGCCTGCTCGTCGACGCGGCCACGCCGGGGCTTTCCGCCGGACGCCCGGAGCGGAAGATGGGGTTGACCGGATCGGTGACCGCACAACTGCGGTTCACCGACGCCCGCGTGGACACCGCCCGGCTGATCGGGGCCGAGGGCGCGGGACTGCGCATCGCGCTGTCCTCTTTGGACTCAGGACGGCTCGGGATCGCCGCCTGCGCGGTCGGTCTGGCCCAGGCGGCGCTGGACGAGGCCCTTGCCTACGCCAAGCAGCGCACCCAGTTCGGCAAGCCGATCATCGAGTTCCAGGGCCTGGAGTTCCTGCTCGCGGACATGGCCGCGGCCGTGGAAACCGCCCGCGCCGCCTACCTCGACGCGGCACGGCGGCGCGATCGCGGGATGCCCTTCGGCCGGCAGGCGTCGATCGCGAAACTCATCGCGACCGACGCGGCCATGAAGGTCACCACCGACGCCGTCCAGGTACTCGGCGGCGCCGGCTACACCCGCGACTTCCCGGTCGAGCGCTACCTGCGCGAGGCCAAGGTCGCGCAGATCTTCGAGGGAACGAACCAGATCCAGCGGATGGTCATCGCCCGCGAACTGCGCTACTCGCGATAACGCCGCTCGGCGATCACGCCCTGGTCGCGGGCCTCGTCGTACTGGTACACCGAACGGCCGCGGATGAAGACGCGCAACGCGCGGTTCATCACGTCCAGCGGATCGCCCGACCACACCACGACGTCCGCGTCGAGACCCGGTTTCAGCGCGCCGATCCGGTCACCGAGGCCGAGCATGGCGGCCGGGTTGACGGTGAGCGCACGCAGCGCGGCGTCCGGCTCCAGGCCGTCCTTGACCGCCAGTGCCGCCTGGTACACCAGGAAGTTGATCGGGACCACCGGGTGGTCCGTCGTGATCGCGATCTTCACCCCGGCCCGGTGCAGGATGCCGGGCGCACGCAGCGTGCGGTGGCGCAGCTCGACCTTCGCCCGGCTGCTGAACAGCGGGCCGATGATGACCGGGATTTCCCGTTCGGCGAGCACGTCGGCGATCAGATGCCCTTCGGTGCCGTGGTTCACCACGAGCTTGTAGCCGAACTCCTCGGCCAGCCGGATGGCGGTGACGATGTCGTCGGCGCGGTGCGTGTGCTGATCCCAGTACAGCTCGCCGGCCAGCACCTTCGACAGCGTTTCCAGGGTCAGGTCGACGTCGAAGGGTTTGCCTTCGGCGCGCGCGTGGTCACGCTGCGCGGCGTAGTTGCGGGCCTTGGTGAACGCCTCGCGGATGATCGCCGCGACCCCGAGCCGCGTCGAGGGAGTCTGGTTCTTTTCGCCGTACACCCTTTTCGGGTTCTCACCCAGCGCGCTCTTGACGCTGACCGCGTCGGCGAAGACGACGTCGAGCGCGGTGCGGCCCCAGGTCTTCAGCGCCACCGTCTGTCCGCCGATCGGGTTTCCGGACCCGGGCTTGACCACCACGCTCGTGACCCCACCGGAGAGCGCGTCGTCGAAGCCGACGTCGAAGGGGTCGATTCCGTCGATGGCACGGAACCGCGCCCCGTTGGGGTCGGTCATCTCGTTGGTGTCGTTACCGGACCAGCCCTCGCCCTCCTCGTGCACACCGAGGTGGACGTGCGCGTCGACGAAACCGGGCAGCACCCACGCGCCCGCCGCGTCGATCAGTTCCGCGTCCTCGGGAATGTCGACGTCGGCTTCGGTGCCGACGGCGGCGATCCTGCCGTCCTCGATGAGGACCGTCCCGCCATCGATCGGCTCACCGTCGACCGGCACCACATAGCCACCAACAATCGCCCTTGCCATGACTCGACACGCTAACGGATCAACGGCCTTCCGCAATGCCAGACCCGCAACATGTCGGCATCTTGCCGCTATGCGGTGTTTGCACCACCGACCGCCGCGGCTAGACCCGAATCCGCACTCCCCAGCTCGCGGTCCACGACGTTCCGGGCTCGAGTTCGATCAGATCCGTACCCGAGTTGAGCGCGTCGGCCGGACAGGTCATCGGTTCCAGCGCGACCGCACGGCCACGGCCGAGAAGATCCTCCGGCGTGAACACCTGAACCCAGCCGAAATCCGGGTCGGTCCACACGTCGACGGCCTTGTCCCCGTGGGAAAGCACGTGATGATGGCGGCCGTCTTCCGCCTGGGCGAGACCGGTGAACGCGGTGTCGAGGTCCGCCCCGGCGAGCAGGCGCCCGGTCCGGAAGTCGTACTCGGTGCCCTCGACGTCCTGCTCGTCACCGTAGGGCAGTTGCGCCTCGGGGACGGCGGGACGGACGCGGGTCGCCGACAGGGTCAGGGTCAGCTCGTCGGTCGGCGCGTCACCGAGCCGGAAGTAGGGGTGCATACCCACCCCGACACCGATCGCGGACTCCCCTTCGTTGCGCATCTCGTGCGTCACCGTCAGCTCGCGCGGTGCCACGGCGTAGTGGATGCGCGCCCGCAGCGGCACCGGCCAGCCCGGCTGCGTCTCGACGTCGATCTCGAAGGTGATCGAGGATTCGGCGTGTTCGAGCAGCGTCCACTCGCGGCGCCGGACGAGGCCGTGGATGGCGTTGCCCCGCGCGGGTTCGGTGACCTCCAGTTCCTGTTTCCGCCCCTGATAGGTCCAGTGCGCGGCCTTGGTGCGGTTCGGCCACGGCAGGAGCACCTGGCCGGCTCCCTTGGGCGGATTGGCGTCGGCGTCGAAGGTTTCGAGATAGGGCACGCCACCGATCTCGAAGGCGCGCAGGCCGGCGCCGATCTCGGTGACCACGGCGCGAGCAGCGCCTCGGGTGATCTCGAACTGCTCTCCGGTGGGATTGGCCATGCCAGGAATCTACGGCCGGCCACCACCCCGCTCCGCAGCGCCTCGGTCACCACTTGTACGAGTAACTAGACCGGTCGTCATAGCCTCGCTAGACTGCCGAGGTGACCCGGAGAACCAGTACGCGGCGGCGGATGCTCGAATCCGCCGCCGACGTCTTTCACACGCAGGGCTACCACGCCACCGGGCTGAACCAACTCGTCGCCGCGGGCGGCGCGCCCAAGGGATCGCTGTATTTCCACTTCCCCGGCGGCAAGCAACAACTGGCCGCCGAGGCGATGGAAATCTCCGGGCAACACCTGTGCGACCAGTTGCGCGAACTGCTCGCGACGGCACCCGATCCCGGCTCGGCGATCGCAGCCGTGGTCGAAGCGCTCGCGCATCACCTCACGGCATCGGATTTCCGGCGTGCTTGCCCGATCGCGAGCGTCGCGGTGGACGCGGCGGACAGCGAACCGGTCCGGCAGGCCTGCGCGAGCGCCTACTCCTCGTGGCACCGGGTCATCGCCGAACACCTGGAGGCGCACGGGATGGTCGCGGCTCAGGCCGGCGTGCTCGCGATGGTCGCGCTCAGCGGGATCGAGGGAGCCCTGCTGCTGGCCAAGACCCAGCGTGACCTCGCCCCACTGCGGGCGGTCGGCGAACACCTGCGCGAGCAGTTCTCGCGCGAGAACACTTCGAGGGCGAACCCATGACGCTGAAGGTGCACCATCTCAACTGCGGCACGATGCGCCCACTCGGCGGGCGGCTGGTCGACGGGCGCGGCGGGCTGCTGCGCCGGGCGGAACTGGTCTGCCACTGCCTGCTGGTGGAAACCGGCTCCGCACTGGTCCTGGTGGACACCGGGATGGGCTCGCCCAGCGTCGACCGGCCCGCCGACTGGCTCGGCGCGGGGTTCGCGCGACTGGTCGGGGTGCGCACCAGCCTCGCGGAAACCGCCGCGGAGCAGGTGAAACGGCTCGGGTACGCGGTGACGGACGTGCGCCACGTCGTGCTCACCCACCTCGATCTCGACCATGCCGGCGGGCTCGCCGACTTCCCGCACGCGACCGTGCACGTCTACGCCGAGGAACTTCGCGCACTCGAAACACCCCGCGATCACGCCGAACGGCGGCGGTACCGTGCCGCACAGTTCGCGCACGGTCCACAGTGGAACGGCTACGCCGATACCGGCGAGCACTGGTTCGGCTTCGACGCCGTGCGCGGCCTGGCCGGGCTGCCGCCGGAGATCCTGGTGGTCCCGCTCGCCGGGCACACCCGGGGACACGCCGGGGTCGCGATCGACACCGGCGACGGCTGGCTCCTGCACGCCGGGGACGCGTATTTCTTCCACGGCGAACTGGACCCGTTCCGCCCGCATTGCCCTCCGGTGCTCGCGAGCTTCGAACGGCGCGTGCAGACCGTTTCCGCACTTCGCCTGGCGAACCAGCGACGACTACGCGAACTCGTCCGCACGCACGACGATGTCACCGTGTTCTCCGCCCACGACGCGCACGAACTGAACCGGTTTCGCTGACCTCCCCGAAGATTCGCGCTATTTGACCGTTTTCGCGCGATATCGCCAGAACGCGGGCAACAGCGCGATCGCCACCGCGATCAGAACCACCACTGCGAACCCGCCCGCGGTCGCGGTGATCTCGGTGCCCGCCGCGGCCGCGGTCCAGCCGTGGGTCAGGTCGGCGATGCGCGGACCGCCCGCCACGACGACCGTGAACGCGCCCTGCATCCGGCCGCGCATCTCGTCGGTCGCGGCCACCTGCAGGATGGACTGCCGGTAGATCGCGCTGACCATGTCCGCCGCGCCGGCGAGCACGAGGAAGACCACGGCCAGCCACAACGACCGCGACAGCCCGAATCCCGCGACGGACAGGCCCCAGCAGCAGATCGCGGCGACCACCGCCACACCCTGCCGGCGGACCCGCCCGAGCCAGCCCGACATCAGCCCCACGACCACCGAACCGATCGGGATCGCCGCGTACAGCCAGCCCAGCGCCACCCCACCGCCGGGCGGATCGCCGAAGGTCTGTTCGGCCATCTCCGGGAAAAGCGCGCGCGGCATGCCCGCGACCATCGCGATGATGTCCACCACGAACGACGCGAGCAACACCTTCTGCGTGCCCATGTAACGGAAACCGTCCAGGACGTCGCGCAGCCCCGCCTTGCGGATCTGGCCGGACAGCGGGGGCAACGCGGGCAGCCGCCACACGGTGTACATCGTCAGCACCAGCGCGATGGTGTCGAGCAGATACAGCACGGGCAGCCCCAGCACCGGCATCAGCGCGCCGGCGGCCATCGGGCCGAACACCGTGCCGAACATGTTCATCGTGCTGGTCAGCGCCGTGGCGGCGGGCATCAGTTTCGGCTCGACGAGGCGGGCGACGATCGCGCTGCGGGTCGGCAGGTTGATCGCGAAGAAGGCCTGGTTGAGCGCCAGCAGCCCGAGCACGAGCCACACCGAGCCGATCGCCAGCCAGGCCTGGATCCACAGCAGCGCGGACACGATCGCGATCCCGGCGTTGCCGAAGATCAACAGCTTGCGCCGGTCGACGGTGTCCGCGATCGCGCCGCCCCAGAGCCCGAAGATCAGCAGCGGCACCATCGCGACCGCGCCGGTCAAGCCGACGTAGCCGGAGGATCCGGTCAGGTCGTAAACCTGCTTCGGGACCGCGACCGTGGTGAACTGGCTGCCGATCGCGGTGACCGCCGTGCCCGCCCACAAGCGGCGGAACGCGGGTACCCGAAGTGGCTCGACGTCGACGACAACCGAACCGAGCCGTCTCCGTTTGGTCCCCGCTTCGACACTCACAGCTGACTAGCTTAGCGGGGCTAACTAACCGTCCGGGGACTGATTTGGCGCGGCCGGGCCCTACGGTGCGACGCGCTCGACGCGCCAGCCGTCATGCGTGCGGACATAGCGCAGGCGATCGTGCAGCCGATTCTGCTGACCCTGCCAGAACTCGACGACGTCGGGGCGGATCCGCCAGCCACCCCAATGCGGCGGGAACGGCACCTGCTCGACATCGGCGAAGCGGCGTTCGATCGCGGACAGCGCGTTGTCGAGATCGCGCCGACTCTCCACCACCTGCGACTGGGGAGACGCCCACGCGCCGAGCTGCGAACCGCGCGGCCGCGAAGCCCAGTACTCGGCCGTCTCCTTGATGTCGACCTTCTCGACCTCGCCACGCACGGTGACCTGCCGATGCAGCGCGTACCACGGGAAAGTGACCGACGCGTACCGGGTCACGGTGAGGTCGTGACTCTTCGCCGAGGTGTAGTTCGTGTAGAAGACCACGCCCCGCGCGTCGAGCCCCTTGCACAGCACGGTCCGCGAAGACGGCCGGCCCTCACCGTCGGCGGTGGCCAGCACCATGGCGTTCGGCTCGGCGACACCGGCGGAAATCGCCCTGTTCAGCCAGCTCTGCAGCTGTTCTGTCCAGGTGGCGGCCAGGTCGGCTTCGTTCAGGGAGTCCCCTTCGTAAGCCACCCGCATCCCCGGCAGCCCTACCGTCACGTTGTCGATGTCGCCGACCTCAGTCATGTCCCCAGCCTCTCCGGCAAGTGAACGTGGATAAGAGCCGACGTTAGGGCCTGGAAGCCAACGGCGAAACCCGCCGAACGGTGACAAGCACCACGCCTCCCACCAGTCACATCCGCAAGCCCGCCCATACTTCACGGCCACGCACGCGAAGATCACGCAAAAGAGACATAGGGGATGCTCGAAACCGCGCGCAGGCCCTGGCAGGTGTCCTTCACAGGACGACGGTCGCATCCACGAGCCGCACCGTTTGCAGATGCCGGTACGCGGCCCGAGCCTGGCGCACCTTGAACAGCCGACCCTTCCGTGCCGACCAGCGGCCGAGAGACAGCACGACCTCGTCCAACGACGATGGCCGCGCGGAGTGCGCGACAACGTAGTGCACAGTCGCGAGGAGTTCGATCCCGTAAGGGAACTCGAAACCGGCCACAATGGCCTCGAACCGGGCCGGCGCGCTATCGAATGCTTCGCCGCCGCCCAGCACCTCGCGCGCCTCATCCAACGCGCGTTCGTCCAGTGTGAGCGTGGCTTTACTGCCACTGCTGCCGTCACCGAAGCCATACAGGAAGTGACCCTCGACACCGCTGATGAACTGGTCGATCGCGGGCGCGTAGGGCCCGTAGTGGCTTGGCGTGAACTCCCATTTCGCTTTTCCGCCCGCCAGCTGGAAGAAGTAGGCGATCTTCTGAGCCTCGACGAGCGAGATCACACCAGTGTCGGACAAACCCGACTCGACACTGCGATCACGGTAACGCGCGAACGCCAGGAGCAGCGCGGCCTTTGCCCGGGTCACCTCCGGGCGTTCGGTCCGCACCGGCATGTCCGACGGATCGGGCGCCCCTGCCGGCGGATACACCAGCACACGAACACCAGGGAGGTCACCCAGCTCCTTGCGGATCATCGGGTACACCTCACCCCAGTCCAAGCCGCCATTGCCGCAACCCAGCGGGGGAACAGCAATCGAAGAGATCCCGTACACCTCAACCGAACGACGCAGATCGCGCAAGCCACTGGCGATGTCCCCAATCCTCGACCGAGCCTTCCAGTGACCCTTGGTCGGGAAGTTCACAATGAACCGCGGCCCAGCGATCGCGTCCATTTCATGGATGAACATCTCACCCAGGCGCACTTCGTCATTCTTGCAAGCCTTCTCGTACTGGGACCGCAACGCCCAACCCACCTTGTCGAACACCACATGGCACAACGTCTCGCGCCCGCCGCTTCGGACTGTAGAACCTATGTTCGACTGCTTGCGAGTACGGCTTCCGGCGTGCCGCTCGGGGTTGCTCGCGCCCGAGCCGCGGCGGCGCGAGCACGGCCGGCCTTACCGCAACGGACGCATGCCGGCAGGTCACGGCACTCTCCACTGACCACGGCGTCGCGAGCCGGGGGTCAGCACCATCCGGGATGCCGGCCGCGAGCCTCGTCGAGGGCCCGTTCGGCGGCGATCGCGTCGGTCGCCAGGGCCGTGGCCAGGGAACCGCCGGCGGCCAGCGGGGTGAGCGACCACCAGTCCGCCGAGACGGGTTCGGTGACGTCGTCGCCCCAAACCAGCAGCTCCGTGGCGAAGACGCGGCGGTCCGCCAGATGGGCGAGGCTCGAATCCAGGGCCGGGTCGCCGATGTCCAGGGTCTGGTGCAGCAGCGGTGTTCCCGTGCGCACCACGCGTTGTGCGGTGCGCAGGCGGCCGGGCCGTTCGCCGGTGCGGCCCAGTACCAGTACTTCGCGGGTGCGCAGGCGGGCGCCGGGGCCCAGCGACGCGGTCAGCTCGGCCGTGTGCCGGGCGCGCGCGGTGATCACGGTCGGCTCCGGCAGGTACTCCAGTGTCCCACCGGACTCGATCTCGATGTCCACAGTGGACACGCTTGCGCCCGCGTGGGGACCGGGCAGCGCGAGCGTGGCGGCGACGCCGGAGAGCCGCAGGCGGGCCCCCTCGCCGATCCGCACACTCAGCCGCAACTCGTCGCCACCCAGCGGCGCGCTCGCCGAGTTGACCAGGTGCACCGTGTACCCCCGGTCCGCACCCGCGGCGGAGCCGAGCCGGTCGCGGCGCGGCACGAGGGTGAGCGGCGACACCGAGTGAATCTCCCGGAGGACCGTGCGCCCGTCCCGGCACTCGGCCACCAGCCGGGAGTGTGCCTTCACGCGAAGAGCTGCTTCCGCACCCAGGCCGCGACCTCGGGCGCGTCCGGAGTATCCACAAGGGACTGTGCGATCACCGGCAGTTCGCCGCGCATCCGGTGCGCGTCGGAGGTCATCACCCCGAGATCGGCACGGACCAGATGCGCGATGTCGATCTTGTTGATGACGAGCAGATCCGCCGTGGTCACACCGGGTCCGCCCTTGCGCGGCACCTTGTCCCCGCCCGCGACGTCGACGACGAAGACCTGACTGTCGGCGAGCCCGCGGCTGAACACCGCGGTCAGGTTGTCACCGCCGCTTTCGATGATCACCAGCTGCAGCCCGGGAAACCGCTCTTCCAGCCGTTCCACCGCATCCAGGTTCGCCGTGATGTCGTCGCGGATCGCGGTGTGCGGGCACGCGCCGGTCTGCACCGCCTCGATCCGCTCGGCGTCGAGCACACCCGCCCGGCGCAGGAAATCGGCGTCCTCGGTGGTGTAGATGTCGTTGGTCACCACGGCCAGGTTCAGCTCGTCGCCGAGCGCCCGGCACAGCGCGGCGACCAGCGCGGTCTTCCCGCTGCCGACCGGCCCGCCGATGCCGATCCGGTACGCCCGGCCCTGCTCGGGTGAGGGCTCGTGGTGGTCGGGTTCGCTGGCCGTGGGGTCGAAGTTCACCGGGTGCACGTGTCCGTGACCGTGACCGTGTTCAGCTGGCAAAGAGACGCACCTCTTTCTTGTGCTGCCGAAGATGTGCTTCGGCGAACAGATCCAGTGCCGGCGCACCCGGACCCGGCAGCTCCGCCGGATCCATCCCCGCGACCGCGGCCGCGCGCGTGGCGACGGATTCCAGTTCCGGGGCCAATCCTGCCACCATCGCGTTCACCGTGAGCGGATCGAAGCCCAACAGGCGCACCGCCGCGCTCGCCGGACCGCTGATCGCCAGGTAGGCCACGGCCAGCGCCGCACCGTGCGGCGATCCCCCGGCGACCCCGGCCAGTGCGCCGGTGATCACCGGGTGGTGCGGGCGGGGCGTGGTGGCCAGCAGTTCGGTGATCACCGGGGAGGGCCAGGCGGTCCGGCCGGCTCGTGCCGTGCCCCGCCCCTGCGCCCGCGACGCCTCCCGCTGGGCCAGCGAGGGCGTCCGGGCATCGAACTCGGCGTCCAGCCGAGCCCAGTGTCGCGCTTGGACGCCCCCGTGGACCGCTCGGCCCGCGGCATCCGCCGACGCGGCCGCGAAACTCGCGGCCAGCAGACCCGCGGTCCACAGCCGGCCGTGCAGGAAGGCCGGCAGGTCCCGCTCGGTCGTGACCAACCGGCGCGCGACGACCTCCTCTAGACCGCCGGAGTGAATGTGCGAGCCCCCGGGGAAGCGGGAGTCGGCGAGCAGAAGTGAAACGACATCCATCACCAGGCGTCCATCAGAACAGGAAGTACCGCTGGGCCATCGGCAGCTCGGCCACCGGCTGCGGCTCGATCAGCTCACCGTCCACGCGGACCGCGAAGCTGTCGGGGTCCACCTGGACGTCGGGCATCGTGTCGTTGAGGATCATGTCGGACTTGGTGACCGAGCGCGTGTCGGCGATCGCCGACAGTTCGCGGCGCAGCCCGAACCTGTCGGCAAGGCCCGCCTTCACCGCCGCTTCCGTCACGAAGTGCAGGCTCGACGCCTCCGCCACCGAAGGCTGCGCGCCGAACATGGGTCGCGCGAGCACCGGCTGCGGTGTCGGGATCGAAGCGTTCGCGTCACCCATCGCCGCCCACGCGGGGAATCCGCCCTTGAGCACGACATGGGGTTTGACACCGAAGAACTTCGGTTCCCACAGCACCAGATCGGCGAGCTTGCCGACCTCGACCGAGCCGATCTCGTGCGCCATGCCGTGCGCGATCGCCGGGTTGATCGTGTACTTCGCGACATACCGGCGCGCCCGCAGGTTGTCCGCCCGGCCGTCACCGGGCAGCGCGCCGCGGCGCTTCTTCATCACGTGCGCGGTCTGCCAGGTCCGGATGATCACCTCGCCGATCCGGCCCATCGCCTGCGAATCCGAACTCATCATCGAAATCGCGCCCATGTCGTGCAGGACGTCCTCGGCGGCGATCGTGGTCGGCCGGATCCGGCTCTCCGCGAAGGCGAGGTCCTCGGGCACCGCCGGGTTCAGGTGGTGGCACACGATGAGCATGTCGAGGTGCTCGTCGAGGGTGTTCACGGTGTGCGGGCGGGTCGGGTTCGTCGACGAGGGCAGCACGTTGGGCAGGCCGACCACCTTGATGATGTCCGGTGCGTGCCCGCCGCCGGCGCCCTCGGTGTGGTAGGCGTTGATCGACCGGCCGCCGATGGCGTCCACTGTGGACTCCACGAACCCGGCCTCGTTGAGCGTGTCGGTGTGGATCGCGACCTGCCCGCCGTACTCGCCGGCCACGCTCAGCGCGGCGTCGATCGCGGCGGGGGTGGAGCCCCAGTCCTCATGCAGCTTCAGGCCGCCCGCACCGGCTTCGAACTGCTCCCGCAGCGCGTCGGCCCGGACGGTGTTTCCCTTGCCCAGCAACAGGACGTTGACCGGCATCGCGTCCATCGCGCGCAGCATCCGGCCCAGGTTCCACGGGCCGGGGGTGACGGTGGTGGCCTTGCTGCCCTCGACCGGGCCGGTGCCACCGCCGACCAGCGTGGTCAGGCCGGCCGCGAGCGCCGTGTCCACCAGCTGGGGACAGATGAAGTGCACATGGCAGTCGATGCCGCCAGCGGTGAGGATCTTCCCGTTGCCCGCCAGCACCTCGGTGGCGGGCCCGATCACCAGCGCCGGGTCGACCCCGTCCATCGTGTCCGGGTTGCCCGCCTTGCCGATCCCGACGATCCGGCCGTCGCGCACCCCGACGTCGGCCTTGACCACGCCCCAGTGGTCCAGCACGACGGCACCGGTGATCACCAGGTCGGGCGCGCCCTCGGCGCGGGTGGCCATGCCCTGCCCCATCGACTCGCGGATCACCTTGCCGCCGCCGAAGATCACCTCGTCCCCGGCCGCGGGGCCCATGCTGCGGTCCTCGGTGACCTCGATCAGGAGATCGGTGTCCGCGAGCCGGATCCGGTCACCGACGGTCGGTCCGAAAAGCTCGACATAACGTTCCCGGTCGATGCTGCTCATCGCGATCCTTCCGCGGCGCCCGGCGCCTGTATCGAAGCGGCGCCCGGCGCCGGTATCGAAGCGGCCCGCAGGCCCGGCACGACCCGCCGCCCGGCCAGCGGCACCAGGTCGACCTCTCGTTCCACACCCGGCTCGAACCGCACCGAGGTGCCGGCCGGGATGTCCAGCCGGTGGCCGAGCGCCGCCGCCCTGTCGACCTCGATGGCCGGGTTGACCTGCGCGAAGTGGTAGTGCGAGCCGACCTGGACGGGCCGGTCGCCGGTGTTGACGACCCGCAGCCGCAGGCGCGGCCTGCCGGCGTTCAGCTCGACCGGCTCGTCGGCCGGAATGATCTCTCCTGGGCGCATCGCCGGCCTCCTCAGATGATCGGGTCGTGGACGGTGACGAGCTTCGTCCCGTCCGGGAAGGTGGCCTCGACCTGCACCGAGTCGACCATTTCGGGCACCCCGTCGAGCACCTGGTTCCGCGCGAGCACGGTCCGCCCGCTGGTCACCAGTTCGGTGACCGACCGGCCGTCCCGGGCCCCCTCCAGCACGTGGTCGGTGATGAGCGCGACCGCTTCGGGGTAGTTGAGCTTGACGCCGCGCTCCAAGCGGCGACGGGCGACGTCAGCGGCGACATGGATCAGCAGCTTGTCGCGTTCCTGGGGGCTCAGGTGCATGACGTAGGTGTATCACCCGAATAGCCGATCCGAGGAGAGGAAACAGAGGATTTACACGCATCGGGCCCGGATCACTGAATCGTTCCCGTAATCGTGATCGATCACACCATATCTTCCGCTTGTTACTCGGGCGTAAGAGGTGCACCCTTTGGCTAACCGTGCGAAGGTGCGCGCCCCGCGTGTCATTCGCACGTACTCAGGGCAACTGTCGGGCTTGCGCATTGAAAGGTCTCCCACCAGTGACTACCTCAGCGCTTGGCGCGAACACCGAGGCGACCCCCCAGGACGACGGGTTCCGGCCGGGGCTGGAAGGCGTGGTCGCGTTCCACACCGAGATCGCCGAACCCGACCGTGACGGCGGCGCGCTGCGTTACCGCGGGGTCGACATCGAGGACCTGGCCGGCAAGGTGGGCTTCGGTGATGTCTGGGGCCTGCTCGTCGACGGCCGGTTCGGCCACGGCCTGCCGCCCGCCGAGCCCTTCCCGCTTCCCGTGCACACCGGCGATGTCCGGGTGGACGTGCAGGCCGCGCTGGCGATGCTCGCGCCGATCTGGGGCTACCGCCCGATTCTCGACGTAAGCGACGCCGAGGCGCGCGATCAGCTCGCCCGTGCCTCGGTGATGGCACTGTCCTATGTGGCCCAGTCCGCGCGCGGCATCGGTGTTCCCGCGGTGCCGCAGACGCGGGTCGACCAGGCGAGTTCGATCACCGAGCGGTTCATGACCCGCTGGCGCGGTGAACCGGACCCGGCGCACGTGCGGGCGGTCGACGCCTACTGGGTCTCGGCCGCCGAACACGGCCTGAACGCCTCCACCTTCACCGCCCGCGTCATCGCCTCGACCGGCGCGGACGTGGCCGCCTCGCTGTCCGGGGCGATCGGCGCGATGTCGGGCCCGCTGCACGGC
>DASSAD010000158.1:0-7203 GCA_035685725.1 Amycolatopsis sp. | reverse complement strand
GGCGTCCTCCAGCGACAACACCCCCGCCACATGCGCCGCCGCCAACTCCCCGATGGAATGCCCCACCACAAAATCCGGTCGCACACCCCAGGACTCCAGCAACCGGAACAACGCCACCTCGAACGCGAACAACGCCGGCTGCGTCCACCCCGTCCGATCCAACACCTCCGACCCCGGATCGAACATCACCTCCCGCAACCCCTCAAACCGCGCACACACCGCATCCAACACATCCGCGAACACCGGAAACGCCGCAGACAACTCACGACCCATACCCACACGCTGCGCACCCTGACCCGTGAACAACAACGCCAGCTTCCCGCCCACAGCGCGAGCCGGAACCGCGGTACGCAGCGCGGAAACCAGTTCTTCGCGCGACGCCCCGGTCACGGCCAGCCGGTACTCGAACGCGGTGCGGGTCGTCGCCAGGGAAAAGGCGATGTCGCGCGGATCCAGGTCACCGGTCGCGCTGCGCAGTTGGTCGGCCCGGGCCGAGAGCGCCTCCGGCGTCTTCGCCGAAACGATCCACGGCACCACCGGGTTCACCATCGCGACGGGTTCGTCCTCGACGGGCCGATCGGTCGGCGCCTGCTCCAGCACGACATGGGCATTCGTGCCGCTGAGCCCGAAGGAGGACACGGCGGCCCGGCGAGGGCGCCCGGTCTCCGGCCACGCCACCGCCTCGGTCAGCAACGCGACCTCACCAGAGGTCCAGTCCACCTGTGGTGTCGGCTCATCCACATGCAACGTGCGAGGCAAAATCCCGTGACGCATGGCCATCACCATCTTGATCACACCCGCCACCCCCGCCGCCGCCTGCGTATGCCCCAAATTCGACTTCACCGACCCCAACCACAACGGCCCCTCCCGATCCCGCCCATACGCCGCCAACAACGCCTGCGCCTCGATCGGATCCCCCAACCTCGTCCCCGTCCCATGCCCCTCCACCACATCCACCTGCGACGCGGAGAGACCCGCGTTCGCCAAGGCGTCGGCGATAACGCGTTGCTGCGAGGGTCCGTTCGGCGCGGTCAGGCCGCTGGTGGCGCCGTCGGAGTTGATGGCCGACCCGCGTACCACCGCGAGCACGGGGTGCCGCGAGCCGTTGCGCGTCGGAAAGGCGTTCGACGAGCAGCATCCCGGCACCTTCGGCCCAGCCTGTCCCGTCCGCCGCGGCGGCGAAGGGCTTGCAGCGCCCGTCCGGCGCCAACCCGCGCTGGCGGCTGAAATCGACGAAGGTCTCGGGCGTGGACATCACCGTCACGCCCCCGGCGAGCGCAAGCGTGCACTCGCCCCGCCGGAGCGCCTGGATCGCCATATGCAGCGTCACGAGCGACGACGAGCACGCGGTATCGACGGTCACCGCCGGCCCCTCGAACCCGAACGTGTAAGCGACGCGACCGGAAAGAATGCTGCCCGCGTTCCCATTGCCGACAAAGCCTTCGAGTTCCTCGGGAATGACCGGTAACCGGGAGGAATACTCGTGGTACATCAGGCCGACGTAAACCCCGGTCCGGCTTCCGCGCAGGGAGGCGGGATCGATACCGCCGTGCTCCACCGCCTCCCAGGAGATTTCCAGCAGCAGGCGTTGTTGCGGATCCATCGCGAGCGCTTCCCGCGGGCTGATCCCGAAAAACCCCGGATCGAAATCCGCCGCGTCGTGCAGGAAACCGCCCGCCCGCGTATAACTCGTGCCGGCATTTTCCGGATCGGGGTCGTAAAGCACTTCCCCGTCCCACCCCCGGTCGTCCGGAAATCCCGAGACCGCGTCGACCTCGGCCGCCACCAACCGCCACAGCTCGTCGGGATTGGTTACCCCGCCCGGAAAACGGCAACCGATGCCCACGATCGCCACGGGGTCGTGCGCGGCCCGTTCGGCCTCACGCAACCGCCTGCGGGCCTCCCGAAGATCAGCCGTCGCCCGTTTCAGATAGCCGAGAAGCTTTTCCTCGTTGTCCACACGCGTCTCCTCACGGCGAAGTGCGCGACACTGGGGTTTCCCGGGTTTTCCCGCGGTCAACTCCGCTTCACGCTACGGAGCGGCGCTCGGGCGGGCCAACCCCTAGCCGCCCTTAGCTCACCCCTAGCGGAGGCCGCCCGCGTTGTCGTTTCGGGCACGGAGAAGCTTGTCCGGAAACGCACTCGGACGCACCGAACGCGAAAAGGCCGGGGCATTCGGCCCCGGCCTTGACTCACGGACGACGGGTCAAACGGAGGTCGTGGATTGTCCGGCCTCCGCCACGCTCTCGCTGGATCGCTCTTCTTCGGTGACCGGCGGCGGACCGGGCCGCGACACCCGCCGTAGCAACAGACTCGCCACGACAGCGGTGAACAGGAGCACCGCTCCGACGACGAGCGCGGCGATGCGGGTTTCCTGCGCGAAGGCCGACCGGGCCGCGGCGGTCAGCGCGTTCCCGGCGGTCGCCGGCAGCTGGCGTGCGGCGGCCACCGCGGCGCCGAGCGTGTCACGGGCCGCGTCCAGCACGGAGCCCGGCACGCCCGGCGGCGCGTGGTCGGCCAAATCGCCGCGGTAGACGAACGCGGCGAGGCTGCCGATGAGCGCGACCCCGAGCGCACTGCCGAACTGGCTCGCCGTCTCCGACAGGCCGGACGCCGAACCGGCGCGCTCCGGCGGCACCGTCGTGACGATCAGCTCCGCGGTCAGCGTCAGCACCATCGCGATTCCGCCCGAGACGAGGGCGTGGCCGGTGACCACGATCGCCAGTCCCGAGCCGGCGTTCACCTGCGCCAGCACCGCGAATCCGGCGGTGGCGACGAGCAGTCCGGCGGCGATGACGTAGGCGTGCCGCATCATCCGCGTCAGCGCCGGGGCGAGACCGGCCGCGGCGATGCCGGCGGCCGCCGCCGCGGGCAGCGACCACAGCCCGGCCGTGAACGGCTGCAGCCCGATCACGAGCTGGAGGAACTGGGTGATCAGGAACATGAACCCGACCAGCGCGAAGTTCGCGAGCAGGTTGGTCACGACCGCCGCACCGAAGGCCGGTGACCGGAACAGCCCGACGTCGAGCATCGGCGCGGACAGCCGTCGTTCCCGCAGCACGAACGCCACGAACAGCATGGGTCCGATGACCACCCCCGCCAGTTGCGGCCAGCCCCAGCCGTCCTGCGCGAACTGCTTGATGCCCCAGATCGCGGGCAGCACGCTGACGAAGAGCAACAACGTGCCCAGCAGGTCGAACCGGCCCGCCCGCGGCGCGCGATACTCCGGCAGCAGCACCGGTGCCAGCGCCAGCAGCACCACCATGACCGGCACGTTGATCAGGAAGACCGAGCCCCACCGGAAATGCTGGAGCAGCGCTCCGCCGACCAACAGCCCCAGCACGCCGCCGAGGGAGAACCCGGAGGACCAGATCCCGATGGCGGCACGGCGCTGTTGCTCGTCGTGGAACATGGTGCGGATCAACGACATGGTCGAGGGCATCAGTGTCGCCCCGGCGGCACCCATCACCGCGCGGCCCGCGATGAGCATCTCCGGTGAGGACGCGTACGCGGTGGCGGCCGAGGCCAGGGCGAACGCCGTCGCGCCGAGCATGAGCAGGAGCCGGCGGCCGATGCGGTCGCCGAGCGTGCCCATCGGAATCAGCAGACCCGACAGCACGAAGGCGTAGATGTCGGTGATCCACAGGAGCTGACCGCTGGTCGGCTCCAGCTGCGCGCTGATGAACGGCACAGCGTAGGACAGCACGGTCATGTCCATGCTGATGATCAGGGTGACCAGGACGAGGACTCCGAGGCCGCACCACTCTCGCCGACCGGCGCGGACCGCCACAGATGTCATGGCGGCGAACATACACGGCAGATGTACATCTGTATAGAACATCCGTATAGAAACGGCCCCCTATCGTCGGGTAAGGTCCGCACATGGGTCATCGTGAGCAGCTTCTCGCCGGTGCTCGGCGTTGCCTGTACGAACGCGGATACGCCCGTACCACCGCCCGCGACATCGTCGCCGCGTGCGACGCGAACCTCGCTTCGATCGGCTATCACTTCGGCTCGAAGGAGGCGCTCATGTCGGCCGCGCTCGTCGAGGCCTTCGAGGAGTGGGGCGAGGAAATCGACCGCGTCCTGTTCGACGCGTCCGACGCGAGCCTGACACAGCGGCTGGAATCGATGTGGACCGGAATGGTCGACTCCTTCACCAAACACCGGCCGCTGTGGGTCGCGGGAGTCGAAGCCTTCGCCCTCGCCGACCATTTGCCCGAGCTGCGGGAAAAACTCGCCACCAGCTACGCCCAGGCGCGGCCGTCACTGGCTTCGGTCGTCGTTCCGCTCGACGAGGACGAACGGCCCGACGACCGCACCCTGCGCGCGGTCGGCTCGTTCCTGCTGGCCCTGATGACCGGTTTGTCGGTACAACGCCTCCTGGATCCGGAAAGCGCTCCCTCCGGCCACGACATGCTCGACGCACTGCGCACTATCACCGAGGCGGTGCGGGAATCCGAGGCGTCCTAAGGGAGTCCTAGGGGTTGCCCCGGCGACGGCCCGCTGGCACTTTCGAAAAGGTGCCCGCGTCGGCCGCGGTGTCACGACCCGTGTCGCCGTCGCCGTCGCGGGCCGCCCTGCCGTCGACGATTCCGGGAGTGACCAATGACCGCGAGTGCGTGGATTCGCCGTTTCCAGCCGGCCGACGACGCCGGCGTCCGGCTGATCTGCCTCCCGCATGCCGGCGGTTCGGCGACCTACTACCTGCCCGTCGCCAAGGCGCTTTCCCCCACGGTGGACGTCCTGGCGCTGCAGTACCCCGGCCGCCAGGACCGGCACAACGAGCGGTGCGTGGACTCGATGGACGAGCTGGCCGATCTCGTCGCGGCCGAACTCGCGGACTGGACCGATCGCCCGTTCGCCGTCTTCGGGCACAGTCTGGGCGCCACACTCGGCTTCGAGGTGACCCGGCGTCTGGAAGCAGCGGGAACCCCGCCGGTGATGTTGTTCGCCTCCGGGCGTCGCGCACCCTCGCGGCCGCGCGACGAGCGGATCCACCTCAGGGCCGACGACGGCCTGGTGGCCGAACTGCGCACGTTGAGCGGCACCGATGCGCGCATCCTCGACAACGACGAAATCGTGCGCATGTTCCTGCCCGCCCTGCGCGCCGACTACAAGGCCGTGGAGACCTACCGGTACCGGCCCGGTCCCCCGCTGACCTGCCCGATCTTCACGCTCGTCGGCGACGACGACCCCAAGGTGACCCTCGACGAAGCCCGCTCGTGGGGCGAGCACACCACGGGTGAGTTCGAGTTCCGGGCGTTTCGCGGCGGGCACTTCTACCTCGACGCGCATGCCCGGGAAGTGATCGACCTGATCTCGGCACGACTGACGGCCGCCGTCACCGCCGGTACCGCACCAGGCCCACGTCGTGTAGCTCCCTGACCCAGGTGTCGAACGCGCCGCGCAACCGTTCGGAGTCGGCGTCCCAGTGATTCGCCAGTTCGGCCGCCGCCGCTTCGAGTTCGCCATCGTGCTGCCACAGGGCGATCCACATCGCGGTCTCGGCGGGACCGAACCGGTACCGCTCACCGGTTTCCGCCGAGGCCAACTCCAGCCGCCCATCGCCGGTGATCTTGACAGCCACGTGCGGCGCCGTGATCACGCGCACCCCCCGTGCCTCCACTTGCCGGCCACCCCGGCTCCCGCACGCGCGCGCCGGGCACGGGACCGCACCGCCGGCCGGTGCCGCCGGACCGGCCGGAACGTGGTGAGCCGGCCATCGGCCAGCTCACCGATGTGATCGCACAACACTTCCAGCGACGACGCCGACGACGCGGTGCACAGGACCGCTCCCCCACCCGCGGTGAAACCCCGTGACACCGCGCGGATCACGTCCGCGGACGCCCGGTCGATTCCCTCGAACGGTTCATCGAGGACCAGTACCAGGGGATCGGTCATGAGCGCGGCCGCCAACCGCGCACGCATGCGCACGCCAGGCGATCAGTCCCGCAGCGGCATCGCCCGTGTCGCGTCGAGCCCACACCCCACCAACAGCGCCGCCACCCGCCGCGACACGGTTTCCGCGTCGAGTCCGCGCGTCAACCCGAAACAGGCGAGCGCCTGCGACGCGTCCATGTGCTGCGTCGCGGTGAGATCATCCGGCAACGATCCGACCAGCGCCCTCGCCCGCGCACGCTCATCCCAGAGATCGACACCGAAAGCCGACACCTGCCCCTCGTCCGGCGGCAACAACCCGGCCGCCATCGCCGCGGCGGTCGCGCTCGCCTCCCCGTCCGCACCGGCCTCGACCAGCCCGACCACGGCGCCCTGCGGCACATCAAAGCTGAGATCCTCGACCACGACTTCGTCGCCGAACTGCTTGCACACCCCGGACAGCCGCAGCGCCGGGGTTCGGTCCCGAGGCGTGGCACCGGCGACCGGGACGGTCAAGGGCTGCGGTCGCGCCGAAGATCGCATGTCGTCTCCTGTCTCGTTGTGACGACATCGACGTTAGGACACGGCCCACACCAGCAAAATGACGCTACTGCCACTCATCAGGTAGGGCTGTCCCCACCCCCGATCGAGTAACACCCACCACCCGCAGTCACCCCACCCCACCCCGGTTTTGGAGGAAGGGGCGTTTCCTACGGATAGTCCGTAGGAAACGCCCCTTCCTCCAAAACCCAGAGACGCCGAGACCGCAACCCTACTCACCGAGCGTGACCAAACCAGCGAACACAGCGGACCCGACTACAGCAATTGCGAAACCAAGCCATCCTCGCCGGGCAGACCATTGTCCGCCAACCTTGATATCGAGGGCTGTGCGGCTCAGCCGAGAAGCTCGGTGACGCCGAGGGCGAAGTCCCAGTTCCCCACCCCGTTGCGGGCGAGACCCATCGTCACCACACCCGCTCCTTCCAGCCAGTACGCCATTTTCAGGTCGCCGACGTCCAGCGGGCGCAGCCCGAGGCTCTCGACGAACGCCTCCACGCCCGCCTTGGCCTGCGCATCGTCGCCGGCGATGAAGACGACGGGTCGGCCCTTCTCCAGGACATGGCGGAAGATCGTGTTGAATGCCTTCACCACGCTGGCGCTGGCCGGGGCCGCCTTGGCGACTTCCTGCGCGATCGAGGTTTCCTCGCCGTGGGCCAGCCCGTCGGCCGCGGAATTGAACGGGTTGCTGATGTCGACGATGACCTTGCCCGCGAGGGCGTCTCCGTAGTGGGCGACCGCCGGAACGACGCTGGCGTGCAAGAG
>DASSAD010000157.1:0-2274 GCA_035685725.1 Amycolatopsis sp. | reverse complement strand
CCCGCGAGTTGCCCGCCGCGCCCGGCCAGCCGGATGCCGCCGAAGAGGTAGTGCGCGATCAGCGCCGCGATGAACGCGATCGTCGTCGCCACGAACAACCAGCCGAGCAGCCATTCGTAGAACGGGAGCCGGAACACGTAGAAGCCGATGTCGTTGTGGAACTGGGGGTCTGTCTGGCCGAAGTTCGTGCCGTGCAGGAACAGCTGGACCCGCTGCCAGTCGCCCTCCCCGGTCGCGCCCGCGATGAGGCCCGCGATGACCGGGATGCCGATGCCGAACAGCCGGATCCGGCTGACCACCGCCGACCGGTACCGGGACAGTGGGTCGTCCGCGCCGGAGACCGGGACGAAGACCGGCCGGGTCCGGTAGGCGATCCACAGGCTCAGTGCGAGGGTGCCGCCGACCAGCACGCCGAGCGCGAAGAACAGGACAACCCGGGTCAGCACCATGGTGTTGAAGACCTCGCGCGCCCCGACCTCGCCATACCACAGCCAGTTGACGTAGGTGTCCAGCAGCCTCGCGCCGAGTAGCAGGACCAGCACGATGATGGCAGCGATGATGAGCAGGATCCGGCTGCGGCGGGACAGCTTCGGCAAGCTCACAGGGGGCCGGTTGGCCACTGGACACGCTCCTGTTGTCGCGGTTCATTCCCCGGGGGACGCACGTTACCCCTGGTTACCTAACTCTACGGGTGGCGGTGTTGGTTCCCCGCTCAGCCCAAATCGGACAATGTCACCATGGAACGATGGGATCCCCCGAAAATTCAGCGCCGGTTGTGGCCGCGCTAGCCCGCGAAGTCGAAGAGTTCGTGGCCTCCGGAGGCTGGGACCAACCGCCCCAGCTGTTCGCACTCGTGCCGACCGCCGCGCTTCTGCGCGAGCAGCCGGAGCTCGCCGATCAACTGGACGCGGCCAACCCGCTGACCCCGGTCGCGCAGGAGGCGCTGCCCGAGGGAGACCTGGCCGAGGCGCTGGGCCGGATCGCCTGGCCGGAGACCGTCACCGGCTGCGCGCTCGCGCAGGAGATCATCGTCCTGCCGCCCAGCGCGGAATCGACACTGCCGGACGCGGACACCGTCGACATCGACCGGCTGCGCCAGGTCGCCGCCGACCACCCGGACCGCACCGAAGCGCGCCTCGTCGCCGCCGTCCTCCGCGACGGCTCCGCCGCCTGTGTCCTCCGCCTGCGCGCGTTCCAGCCGGCTTCCGGCAACTCGGAGCCCGGCCATCGGGTCGACGAGATCGTCGAACATCCCGAACTGGCCCCGAACCTCGTCGACGCCCTCCGCGCCACCCTCGCCCCATAACGCAGGAAGGGGCGTCTGCTACGGATGATCCGTAGCAAACGCCCCTTCCTCCGCAACCGGCCCGATCAGCAGGACGGTGTCGGTTTCCCCGTCTTGAGATCGTCAAGCGCGACGAGTGCACTGTCCAGACTGGTCACCTTGACCAGCTTCAGTCCACTGGGGTCGGCGGCGGCCGCCTCGGCACAGTTCTGCGCGGGCGTCAGAAACACCGTCGCCCCCGCTTCGCGCGCGGCGACCACTTTGAACGAGATCCCGCCGATCGGGCTGACGTTCCCCTTCTCGTCGATCTCGCCGGTGCCCGCGATGTGCTCCCCCGCGACCATCGCGCCGGGAGTGAGTTCGTCCACGATGGCCAGCGCGAACATCAGTCCTGCCGATGGACCCCCGACGTCCTGCAGGGACACCTTCACGTTGAACGGCACATCGGCCCGGTCGATCGGTTCCAACCCCATGAAACCCTGCTTCTGAGACGGGTCGGGATTGCTCGTGAGCGTGATCGAAGCGCTCCTGGCCGGATCGTTGCCGTGCTGGAAGGTGATCGGCACGGTCTGCCCCGGCGATGTCCCCGCGAGCGCGGCACGGACGTCGTCTTCCTGCGTGATCTGCCTGCCGTTCACCATCAGCAACCGGTCACCGGCCGCGAGCACGTGGTCGGCGGGGCTGTTGGAGACGACCTCCTGCACCAGCACCTTGATCGGGAAGTTCAGGTGGCGAAGCGCCGCGACCTCGGCGTTGCTCTGCGAGTCCTGGAACTCCCGGACGTTCTCCTGCCGGACCTGCTCGTCGCTCTCGCCGGGCTTGAAGTATTCCTCCCGGGGCGCGAGGGCGAAGCGACCACTCGCCCACAGCCCGAGCGCGCCGAACAGCGTGATCTGGTCGTTGAGCGACACCGTCGTCATCCGCAGCTCACCGGCGGACGGGTAGGTCCGCTGGCCGTTGATCTGGATCACCGGGGCGCCTCCGACGTT
>DASSAD010000156.1:0-18859 GCA_035685725.1 Amycolatopsis sp. | reverse complement strand
CACGACCGAATCCGCGTGCGCGATCGTGAACAAGATCGCCGACTACGTCGAGCCGAGGCTGCCCGCGTCATAAGAGATGGGTAGTAGCGCTAGGCGCAGACGGTTTCGGCACACGTCCAGAAGACCGGGACCGGCTTGACGCAGTCCGCCGACATGGTGGTCGACCAGTTCCGCGAGGTGTTGGACCTGACCCAGGACGCGCTCAACCTGGCCAGGAAGAACTACACCGAAACCGAGCACGATAACGTTCAGGGCCTCAAGTAGCCACAGCCGACGCGGAGGTTTGGGTGCGCCCAGCAGCCCCCACGACAGTCGCAGCTCTCACGACAGTCATCGCGGCCGCTGCGCTGGTCGCTTCCGCCTGCACCAGCACTCAGACCGGTCAGGCATCACCGCCCAGCAGCCAAACCGCCGAATCGAGCGCATCCTCGTCCAGCGCGGCGCCGAACGACCTGATCGGCCTCAACGCCTGCACCTTGCTCACCGACGCCGAGGCACAGCAAGCCGTACCCGGCGTCGGAACGCATCAGGACATGGGTGACCTCGGCGGTCCCGGAACCAGTGACTGCTCATGGACCAAACCAGCGACCAACGACTCCGCGGCGCAGACTTTCGGGATCACGGTTCGCCCCACACAAGGCCTCAAGGACATCGTCGTCAAGCCTGGCGGACAGCTCTCGAACACCACTACCACCGGGGGCCGACAGGCCATCCTGCTGAAGAACGATCAGGGCGAGGGATCGTGCGCCGGCGGCATCGCGGTCGGGCCCGGTCGTATCGACATCAACGACGAGGCGGTCGGCGTGAACTCCACGACCGAATCCGCGTGCGCGGTCGTGAACAAGAACGCCGACTACGTCGAGCCGAGGCTGCCCGCCTCATAACAGACCCCGCGAGCGCTCACGTCGGCTCCGGAAACGCGATGCGCCTCATCAGCTAAGCGATCGGACTTCTCCTACGCTGCGCCGAGGTTCGACTTCGCCCACTCTTCGCTGGGCGGTGCTGGATCACTCCACACCGCGGCACGGCATTGTGATGCCTTCGGCAAGTGAGCTTGCCCGAGCGAGGCGGTGATCGGTGGTGAGGACCTGTACCCGAAGACGGGCGGCGAGTTCGATGTAGAGCGCGTCAGTCAAGCGGAGGTCGGCACGGCGTGCCCAGGCGCCGGCCGCCAACTCGGCAATGGGATGGCGCGTAACAGGGATCGTGGTCAGCGCGGACAGAGCAGCATCGACATCGGCCATGGTCGACTCCCCTGCTCGCTGGAGTCGACCCAGTGCGGACAGCACCTCGGCATCCAGGTGCGCCGGTGCGTGCAGGACGGTGCCGGCAAGCCGTGTCTTCGCCGGGACCGCGTAATCGGTGCCCGCCAGTAGGTCGACGAGAACCGAGGCATCGATGACCACGATTTCAGCCGGCGACTCAGTCATCCGCGCCGGCCAGCTCATCACGGCCGCCGTCAAGCGCATCGAGGGCAGCGCGATGGGAGACCGTGCCGCGTGGGGCGGGCAGCGCGTCCAGCCACGAGTTCGTGGCGCGGCGTTGCAGTTCGTCGGCGATCGCGGCCTGCGCCAGCGCCGAGATGTTCAGGTCCGCGGCCTTCGCCAGCTCGGCCAGCTCGTCAGGCACGTACACGTTCAGCCTTGCCATACACACAACATACACACAGCCATGTGTGATTTCGACCTGGGACGCGCTGGACCGCAAGGTGTCCTGTGGTCAGCTCTGGGTGCGGTGGGCGGCAGCGTGTTGGTCGCGGTACGCGGTGGGAGTGAGCCCGAGCCGCGTGGAGAAAACCCTGCGCAGGGTGTCGGCACTACCGAAACCGCTGCGGCGCGCGGCGGCCTCCACCGTGTGCCCGGATTGCAGCATCGCCTGAGCGTTCTCCAGCCTCACCAACTCGACGTAGCGGGCGGGCGTGGTGCCGATCTCGTCGTGGAACAGGCGGGTCAGTTGCCGCGTGCTGACCGACGCCACACCGGCCATCACGGGTACCGAGTGGTCCGCGCCCGGGTCGGCGGCGATGGCGTCCACGACCCGCCGCAACGGATGGTCCTGCCCGATGTGCTGCCGCGACGGCGCGCTGAACTGGGAGAACCGCCCGGGGCGGGGCATGAACACGACCATCGCCTCGGCCACCGCCGACGCGCACTCGGCGCCGAGGTCGTCCCGGACGAGGGCGAGCGCGACGTCGATCCCGGAACTGATGCCGGCCGCGGTGGTGATCGACCCGTCCCGCACGTACAGCGCGTCCGGTTCCACGACGATGTCAGGGTGCGCTCGGGTGAAGCGTGGTATCTGGCGCCAGTGCGTGGTCGCCTTCCGGCCGGCGAGCAGCCCGGTCTCGGCGAGCAGGAAGGAACCGGTGCACAAGGCGGCTATCCGCGTCGCCCCGGCGGTCAGCACCCGGACCGCGTCGACCTGGGCGGGATCGAACGGCTTGTCGGTCAGACCGTAGGCGCCGGGCACGAACACCGTGTGGACGCCGTCGATGTTGATGGTGGCGTCGGCGTGCAGGCGCAGTCCGGTCGAGGAGGTGACCGGGCGCCCGTCGGCCGACACGAAGACGACGTCGTAGCGCTTGTGCACGCGGTTGGCGTGGGCGAACACGTCCGCCGGACCGGCAACGTCGATCAGCGTGACCCCGTCGTAGACCAGGATGGCCACCGTTTGGATGGACGTGGGCGCGTCGGTGGAACTCAACGGACCGGTCAGCTCCCCTGGGTATGGCACTGGACCAGGCTGCGGGCGGCGGCCTTGGCCGCGGCGACGGCCCGGCGGTCCTGGCAGGGGTCGGTGGCCGTGTCGAGGATCTTCCGCTCGGTGTCGGTCTTGCGCACCCGCGTTGCCATATGAACAGGCTAGTCCGTCCGATTCGACAGCCGGCGCACTGTGCTGAGCATCATCTGCCGTTTTTTCTTATTCGAACACATTGGTCCGGGCGAGAACCCACGCCAGCGCGCCACTGTCCTTCCGGGACACCAGGCGTGTTCACCCCGCTACCGAGGTTGGCCCGTCCGAATCCACCGGGTGCCTGGCAGTTTCTCCCGTGGCTCAACCGAGTCCGCGATCCGAAGCTGGACGCGGGCCGCCGCCGAGTGGCCGACACGATCTTCCTGGAGCGGTGAGGTGCAAGTCAACAACGCAGAGCGACGGCCACGCGCCTTCGCGGCGGTCGCGTTCGTGTTCGTCGTGGTGATGATGGGGACCACACTGCCCAGTCCCCTGTTCGGCCTCTACGAACAGACTCTCGGCATCTCACCGTTGACGGTGACGGTGCTGTACGCGATCTACGCGTTCGGGGTGGTGCTGGCGCTGCTGCTGGCGGTGCCGGTGTCGGCCCGCCTGGGCCGACGGCCCATGCTGGCGACCGCGCTGCTGCTCTCCGGCGCGGCCGCGCTGGCATTTCTGTTGTCCGACAACGTCATCGTGTTGCTCGCCGCGCGAGTGCTGTCCGGTCTGGCCGCGGGCGCCGTCACCGGCACGGCCACCGACGCGCTCATCGCCTTCGGCGGCACCGCGTACCGCGGCCGCTCGGCGATGATCGGGATCGCGGCGAACATGGTCGGCCTTGCCCTGGGCACCGGGGTGGCGGGTGGCGTGGCCGACCTCGGCTACCGGCCCCTGCAACTTCCCTTCATCGTCGACTTCGGGCTGGTCGTGGTGGCGTGCGCGGTGCTGCTGTCGGTGCCGCGGGACAACGGCCCGCGCTCGGCCGGGACTTCAGCGTCCGCGCATCCGCGCGCGCTGGTGTCCGCCGCCGGCCACGTCCGGGGCGTGTTCCTGCCCGCCGCGATCAGTGGCGGCCTCGGCTTCGCCGCCAACGGCCTGATTCCCACGGTGACCGCGGTCTTCCTGTCCCGGTACCTGGGTATCGGCTCGCATCTGGTGGCCGGTTGCCTCATCTCGCTGGTGTTCCTGGCGACCGCGCTGGGCCAACTCCTGGCCCGCCGCCGGGGCCCGCGCGAGACCCAGCTCGTCGGGACCGGCGGGCTGATCGTCGGTCTCGTCGTGTTCGCCGGCGCCATCGGGTGGAACGGCCTGATCCTCTTCGTCGTCGCGACGGTGCTGATCGGCGTGTCCACCGGGACCTGTATCGGTGCGGGTATCGCGCACCTGGCCGAGGTCACCCCGATCGAGCACCGTCCCGCGGTGGTCACGGCGTACTTCATCCTGCTGTACCTGCTGCTCGCGGTTCCGGTCATCGGTTTCGGCGTGCTGCTCGACCACACCACGCTGCATCTCGGCGCCGCGCTGTTCAGCGCCGTCGGCGTGGTCGTACTGCTGGGCACACTGCTGCGGTCGCTGCGCGGAAGTCGCGAAACCGCACCCCTGCCCGTCGAGGTCGTCACGAACAACGTTACGAGCAAAGGAAACTGACGATGGCACTCACCACTATTCTCGGCGCCCGGCTGCGTTGGCATCACCCCAACAACTGGCTCTTCGATCCGGTTGTCATCGGGCCGGACACCATCGACTACACCGTCCGGGAAGGGCCGCACGCCGGACGGCACGCGGTGCAGCCGACCCACTACCACCGGATCGCGCCCGGTATCGAGTTGACCTCGTGGTACGAGGAGGTCGGCACCGTGGTCACCATCGTCTGGTATCTGGAAACACAGACCACCCACCGGTTCGCGGCCATTCCGGCCTGGGCCGCCCAGGACATCGGCCGGATCGCCGCGGACAACCAGGATCCCGAATACCTGGAGAAGGTCGCGCGGCTGGCGGCGGACGGCTCGGACGGACCCAGGCTGATTCTCGCCGACGACGGCTACTTCGAGCTGCTGCCGCAATGACCATGGGGCCGGGTCCGGCCGGGTGACGGATCGCCGGGCGACACACCGACCCGACCGGTCACACCGCCGCCCGGTGATCAGCGCCGCGGACCTCGAAGCAAGATGATTCCTGGGTACCACACCGGCCTCTCACACATCCAGTCCTACGACCGATTGTGTGAGAGGCCGGCCAATCCTCTCGATACCGTGCCGGTGGTTTCAGGGATCTCGATGGCGTCCACACCAGTGCCGCTCTATTCGGAGTCGATGAACGCGTTCTTCAACGCGCTTGCCTGAACCCGCATGGACACCGCGGAGCCGGGGTTGAGCAGCACATCGGGCCCCTCGTCCGGCAATGCCGCGGCAAGTTGGGCGGCCAAGACCTCCACCCAGCCGTCGACGGTGATCCCGGCCCGGCGCGCCGGCGCGGTGGTGACCAGCAGGGACGGCACATCGTCCGGCGATGGCGCGATCACCGGGTTCTCGTCGGCGTCCACGGCCAGTCCCAGCACCACCTCACGCATGGCCGAGAACATCTCGTCCGTGCCGGCGTCACCCTTGGTCACCAGTCGCACGGCGGCATCGACCGGGTCGGTCGGGGAGTCCGGGCCGGACGGCACGTAATCCGGATTCGCGGAGAATCGACCGGTGGTCCCGTCCTCCTCGACGTACCACCCACCCACGACGGCCTCCGGCGGAGGATCCGAACCTTCGTCATCGTCGCCCGGCCGCCACGCGGGATCGACCAGCAGCACCCACTGGTCCGCCGGTTCCGCGCCGTCGTCAGCCATGAATTCTCCTTTCCGTCCCATGACCGCCGGCCCGGGCTCAGCGTCCCCAGCCGTATCCGGGCATCGCGCCCGGGGCACCCTGCGTTGGCGGGGCTATCGGCTGCAGACGCGCAGGCACATAAGTCTCGCCGCTCATCGTGGAGACCGGAGCAACCCCGGTCTGGGGAGCTACCAAATTGTTTGCAGCCTGCGGGAGAACCACCGTGTGCTGCCCGGTTCCATCGGAAACAGCATACGTCACTCTGACCACCATGGCCGCAAGATAAGGGTCACTGGCGATGAAGTGTATCGCGGCATTCCACACCAGGTCCGGGTTCTCATGCTTGTCGACAGCCTTCTGCGCGAGAACCAGATTCAGGTCTCCGCCGCGGTTGTACAGATCCCGGACCAGCGTGGACACGACCCGCTGCGTCAGTAGCAACGTCCCCGCGCGGTCCGCGGACCTCACCCGTGACCGTTCCGTCGGCGGGTTGAACCAACTGCCGTCCGAGTTGATGGTGATTCCGTCGACCGTAGGACTGTTCCCGGGGTCCAAACCGAGAGTTTCCAGCAACCGACGAGCGGCTGTGGGACCCGTGCGGTACATCACCGAATTGCGCCGAGCCCGATCCAGTCGTTCCCCGCCAGGCGCGACCGGCTGATGCAGTTGCGGTTCCAGTTGCCATTGTGGCCTTTTGTAATTGTCTTCGATGACTCTGCGATACATTCGAACGAAAGGGTGCCCCTTGGGCACGACGAGAGCGGCATTACTTCGCCTGATATATTGCCCAACAAAATCTTGGTGTATCGCGAATCCGGCCTGCGAATCCAGAATATTCTGCATCCCCTCGAGACTGTGGACTTCGTTGTCGCCGTCGGAGTAGACCCCACCGAACCGTTCGAGTATCTCGAGCCGGAGAATGTCACTCGCCGCCGCGAAGCCCGGACCGGCCTGCTTGTTCATCTCGCTCACGAAAGCATGCTGGAGCTCCAACGGCTGCCGCGCGTTGAACACCTCGCCGACGTTGACCAGTTTGACCTCGTTGTGCCGTGCCCACAGCTGCATCGCCCGGACCGCCTCGAACCGGGGAGTAAGCCTCCCGCCCGTTTTTTCGGCCTGTCGCGCGGCCTGTCGCGCGGCCTCGAACTCCTCCCGGCCCACATCCGTCCACAGCACCGCGGCCCAGTGGTCGTCCCGCCCTATTCGGGACGTGTTCGCAAGGTTGTCCATGAAACGCTGATCGGTCAGCGGGCCGCCCAGCCAGATCGAATGAATGGCCTTGGGCAACGTCAATTCCCGGTCGAGGCGGGAGTTCGTTGTTGGTGCCCAGTGCCGCGTTGAACGCGGCGCGCCGCGCAGTTCAGCCTGTTCGGTGTTCCGCCACCTTGAGGGATCCATGTCCGCCTCGGTCGGCCTACCACTCGACGCCAGGTCCAGCTTCTCGAACAACGACACGCCTTGTCCGGCCGTCAGCAGCCGGTAATCGTAGCGAGCCATGAAGGCCGGCGGCTCCTGCGGTGCTCGCAGGCCGAAGATGTCCGGCCCCAGCGTCTGGTCCAGGGGGCCTGCCGACGGTTGGCGCCAGGTCGACCGCAAATCATTCAACACCTCTTCGTGCGACTGATACGCCCACTGCTCCGCCGTTCTGCCGGAACCGTGCCCGGGCGCGTGCCTGGATGGCCTGTTATCCGAGGAATACGGGCGCGATGCGTGCCTGCTGGACCCCTCGCCCCGGTCCACCGGAGCCCGAAGCGCCGGAGCCCGATTGCCCGGAGGAGCCCATGGCCGATACACCTCGCCCGAAGTCCGGGGGCTCAGCGACCTCAGGTCCAGACCAAGGTCATCAAGCCCGTCATCCTCCGCATCCGCCGACGACAACCCCAACCCGTTCGACCGATCTTCGGCCGAGACATCCAGGAGATCGAGTTCGCCACCCGGCGGGTTCACGCGATCCGCCGAGTCGGTCTCCGTTCGCAGTGGTCCGGTCCGGTAATTGCTCGACTCCGGCTCCGGCAACGAGCCGGCACTCCGAGCGACCGTTTCGATCAGATAAAGATCACGCGGTTTGAGCTGGGCTCCAGGCCTGTCATAGCCCTCACCCATCAACCCGGTGTCGTCGATACGGCGGCTCCCCGGCTGCTGAAAGACCGTCTTCTCATCGACATAGGTGTCGCGGAGACCGAGCAGATGCCCCAGCTCGTGGGCGAGAGTGGGCTCTCCAGCCCCGCTCCACCAGCGACCGCTGGTCGAACGGACACGATCCTCGGCCTCGACGACTTCCACCGAGTCGTGCGCCCCCGCCTTGGTCGGGACGAATTCGACCGTCAGGTGGAACTGGTCCCCCGAAGGCACACGGTATCCCGGGTTGAAGTATGTCTCCGCCACCTCGCGAACCCGTTGTTTCAGCGCGTCCAAGGAGGCATCGCCGGCCCCAAGGGGACGTTCCAGGTGTAGGCGAATCGTGTAGTCCTGCACCCCGACGCCGTCGACGGTGAACCTGCGCACATCATAGGCCAACTCTTGTCCGTAAGCGGTCAACCGGTTGTTGTCGTCCGGTTCCCGCCACACATCGCGCATTTCGGTTTCCACCAACGAAACGGGGGCCAGCGCACGTCCGCGTTGTATGTCGGCCTCGCTGACCGGCCGGGCCTCGGGTTCGAACCACTCGGCCGTGTGCGCTTTGCTGTGCAGCCAGGACGGATCGTCGAGAACCGACCGCGGCGCGGGCCGCTCCGGCGGCACAGCCACCGCCGCCAGAGTCCTGGATGCTCGTTGCAGACGCTCCCACGCCCGGTCGACCTGCTGCTGCGCGTCGGCCTCCGACCGGACGCCACCATCCTGGGCCGCACCCGTCTGGTCACGTGTGGTGGCCAGGTCATGGCGAGCCGCCGACAGATCAGCGCGAGCGGCGATCAACTCGGCGTGCGCGGCCTGTTCCTGGGCGGCTCGTTGGCTGTCGGACGGCTCGGCGGAACGAGCCTCCGGTGCCGCTTCCGCGCTGTGGTCGGGTCCGGAAACAGCCTCCCGCTTGACATCGCCGGTTGGCCGCACCCCGTCAACGAAGGTCCGCTCTTGCTCCTTGATCTTCTTCGCCGACACCGCCGGACCGAACTCGTGGTCAAGGTCCACACCGTGCGCCGGTGGTGTCTGCGTCGGGTCGCTGTCGTGGGTCGGTGTGGGGTGGTCGATCGGGCCCGCGTTCGGGAATTGTTCCCACCCTCCGCCGTCGAGTACGGCGGTGACCGGGGCGTGTTCCTGGCTGTCGTGTCCCAGGAAAACGGTGTTCGTGGCGGCATACACCGGTTCGTCGTGCTGGTAGTCCTCCCGCAAGGTACGGCTGAAATCGTGCGCCAGGCCACCGGGACCACGGACCTGGCCCGCGTCACAGGCCAACAACACCAACGGTCCACGCGGATCGTCCCGCATCACCCGCTGGAACACCTCGGATTTGGCCACGACATGCGCGAGCACCGTGCCCGACACATCAAGCTTCATACCATTGTCGAGAACAATCTCGGCACTACCGGGCTTCCCATGCGTCTCAACGAAGAAAGGCTTCCCACCGTGCACATCGGAACCCCACGGCGCATCCTGCACGTCAAAAGCACCAGCCGCCATCGCGTGCTCGACATCACGCTCGCCCGCATACAACAACGATGTCCGCTGCGACCGAGCGCCACCGTCCCGAACCCATTCGGCACCGTCCAGCCCTGATCCGCCGTGCCCATGCTCGGTCAGGAACGTCATGCCCACAACATGACCCTCATCCGCCAACACACGACTATTGACATCACGCGCGGAGAAATAAAACTCGCGACCCGCCGAGTCCCCGCCAGACAACGACTCCGAGTCCCGGCCGGCAGAAAGCCGCGTAACCTTCGCCAGCACCGACTCCGTCGCACCCGGTGCCGCTGCCCTGTTGAACCCGCTGAACCTCGGCTGCTGATAGTGCCCCAACCGAGCCGAAACAGCCGCATAGGCGTTCCGCGCCCGAATCATACTCGCCTGCGCCTCGGTCACAGCGCGATACGCATCCGGATCCAGCGCATTGCTCGCCATCCGGCTCTGCGCATCGTTCATCGCCGTCTGAGCGCGCGTGACCTCTTGCTCATGCGCCGACAGCAACGCGATCGCCGCATCCCGATGACGCTGATACTCCTGGCCCATAGTCCACTGCGCCTCAGTCACCGCACGGCTCGCCCCCGGATCCAGCGCATTGCTCGCCATCCGGCTTTGTGCTCTGGCCAACGTGTTCTGAGCAACCGACAACGCCTGCCCCGCCTCATGCTCACGCGCGGACAGCGACGCGACCGTCGACTCCCCGCCCCCACCACCACCGGCGGCGGAACCGCTTCCCGAATACCCCCTACCCGCACCGAACCCAGCAGCCTGCTCAAACCCGGAACCCTGTGCGGCAGGAGAACCGAACCGAGACATCTGGGGCTCCGGCCGCCACACCCCCCAAGGATCCACCGCCCCCGAACCACCCCGGTCCTGCCCCACAGACCTCGATGACACAGGTCCCTGCGAAACATGCGAACCCGGCTCCTGCCGCACACCGCCCGAACCCGGGACGGCAGCGGCAGCCACCTTCTTCCACCCCCCACGGTAAGACTGGTAGGTAGCACGGTTCGCATTCCTCACCGATAGGAACGCTTCCTCGAAAATACGACGGGCGGGGTCATCATCAATTAATTGGCGGCCCATCCCGTGAACGTATACCCTGAAGTCGGAAAACGACGCCATTCTTTCCAGAGGTAGCTGGGCCAGGTATTGATGGACGAAACCCCGGAGTTCGTTCGCGGAAGTAGGCTGCCGCTCGTCGCGTGCCCGTCGGCCGGCCGATTTTCGGTCGCTAATCGAAAGCTGGCGCTCGCTGTTGAACCTTCCTACGGCCTCGCGAAGCCGACTCTCCCCTGGGTTAACGCCATGCCTGTTGGCATATGCTCGAAAACTATCGTACGTTGGGTACCCGCCGCCTTCCTTGGTAGCCGCATGGAGATAAACTTCGGCGTCCACCTGCGCATCGGTCATCGGCTGAACAGCCGGCTGGCGCTCGGAACCATGTGTGGCACGAGGCGCAAGCCGAGACACCTGGGACTCGCCCGCCGGCATCAGCGCGCGGCTCGATGGTCCCGCGACACGCTCCACCTGCTCGACAGCCCGCGACGGCCCGGCCACTGACCCCTGCGAAACGTGAGAACGAGAACCCTGGCCTACACCACTCGGATCCGCGACAGAATAATCACGAACCTTGGTCCACGTCGCAGGCCCGCTACCGGCACCTTTACCGGTCCGCTTCTCGTAGGCACCAGGATTCTCTCCCCTCACAATTTCGAACTCGTCCTTGAAAATACGACGGGCTTCGGCGTCGAGACCTACTCGGTGGTCCTTCGACATAACATATTCCTCGAAGTCCTCCCGCGTCACCTTCGCATTCGGGCTCAGCTCGCGTAAATATTGTCGAGCGAAAGCCCGGAGTTCGCTCGCAGAAGTGGGCTGACGCTGTAAGCCAGCCACATGCGCGGCTGATCTCCCGGTACGAGAAATCCCATTCGCCTCGATATACCTGGTGTACGCCTGGCCCAGCCGAGCGTACCCTGCGTGAATGCGATTCGCTGCGGCATATCCTCGAAAACCGCGGGTCGTTGCTTCCTGACCGGGCGGCAGGGTAGCGAAATAGTCCGCAACCGCTTGGTACAACTCCGCATCGGTCATCGGTACCCCCGCGCGGATCCCCCGGGTCGGGGCGGTACCGAGCCGGCGAGCCAATTGCCCTGAAAGCCTCGATGCCTCGCCTTTCGCCTCTCCTTCGCCGTGCGTCAGCCGATACTCGTGGTATTTGGCAGCCACCTGCGCCAGCACAGGCTCGAACCACTCGGGCTTGACTCCGCCGTCGAGGTCCAGCGGAACATCATGGTAGGAACTGACGATTCCCGCAGCGATCTCGTTCGCGCGGTCGAACTCCTCCTCGGGAACGCGTTCGAGATACTCCACCGCCCGCACCGCGTCCCCGCGGAACTGTTCCCTCTCCCACGGCCGCAGAAAGACGTCCTCGCCACCGCGTTCCGGCGCCTCCGCGACATCGTGATCCAACGGAGGCCGATCCTCCGCCGACAGCCGCCCGGGTACACCCGCACGCACCGATTCGCCCTTCGGGTCGGTAGGTACGGATTCCGAAGGCGTCTCGAAATCTTCCCGCGCCCCGGCGCCCCGCGGCTGAGCCTCCACCACCACGGCCGACTCACCGGTAGGGTGCTCTCCGGCAGGAACCACCTCGGCCCAACGCCTGGTCTCCCCGACCCGAACATCGGCATCCCACGATACGTCGCCCACCCGGTCGACGTATTCCGAAGGGTCATCGCGCACGTCCGGGAAACTCGGAATCAAGTTACCCACATCCGCGACCGAGTTCTCTCGGTCCGTGCGCCCCACTACTTCGTCCTCATCGTGCCCGGCATCGAGATTCCCGAAGCCCACAGGACGCGCAGCGGCGTCCAGGCCCAGCTGGTCGGGATCCACGACCGAACCCGAATCCCGCTCCGGCTGGAGAAGCGACGAATGCACTGTCGATTCCGACCGCGGTTGCGCGGCAAGGGCGGCATCAACGTCGATTGGATCTCCGACGCGATGCAACTGCACGTCAAAAGTTAGACCATGTTCCGTGGCGTATTGTTCCAGCCGCGCCTTCGTGTCCAGGGAGTGCGCCTCGTCACCGTCTCGATAATTGATCACAAAGTGATCGACATCAGCCAACGTGACATCGCCGTGCATCTGTACTTCGATGTAGTTGTCGACGACCGTTTGGCCTTGTTTGATTCTCTCCAGCAGTTCGGGGTCATGGGCGAACCCGGTCGATTCTGCCATCGCCAGGCGCAGCACATCTTCGTTGCCATGGGCGAGCAGACCGAACAGATGGTGCCCAGCCGTGACGCCACGAGCCCCGCCCGCTGCGCTGTCCAGGCTGTCCTTCGGGGTGAAGGTACTCCTGCCGCGGACACTGTCCTTCCAATGCAGTACTACGTCGCCGTAGCCGTGGATACCCTGTGGCTGAAGACGGGAGACGTACCCGGCGTACTTGGGTAATGCAGCGCGCCCGTCCGGATCGGGCGCGAACCGATCCTGCCCAGCCAGGGGTGTCCGATTTTGGAAAGCACCACCTGTGCGGTTCAAGGTCGCCGCATACCCCAGATGCTCTTCCCGCGAACCGCGCATCGCGGGATTCGCCTGGGCTTCGGAGGTACCGGTCTCCCAGAAATTGCGAAGCTTCCCCTCTGGGTCCCTGAGCAGCTTGTCGAGCACTGTCTCGCTGCGGCCAGGGTCGCGGTTCAACGGGAGATTGGTCCCGATCGAAAGGTTCCCGTCAAGGTAGGCATGCACCCGATCGGCCAGGCTTTCCATCGCCTCGGCCGGATATTTGCCCGCCCACTCGAATTCGCCGCTGAGCAGCCGGTCGACCAGTGCCTGTCGATCACGGCGGTCGAAGATCCACCCACGCCGCTCAGCCAGCACCAGTGCGGCCACCTGGTCATCACGCAGATGCGCCCAGTCGGTGCGGGCACGCAGCGACTGGAGCAGAGCCGCGTCCTCACGGGAACGCTGCAACTGCGTTTCCAGCATTCGAGCACGCCGAGAAGCCGCCGAACCACGCCCCGATGTGGACTGATTCAAGCTACGCAACTCGGCTTCCATCGCGTCTTGCGCGCGACGCAAGGATTGTTCCGCTTCACGGGTGTCGCCGCCGCGAAGCGATTGAACCACCTGGAGGTCGTGCGCGTCGGGAACCATTCGCTGATTCGCCACCGCAGCCGCCCGTCGTGCCAGTTCCGACCGGATGGCGCCGGTCTCCTGCTGGACTTGCGCAAGCTCCGCGCGAGCATGCTCCTGCCCAGCTGAACGCCTGCTGGTGAGCGCCACCTTCCACCGCGGAGGGTCGATAGTCGCGGCGAGCGTGCGAATCCTGGCCTCCCGCTCGCGCACGCCAGCCCGCAGTTTCTCGTCAGGCGCGGTCAGGAACCGGCGGAAGTTCGACTGGTCGAGGTGGGTTTCAAGAAGGTCGATCGCCCGTTGGGTCCGGGCCATCTCCGCCGCGTCGGCCGCGTCACCTCGGCGCACCATGGCTGCCAGCCGAGACCGCTGCACGCCCAGCTGGCGCCACGTGGCCTGAGTCTGGGCAAACGGGTCCTCGGCGCGCGAACCCTCCACACGCAACGGATCATCCTGGGCATGTCTGGCCAACGGCATCCGACCAGGCGAATCCGTCCGAGCCAAACCGTTTTCCGACGGTTCGACCCCCCGCGGATCCTCTTCCGGGCCGAGCTCGGTACGCACGCCGTCGGCGGCTTCCGGTGTGAATCCGTCGGTCCCCGGCGCGGGCTCGGTATGGTCGGCGGCCCCGCCCAGCGGCTGCCCGGTGGGTGCTTCCGCCGCATCGGCCACCCTGGTGTCTTCACCGCTGTCGCTGTGGCCACCGAGCACGACGTCGGCCGGGTACAGCTCACGGAAACGTGCGGCCAAGTTCTTGGCCGGCCGCGTGTCATCCGGGCGCCAGTAGTGCCCCACCGCGCGCACGAGATCGTCGGGAAGCCTGCCATCGTGGCCGGGATCGGCCCCGAATTCCGATTTCAGGATCCCAGCGGCATGCTCAAGCGCGTTGTCCGAAACCGCGATCTTACGGAAATCCTCGGACGAGAGATAACTCTCCCACTCAGCGCGACCCCCCAGCCGCCGAAGCGGCCGCGCGTTACCACGGTACTCGACGACCCCGGCCGGATCGTGCTCGGCCGATTCCCCCGCCGCCGTGCTCCGCTCCAGCCCCGGGCGCAAGCCGTCGGACAAGCCCAGCTCCGAAGAATACACGAGCCAGTCCTGCAGGGGGTCGTCCGCTAGTCCCTCGGTCCGCACCGCGTCCGGCTTCGTACCGGCAGCTGGCTTGGCGCTCGAGACCCTCGGGATATCGGCATTGCTCGTCGGCCACGCTGAGGGCTCGATCCAGACATTGACAGAACGTTGCCGCGCGGAGTCCGGTTCCGAATCAGGCGACGGCCTCGCGCCGCGAGAAGTCGTGCGGAGATCGACCGCGCCCGGCGGCAGTTCGGCGTTTTTCAGCTCGTGATCGATCATCGGTTGCAGCACGCTCTTGACTGCCTCGGCACGCAGCGATCCCACGGCTTCGGCACCCCGGCCGCGATGACCGCCGTTACCGCCACCGTCGAGATGCACGGTGACCATATCGCCCAGGCTCAGGGGATTCTGATTACGCTGGTAAGCCTCCCGGGCGACCTCCCAGGCGAACTGTCGCAAAGGCTCAAGCTGGTCGTCGGCTACTTTCTTGCTGCTCCGCGCAAACGGCACTTCGACTCGGCCGGACGCTTCACCGCCGGAGCGCTCGGGAAGTGCCACCGACATCGGTTCGGCGGAGTGATGCTCCTCCTGGCTCACGTGGATCTCGATGGCGGGCTTGTCCTGGCTGGGCCCGAACCACGGACGACGGCTACCTGACGACTCCGCATCACGCGCGGATCCGCTTGAGGCGGAACCCGCCACCCGGGTTCCGCTGTCACCCCGCGCACCACCGGGTCCACCGTGCTGATGCGAGGTTCCGAACTCCTCACGCAACTTCTCCGACAACGCCCCCGCCCGATCGGCAGGATCAGGCTCCTCCCGATCCAGATGCAGCTGATACGCGACCTGATACTGAATCCGCTCATGCAGGCGCGCATACGCCGCCTGTTCATCAGGCAACCCGTCCCGCACCGGCGGCGGCGGCTGATGGCGACCTTGCATGATCTCCGAAGCCTGCTTCAGCAACTCCTCGCCATCGGCCCGCTTCCCCACGACCCTTTCCGCATTGCGGAAACGCTCCTGCCACCGCCGGGCCGCGGCCTCGTCCACCCGCGGATACCGCGAATTCCGCGCCTCCGGCGAACCCACCGCGGCCACATCACGCCCGGTCGGGCCGCCCGGCCCCGAAGGGTCGTCCGGCCGGTTCCCGGATTCCGTTTCGATACCGTGCGCTGAGGGACCAACCGCCTCGCGACCGGAGCCCACCACGTCCCCATGACCATCGGCAGGCATATCGGCGGTATCGGCGGCATCCCGCACCTCGGCCTCGTGAACCCCGGACTCCAGAGTGGGCACCTGAGGATCCCGGCTGGAAACGCCTCCCGCGCCGTCGGACACCGGATTGTTTCGTTCGACCGATACCTCATCCGGGCGCACCGGCAGGGCACGCGGACGCACCGACGCGTCACGCGCAGGCGCGGTAGCGACTCCTTCGCCCGACACAGGCGAACCGATTCCGGCGGAACCGCCGCGACCCGCGGGTGGGGCCGCCTCGACGGACGGCCGATCACCGCCGGCGGTCGCATCCGGCCTCGCACTCGGTCCACCGGCCTCGGTGGGTATCGGATCGTTGTGGGGCTCTGCCGACCGGATGTCGGAGCCAAGACCGTCCGAACCGGACGTCTCGGTGGACACCGGCGCCCCGGAGTCCGGGTACCCTTCGCCTCCACCGACATCGGGCGTCGTCACCTCCGACGAACGGCCGGCTGCCGAGAGGTCCTCGGTGGGCGCGGCCGAACGCACTGGGTCCGCCGCCGCCACACCGGAAGTTTTCCCGTGGATCGGCGGCATTCCGTTTCCGCGACCACTGAGCGCGGAATCACCGACGGTCGGGCTCGCTTCCGGCGGACGCGCCGAAGAATCCAGTGTGGGTGCCAGACCGGACCGCGGCGCGGGCGAGGACTCCACGGCGGGCGGACGCTGAACCTGAGACGCCCCACCACGCACAGATCCCGGGCCGCTGCTCTCGGCACGCACCCCGCTCGACAACCCGGCGTGACCCGAACCAACCGCAGGAGACTCCGCCGAAACCGAAGTCCCAGCCGAAGCTGTCGGCTCCACCGACGAAACCTCGCCGGAATCGGCCACTCCGCGGGACTCCAGGACGCCGACATCCGCCACCGGCGCAGGAGCGTCACCGGATTGGAATCCCGGCAGAATGGCCGAGGATCCGTGCGGTGTCTGCCCGAACGAGGACGGCTCGCTCGTTACCTGATCATATGAGGGCGGTGCGCTCGTCTCGCTGGGAACACCCTGCTCCGGCGGCGCCGCCGTATCGCTGCCACCGGTCGATCCCACTCCACCCGACTGGGTCTCGCCGCCGCTGCCGGGAGAAATCCCGGACGACCCGCTGCCCGGACCTTTGTCCAGGCTGTTCGAGAACGCTTCGGCGCTCGCGGTGAGACCGGAGAGTTCCACCGGCGTGCCGGCATCCAGCTTGTCCGCGGTGAGGTCCGTGGACTTCTCGCCGGGTCCCAGACCCCCGATGAAGCCACCGAGAATGGCCTCCCCGATGTTCTGGTCCCCGCCCTCGGCGGCGTTCATCACCATGGCACCGGCCGCACCACCGGCGCCGCCCGTCACCGCCTTGAAAGCCAGGGCCGCTCCGGCGGAAAGATGAACCGCGCCATCCTGGACCGCGGAACCCAGCCCCTTCGCTCCCACCGCGGCCAGACCCAGCTCCCCGCCGCCCATGACGGCTCCACCGATCGCGCCGCCCATCGCCCCGGATTCGACCGCCCCCACGACCATCGACCAGTCGAACGGCACCCCTTCCGCCGCCGAGGCGATCCCCTCCGCGATCATGCTCATGGTCCCGTTCAGTGCCGCGCCGAAGGCGGCCCCCGTGGCCATCTGTATCCCCAACCGCGTGAGGATCAGCCGCGCGAACGCCAGACCCATCTCTTCCAACACGGGAATCGCCAACCCACCGAACGGCGAGGCCACCAACCACGCGATCTGCGCGGCAAGCACAGCAAGCTGCAGGAGAATCATCACCTTGGATTCCAGTACCTGCGCCGCGGAGACCTTCATCTGCTCCGCACCCTGCTGAGCCGTCTGCGCCAGCAACCCCGGGTACTGTTGCGACTGCTGAACGAAGGCGGAGAAACTCTCGGCGGGCTGGCCGTCGAGGTTGTTCAGCACGCTCTGCTGAGCGGCGGGAAGAGCCGAGGCGATCTGGCCGTACAGCTTTCCGGCCGACGACACCACTCCGGCCGCGGCGTTGATCTGGTCCTCGTCCAGCGCCGGCCAGCTCGTGCCCTCGACCGCGCCGAAAATCTTGCCCAGCCATTCGGGAGGATTGAGACCCATCGGAAGACCTATCTACGCGCGCCCACCGCCGGGGTGGCTGGTCCCACCCTCGGGCATTCCGGATTGGAGTGACTTCGCCATTTCCGTCGTCTCACTGCCGGCCTGCGCCGAGGCCCGGGCCGAGGTGACGACCTGACCCGATACCTGATCCAGCGACTTCCCGTAACCGTCCGCCAGATCCATCAGATTCTGCACCATGGGTTCGTACCAGCTCGTGAACTGCTTCACCGTCGGATCACCTTCCTGTCCCGATGGGTACAGGGGAATCTCCGACAGCTCGTTTCCCAGGGTTCCCGGAATGGCCTTCACCTGTCCGGACAGGTCTTCGAAGGGCTTGTACGCGCTGTTCAAACCGTCCGGGTTCACCCCGAACACGCCACTGGTCATCGCTGCTCCCATCCGATGAAGTCACGAACCGAATCCGCGATCGGCGGTGTTTCCGGTAACAGATCGTTCATGTCGAAATCACCCTGCAACAACGCCGAGGAACTGACCCCCGGCAGCGGGCTGGGCACCGCCTCGTCCACCTTCTTCGATACTTCCGCCTTGGCTTCCTCGATCGTGCTCAGCAGCGCGTCGGCCAGTTCCTTCGGTGCCATCCGGCGATAGGCGCCGGTGGGGAACTCGATCGACTTGAGCTGTCCCAAGGCGCCGACGGTCACCTTCACCGTCTGCCGGACGGCGGTCGCGGTGGCCTCGATCTCGCCGATGCGCCGGCGATTCTCTTCGGCTTCCTCCCGCTTCCGGCTGTACTGCTTCATCAACTCTTCCAGCTGATCGCCCAGCGACATCTGGCTCTCCTCCTCAGCGCGGCTTCAGAAAACGTCGCTCGCCTCGTGGTACGGCCACGAACCCCAGGTGTTCTCGTCCTGCACCAGGAGATCCGCGATTCCCTTCGGCGGCTGCTCGCTCTCGTCCTGTTGCGCGCCTTCCGCGGTCTCCTCCGGCTGCTCGTCCGGTTCCGCCACCGGACCGTCGACACAGCGCAGGTCGGCCATGCTCCGCACGGTCGGTGCCGTTCCGGAACGGTCCGGCCGCCAGGTCGTCAGCAGCGGGTTCCCGTCCACGGCGAATTCGGTGGCTACCTCGGCGGGCTCGGACCCGGCATCGGTACCGCGTCCGGGCACCTGCCACAGCACGGGTGCGAACGCGGC
>DASSAD010000155.1:0-31222 GCA_035685725.1 Amycolatopsis sp. | reverse complement strand
CGCAGCTTCACCGGGGTGTCCGGGCCGAGCAGCTGACCGGACGCGATGCGGAACAGCAGCGCGTAGCCGATCTGGCCGGCGGCGCCGGTGACGGTGACGTTGACGGGGGCTTGGGTCATCACGTACTCCTGCGGACGATTGATTTCGCTTGTGTCGTGATGCTATCCGCCTCCGGATGTACTGACCGGGTGCGTCCGCTCACTCCGCCGCGTCGGCGGTCAGCCGCGCGCCCGGTGCATCGGTCGCGTTCGGCTCGCCCGGCGTGCCTTCGCGGCGCTTGCCGTCGCCCGTGGGGTTTCCTGGTGCGGCCGGTGACCGCGGTGTGCGGCGGGGCTTGGCCGGCGCTTCGGCGGTTTCCACGCCGAGTGCCTTGCCCAGCGCGACGATTCCCGCGTCGACCCGGTCGAGGCTGAACAGCACGGCACGCGCTTCGGGATCGTCGGATTCCCGGGTGATCGATGTCTCGGGATCGCGGTCGAGCCGGCGCCGCGTGCTGCCCGCTTCGATGGCTTCGAGCAGGACGCCGACGTTCGCGGTGATCCTCGCGACCAGCGCGGTGAGACGGTCGTCACCGGCGAGCAGCCCGGGTTCGGCCCGGGCGGCGATGGTGCGGGCGCGAAACGCTATCCGGTCCAGTGTGGTCAACAGGTAGAAGCCGTAGTCGCGGCGGCTGCTCAGGTTGATCGGATGGGTCAGCGGCTCGGCGGTGGTGCGCACGTCCTCCACGGCGCGGTCGAGCTCCCGGGAGAGTTCGATCACGTTGACGTTCTCGCGGCCGGAGAGCACGTCGTCCGCACTCCGGAGCAGGTCGCGCAGGTTCTCCAGCACCGATTCAAGGTCCGTGCGCAGCACGGTCCTGGTGCGCACCGGCAGCACCACGATCGCGGCGAGCAGGCCGGCCACCGCGCCGACGAAGGTCTCCGCGACGCGCAGCCACAGCACTTCCACGCTGAACGTACCGAGCAGGCTGTAGAGCAGGCCGAGCATGCAGGTGATGAAGAACGCCGACACCAGCTGGGAAACCCGCACCGTGTAGACGATGCCGAACACCGACAGGGTGAGCAGCACGATCGTGATCGCGGGATGCCCGGTGACCAGCAGCGCGAGCAGCATTCCGCCGAAGATCCCGACCAGCGTGCCGATGACCCGCCGCAAACCCTTCACGAACGTGGCGCCCGCGGTGGGGGTGTTGAGGAACAGCACGAACACCGTGAGCACCGCCCAGTACCAGCGCTGGTGCGAGACCAATTGGCCGCCGAGTACCGCCAGACCGCCGCCGATCATCGCCTGGATCGCGCTGCGGGTGCGGTTGTCGAAGGCGAACACCGGTTTACGCTCGGCTTCGGCGGGTTCGGGCAGCTCGCTTTCGGCCGAGTAATCGTTCTCCGCGATCCGCTGCGCGTTCACGTCGGCCAGCGCCAGCTCGGCGATCGCGCGGCGGAGCTCGTCGCCCGGCGCGGGTTCGCCGAGGGGGCTGCCGGCCACCAGCATCCGGCTGAACTCCGCGGTGTCGCTGATCACCGGGAGTTCGCGCGGGTCGTTCTCGATCATGGAGTCGAACCGGAGCAGGGCGGCCACCAGCTCGTCGCGCACGTCGCCGGGCAGCTCGGCCGCGCTGGCGCGCCGCGCGGCGATGGACAACGCCTGTGCCGCCAGCTCGACCTCGATGACGCGCCGTCGCAGCGCTTCGGCCGCGGGCGATTCGAGCACGTCGGCGATCGCGTCCTCGATCATGAGCACCGCCTCGTGCAACCGGGTGTCGGCGCGCAGCAGCGAGGTCTGCCGGCGCTGGCTGCCTTCGCCGGCCAGCGCGGCGGCCGCCGCCCGGACCACCGTGCCCAGCCGGGCGCGGAACGCCCGGCGCACCCGGAGCAGCTCGGTCGCGGGCCGCCGCGGCAGCACGGCGAACCGCACCAGGGCGTGCGAGGCGACACCGACGACCAGCGCGAGCAGGAACTCCGGCACCTGGGCGGGCCGGACCTCCAGGAACATCGCGAAGAAAAACATGAAGAACGCCAGCGCGCCCAGCGCGTTGCCGCGCGGCGCGAACCGCTGCGCATACACCGCGACGAAGATCACGACGATGAACAGGACGCTGTCCAGCGGGGGCAGTCCGGCGCCGAAGGCGGCGACGGTGAGCGACACCGCGCCCGAACACACGGCCAGCAGCATGGTGACGGCCTGGGCACGCAGGGTGTGGTCGTTCACCGTGAACGCCGCCTGGAGCGCGGCGATCGCGGAGGCCAGGATCGCCGGCGACGGCAGGTGCAGCAGGCTCAACACGACGACCGCGACCGCGATGCCGAGCACCGCCATCCCCGCCAGGCGCAACCGGATCAGCCCCGGGTCCGAGGCGACCAGGCGCTCCCGCGCGATCCGCCACGCTTCCCCGGTGGACGGTCCGACAACCGTTCCGATGCCGCCCGGGCCGCCGTGGGCCCGCACCGGATCCGGCTCTGTATTCGTCGGCGTCGGCGGTGGCGTCGGCGGTGGCGTTTGCGGTGGCGTTTTGGTTGGCTCCGTGGTCATCGGGCCAGCAGTTCCCACTGGGCGAGCGAAAGCCGCCGGCCGGTCGTCGCGGTGATCCTCAGCCGGTAGTGCGGGAAGGTCGCCGGCTGCTCGAGCGCGAACGGCCGGGTCTGGCGCCGCCAGCGGAAGGATTGGGCTGCCCGCTCGTCGAGGAGCGTCCAGGTGCGGGCGTCGGGAGAGCCTTCGAGGGTCCAGGCGGTGGGGGTGCCGCGGGTGCCCGAGGTGAGCGTGTAGAGTTCCACCGCCCGCGTCGGTCCGTCCACTGTGTACTGGATGGTGGGGGTGCGCGAACGGAACACCGCCTGGGTGCGGCTGGTGTCGTCCGTCAGTGCGCGCACATCCGTGCCGTCGTCGGCGCGGGCTTTCCCGTCCACATCGGATAGTGGACGGGGTGACCGTCCGGCTCCGGTCAGTGACGGTGGGGGAGTGCCCCAGTCGCCGGGGGTGTCGGAGAGCTCGAAGTCGAGGACCGCGCCGCGGGTCAGCTCCTCGTGGGAGATCCAGGCGCGCGGGTGGGGCACGCCGTTGACCCGAAGGCCGCGGACATAGGTTCCGGCGGGGGATGCGGTGATCACCAGATCGTTCCCGTTCTCCAGATGGATGGTCGTCTTGCCGAACAGCGGTGCGCCGAGCACGTAGCCCGGGCTGCCCACCGCCAGTGGGTAGAGGCCGAGCGCGGCGAAGAGGTACCAGGCCGACATTTCACCGTTGTCCTCGTCTCCGGGGTAGCCCTGGCCGATCTCGCTGCCGGAGTAGCAGCGCGTCAGCACCTCCCGCACGACCGCCTGCGCCTTCGCCGCGGCGCCCGCGTGCAGATACAGGAACGGGATGTGGTGCGAGGGCTGGTTGGAATGGGCGTACTGGCCCATCCGCATGTCCCTGGCCTCGGTCATCTCGTGGATGATCCCGCGGTAGGAGCCCGGCCGCAGCCCGGTCTCCGGTGCCGCGAAGAAAGCGTCCAGTTTGGACTCCAGCGCGGCGCGGCCGCCGAGCAGGTTCGCCAGGCCGGCGCCGTCGTGGGGCACCGAAAAGGCCGTGTTCCAGCCGTTGGTCTCGGTGTAGTCGAAGCCCCACACCGTCGGGTCGTAGCGCTCGGGGTCCCAGCGCCAGCGCCCGTCGCGGTGTCGTCCCTGGAAGAAACCGGTGCGTGGGTCGAAATGGTTCACATACCGCAGCGCCCGCTGCCGGAAGTACGCGGCGTCGTCGTGATGCCCCAATGCCGCGGCGAGACCGGCGATCCCGAAGTCGTTGACACAGGCCTCCAGCGCCCAGGACAGTCCTTCGTGCGTGGTCGACGGGGTGTAGCCCAGGAAGATCGACTCGTGCAGGCCCTTGCGGCCGACGCCGCGGTTCGGCGGCGGCACCGTGGCGTTGCGCAGCGCGGCCTCGTAGGCGGCGTCGACGTCGAAGCCGCGGACGCCCTTGAGGTAGGCGTCGGCGAAGGCGACGTCCGAACTGGTACCGGTCATGAGATCGGCGTAACCGGGGGAGGACCACCGGGCGATCCAGCCGCCCTCGCGGTACTGCTGCACGAATCCTTCGATCAGCTCACCGCAGCGCCGCGGCGCCAGCAGCGCATACATCGGCCACGCGGTGCGGTAGGTGTCCCAGAACCCGTTGTTCACCGACATCGGGCCGTCCACGACCTTCGCCCCGGTCCTGGTGCGGGTGCTCGGCCACCGGCGGCGGACCACCGGGCTGGCGTGCCGCCGCCCACCCGGCGTCTGTTCGTGACCCGAGTTCGGATAGAGGAACAGGCGGTACAGACAGGAATAGAACGTGGTCAGCTGGTCGTCGGTGGCGCCTTCGATCTCGATGCGGCCCAGCAGTTCCTGCCACCGCGCGCGGGCCCGCTCGCGGACTTCGTCGAAGGTCGTGCCCGCCGGGATCTCGGTCGCCAGGTTCCGCCGCGCCTGGTCGAAACCGATCAGGGAGGTGGCGATGCGCAGTTCGACCGTCTCGGTGTCGAACCGCAGGTGATCGGCGCCGGGCGAGGCGCGCCGGTCGAACGTCCCGAACACGAACATCCGGCGGGCGCCCGCGGAAAGACCACTGCGCACGTCGGTGTGGGCGGTGACCGTGCCGCGCGAGGCGTCGAGTCGAAGCCCGGTGGCGCCGGGAAAGGACACCCAGCCGCCCGCGCGGGGAAAGCTGAACCGCAGCAGCGCCGCGTGGTCGGTGGGCGCGAGGTCGGCGACGATCCCGTTGTCGAACCGCACGCCGTAGTGGTAGGGCCGGTCGATCTCGTGCTCGTGCCCGAAGGCGAGCGGGGTGGCGGGCGGTTCCCCGACGCCGGGCAGCAGGTGGAAGCGGTGCCGATCGCCCATCCACGGGCTGGGCTGGTGGCTGACCGCGAACGCCGCCAGCTCCGGCCGGTTCCGCGTGTTGTTGCGGCGCTGGTATTCGTACAGCCACGACAGGGAGGAGGCGTCGGTCAGCGGGGTCCAGAAGTTGAACCCGTGGGGCACCGCGGTCGCCGGGAAGGTGTTGCCACGGGAGAATTCCCCGCTGGAGTTGGTACCGCGCGTGGTGCGGACCCAGTCGACCGCGGCAGCCCGCGGCCGGGAACGCTCACCGATGCCTACGTCGTCGACCCAGCCGGTGACCTCGGGCTCTGCGTCGCCGGTGGGGGACGGGGGCGTGACGAGCAGCGTGATGGCCGACACGCGCTTCCCGGCCGCCGCCCCGAGTGGGCGCCGTATCAGGTTCCACTGGTCGGGATAAAGCGCCTTCGCGTCGGTCCATGCGTCCAGCGCGCTCCCGTCGTCGAACTCCGCGCCCAGCGCGGCGAAGGTACTGCGGTAGCTCGGCGGCCGGTCCGTGCCGGGCCCGGACCGGGGCTCGGATTCGGGAAAGATCAGGTAGGACAGCTCGGTGTACTCGGTGACCGGGAGGTCGACCTCGAACAGCACGCGGCGCTGCGCCCCGGTGGCCGCGTAGCGCAATGCCCGCAGGCCGGTGAAACCGACGCCGGGCTTCGCGGTGGGGGAGCGCAGGGGACCGCCGCCGATCTCGGCGCCCGGGACCGGCGGCGGATCACCCTCTTCGAACGAGGAGAAGAACCGGGTGCCGACCACGGCACCACGGTAACCGCTCCGGGGCGCCACGGCCGATGTCCGCGTGCGCACGTCACGCGCGGGGCCATGGCGAGAATCGCGGCCGAGCCGAGGCCCGGCCGGAAAATCCGATCGCGCGCCGGGCGAACACCCGCTAGCGTCCAGGGCAAGATCCGTTGGCGCAGGGGGCGGTCGTGCGGCGCGAAACACACTCGGCATCGCCGTCGGACATCGCGGCGCGGGCCTGCCCGCCGGTATCGAAGGTTTCGCCGGTTCGATGACGGCCACCCGGACCCGGCCCGCCGCGCCACTGGCCCTTTTCGCGCTCGCGGTCAGCGCCTTCGCCATCGGCACCACCGAGTTCGTGATCACCGGTCTGCTGCCGGAGGTCGCCGACGGTTTCGGCGTGTCGATCCCCACCGCGGGACTGTTGGTGTCCGGCTACGCGCTGGGCGTGGTGGTCGGCGCGCCGCTGGTCACCGCCGCCGTGGCCCGGCTCCCGCGCAAGCCGGTGCTGCTCGGGCTCCTGGTGCTGTTCGTGACCGGCAACCTGCTGTCCGCGCTGGCGGGGGATTACGCGGTGATGCTGGCCGGCCGGGTGGTCGCCGCGCTGTGCCATGGCGCGTTCTTCGGGGTGGGGTCGGTCGTTGCGGCCGGGCTCGTCGCCCCGGACAAGAAGGCCCGGGCGATCGCGGGGATGTTCACCGGGCTGACGCTGGCCAACGTCGCCGGTGTGCCGCTGGGCACCTTGCTCGGCCAGCACCTCGGCTGGCGTGCCACGTTCTGGGTGGTCGCGGCGCTGGGCGTCCTCGGCATGGCCGGTATCGCCGCGTTGGTACCGGCCATGCCGGTACCGGGGGACGCCGGTGTCCGCGGGGAACTGGCCGCCTTCCGGCGTGCCCAGGTCTGGCTCGCGTTGGCGATGACCGCGCTCGGGTTCGGCGCGGTCTACGCCCCGTTCACCTACGTCGAACCCCTGATGACCGAGGTCGCCGGATTCGCGCCGTCCGGGATCAGCGGGCTGCTCGTCCTGTTCGGTTGCGGGCTTGTCGTGGGCAACGTCATCGGCGCGCGCGGGGCCGACCGGCGCCTGATGACCACGATCATCACTTTGCTGATCGCGCTGACCGGTGTGCTCGTGGTGTTCTTCTTCGCGGCGCACGCAAAGCTGCCCGCGGCGGTGACACTGTTCATGCTCGGCGTGATCGGCTTCGCGACCGTGCCCGCGTTCACCAGCCGCGTGCTCACCGCGGCGGGCCGCGACAGCATCACCGCGGCGGGCCGCGGAAACACCCTCGCCTCCTCGGCGGCCGTCGCGGCGTTCAACCTGGGAAACGCCACCGGCGCCTACCTCGGTGGCCTGGTCGTTCCCGCCGGTTACCGCGCACCGAGCCTGGTCGGCGCCGCCATGGCCGCAGGCGCCCTGGTCGTGGCGGTGATCTCGGCGGGGGTGGCGGCGGTGCGCCCGCGCGAGTGTTCAGCAGGTTGAGAGGAAACGGCGCAGGACCCGGGCCCCGAAACGCAGGCCGTCCACCGGGACCCGCTCATCCACACCGTGCGCGAGCGCGCGGTAGGGAAAACCTTCCGGCACGCCCAACGGGGCGAAGCCGTAGCAGTCGATACCGAGCGGGCTGAACGCCGTCGCGTCCGTGCCGCCGCCCATGCAGTAGGGCACCACCACGGCTTCCGGGTCCTCGGCCCGCACCGCCTCGGCCATCGCGGTGAACCATGGCGAGTCCACGGGAGCCTGCACCGCCTGCTGGTGCGCCACGAACTCCCGTTCCACTCCGGGACCGAGCAGCGCGTCCAGCTGGGTGAGCAGTTCGGCTTCGGTGCCGGGCAGCACCCGGGTGTCGATCTGGGCGTGTGCCACGCCGGGGATCACGTTGACCTTGTAGCCCGCCTCGAGCATGGTCGGCGTCGTGCTGTTGCGCACGGTGTTCTCCGCCAGCGCGGCCGCCGGACCCAGCCGCGCAAGGGTCGCGTCCACCTCCGACAGGTCCACCTCGACGCCCAGGGCGGCCCCGGTCCGCACGAGGAAGGCCGCCACCGCCGGCGTCAGATGCACCGGCCACCGGTGTGCGGCGATCCGGTGCAGGGCGCCGACCAGACGGACGACGGCGTTCTCGTCGTTGCGCCGCGAACCGTGGCCTGCCCGGCCCCGCGCGGTCAGCCGGAGGTGAGCCGTTCCCCGTTCCGCGGCGCCGATCGGGTACAGCCGGACCGTCCGCCCGTCGGTGGCGGGCACGGGAAAGGTGAAACCACCGGACTCGCTGATCGCCGCCGCGCACCCGGCGAATTCCGCGGCGTGCTCGGTCGCGAGCCAGCGCGCGCCGTACTCGCCGTGATCTTCCTCGTCGGCGACGAAGGCCAGCACGATGTCGCGTCGCGGCCGCAACCCGTTCGCCACCACCGACAGCACCATGGCGACGAAATCCTTCATGTCCACCGCGCCACGGCCCCACACGCAGCCGTCGCGGACCTCACCGGAGAACGTCGGCACCGACCACTCGGCGGCGTCGGCGGGCACGACGTCCAGATGACCCTGAACCAGCAGCGCGGGCAACGCGGGGTCCGCGCCCGGGATCCGGGCCAGCACGTTGGCCCGGCGCGGGGCGGATTCCAGGATCTTCGCCTCGATTCCCGCGCCGGAGAGCACACCGGCGGTGAACTCGGCCGCCTCCCGCTCGCCCGCGGAGTCGCCGTGACCGTGGTTGGTCGTGTCGAACCGGATCAGCCGGGCACACAGCTCGGCCACGTCGGTGGCGTCCGGCCCCGAAGTCCCCGAAGTCCCTGAGGTGTCAGCCATAGCTTCCCTGCACGGCGCCCGCGGCGATCGCGGTGACCACCTTGAACGCCTTCATCGTCTCGGTCATGTCGGGGGCGTCGAAACCGACCCGGCGCACGCCGATCTGCTCGACCGTGGGCACCACGGCCGCCGCCTGCGCGAGATGTGTCGCGTCGAACTCGACTTCCACGCGGTGCGCCCGCGGCCGCAGGTCTGTCCGCCCGGCACGGTCCATGCTCCGCTTCGCCGCGGTCCCCAGCGCGACAGCGGTGCGCTCCGGTGGGGTACAGATCGCCGCGTAGCGGCTGACGCATTCCTTCACCGCGACCAGTGTCGCGTCCGGGGCGTAGTCGCGGGCGTCCTCGCAGGTCTTGTCGTCGCCGCTGACCATCAGCACCGGGACGCCGTACTCCGCGGCCAGCGCCGCGTTGAGCCTGCCCTCGCTGGCCGGGACCCCGTCCAGCCACACGCCGGTGATCTGGTTTGCCAGATAGGTGTGCGCGAGCACGCCCTCGGCCCCGGCACCCGCGTGGTATCCGAGGAACACCACACCGTCGACGCCCGAGTCGATGCCCTGCATCATCGACAGCGGCTTGTGCCGGCCGGTGAGCATGCGCGCTCGCACGTCCAGGTTCTCCAGCAGCAGGTTGCGCTGCGCCGAGTGGGCCTCGTTGACCAGCACGTCGGTGGCGCCGCCCTCGTGCAGGCCGCCGATGGCCGCGTTCACGTCACCGGTGAACAGCGCACGGAAGCGCTGCCACTGCTCGGTTCCGGCCACGACGTCATCGGTCCAGGTGACGCCGGTAGCGCCTTCCATGTCGGCCGAGATGAGGATGCGCATGGTCCACGACCCTACCGGCCGAGCGGCACTTCGGTCCGCCGCGAACCTCGCCGAACCGCACCGTATAACGATCTATACGGACCGGCTTTCGCGGCGGTTCAGCCGGGCTCGGTGATCGAGACGACCGCGGGCTCGGCGAGCGCGACATAATCCTCGACGCGCAAGGCGAGTGACTTGTCGAGCGCGCCCGCGTTGAAGTAGATCTCGTCGTGCGCGAGCAGCGCCGGGTCGACGACCAGACGCAGCTCCGGGTTGACCGCGAAGGGCAGGATCGTGCCGCTCCGGCTGCCGGTCAGCCGCTCGGCGGTCTCGGTTTCGGCGAAGGAGACGTAGACCCCGTCCAGCAGGTTCTTGATGGCGGCGAGGTCGACGCGACGGTTGCCGGGCACCACGGCGAGCACGTACTTGCTGATCTTCTTGGTGACCTTGACCCGCACCACGATGCATTTCGCGGCCTGGTCGAGGCTGTGCCCGCGCAGCTCGCTGACCAGCTCGGTCCGGCCTTCCGGCGCGTGCTCGATGACCCGGTACCGCGCCCCGCCCTCGTCCAGCGTGGCGATCAGTTTCTCGTAGACGGCAGTCATCGCGACATCTTCGCAGCCCGGTCGCTGCTCCGGAGCAGAGCGTCGCCGCCGGATCGCCGAAGGAAGCGCTTTCACGCTGCCGGTGTCCAGCGTTGTATAACGCCCTATACCGCGCCGATCTTGGTCTGCCGCCGGTAAGGTCCGAACCCCGGTTACTACACAAACGCTCCGAAGACCAAGCGGACGCCGTGCTTGCCGGAAAAATCCGTGATGACCCGACTGCGTGGCGTGACGGCCGCGGCGGGTTCTCTTCTCCGGAGCCCGCTCGAACAGTCGGCGGTAGTCGGTGACGCCCTACTGTCCGTGATGGCGGTGCTCGTGCGTGCCGCGCTGCGGCGGGGCGGCGTCCGATCGCGTCTGTGCTGGTCATCGCGCTCCGGCGCGGTCTCGCGCTCGGCTGCGGCATCGGTGGTGCTGGTCCGGCGTCCACGCGATGCGTTCGTGATCTTTGACACGTCTTCGTCAAGCCGCTCGAACGGGCGAACGGCGATGTTACTATCTATTCATAGCGTTAACAGGGTCGGCGGTGGCGCCGGCGCGATGGCGAGGGTGAAATGACCGGCAAGCGCGACTATGGGCAGTTCTGCGGGCTCGCGGCTGGCCTGAACATCATCGGCGAACGCTGGACCCTGCTGATCATCCGTGAGCTCCTGATCAGCCCGGTGCGCTTCAACGAAATCATGGAGAATTTGCCGGGAATGGGCCCCAATCTGCTCGCGGAGCGGCTGCGGACGCTCACCGAAAGCGGAGTCGTCGAGCAGTTGCCGGTGCCCGGCGACGGCCGCGGCAAGCTCTATCGGCTTTCTCCGCTCGGGGAACAGTTGCGGGCGCCGCTGCTTGCTTTGGCGCGGTGGGGCATGAATTTCCTCGCCGAGAACGACCGGGGCGGCGCGGTGCGCGCCGAATGGGGTTTCCTGGCCGTGCAGGCCATGGTGGACCAGTCCCGTGTCCCCGAGGTCGACGAGTCCTACGAGTTCCGGGTCGGCGACGAGGTCTTCTCCATCGAGGTACGCGACCGTGCGGTGAAGTTCCTGCGTGGTGGCACCACGGAACCCGCGCTCACGATCACCAGCGATCCCGACACCTTCGTCCGAGTGGGAGCCAGGATGGTTACCCCGTTCGAGGCCGTGGCCGCCGGTGACATCAAGATCGACGGTGCCGGTGAGGCCATTCGGCGGTGCACGAACATGCTGGGGCTGAACTGACCGCACGACCGGTCGCGACGCTTGATCGCATAGTCTGTTCGCTATATTTTTCTTATGTTATCGATCTCGCGCTTCGGTAGGAGTTCTCGGATGTGTCCGGGAACGGCGGGGTGTCGTGAACGCGGCGGGCCGGCGGGCACCGGCGTGCGTATTGTCCGCGTGCTCCGCCGTATCGCGATGACTTCCCCGAGGTGATTCCCGATTATTGTCGACCCCTTTGTTTCCAGGGAAAACAGTGAATTTCCGGTCGGCGGTTCGGGTGTTCCGGCGTTGTGTCGACCGAAGTCGGCGCCGGCCTCGACGCTGCCCGCTGCCGATCGGGTGACGCCTGGTCAGACCCGGTGTCAGCGCGCTCGCTGAACCCGGATATGTCGCCCAAGTAGATTAATGCTGTCGGGTGACAGCGCATTCTTGATCGCGAAAATCCTTCGCTTGACCGTGTTCCCGGCCTGCTGTATCAACGAACGGGCCGGCATTTTCGGTAACTGTCCGGCCGTCATTTAAATGTTCGATGGTCCAAGCGGGTTTCGCAGCGAGGAGTCGCCCGATGCGCAGTGTTGGCCCCGGAAGCTCACTCCGGCCTCTGGCGCGGCATCTCCGGTTGCCGCTACGGCTCGCCGACTTCGCGAACCGGGGCTTCGCCCTCGACCGTCCGGTGGCGCGGCGGATCCTCGAGACCCACGCCCGCGCGTTTCTCACCGGCTTCAACGTGGTGGCCGGATGGCGGGATCCGCACCGGGCACTGGCCGGGATTCCCGACGAGGAGCGGGGCTTCGCCTACGAAGGCGCGGGGATGCGGGCGGCGCTGACCGATCTGGCGACCGGTGGGCACGCCAGGGCGTTCGAGCGGTTGCTGGCCGGGCCCGGGCAGGGCTACGTGCACCTGGTTCACGTGGGGTACGGCTGGGGTCTGGTGCCGACGCGGCTTCCCCTGCCGGTCCTGGTGCCCCGGACGCCGCTGCTGCGGTGGCTGGCGCTGGACGGGGCCGGGTTCGCCGAGGTGTATTTCGGTGGGGTGTCGGCGTTGCGGCGGCGGTGTGCCCGGGCCGCGACGCCGCGGTGGGAGGCGCGGCTGGCCGGCTGCGGCCGGGCGCTGTGGTTTCTGACCTCGGCCGATGTGGACAAGGTCGCCGGGCTGATCGGGTCGGTTCCGCTCCGGGCGCGGTCGCCGCTGTGGGCGGGTGTCGGCCTGGCGGCGGTTTACGCGGGATGTGTCGACGAAATGGTGATCGACCGGCTGGTCGCGGTGTGCGGGGAGGATGTGCCGCGGCTGAAGCAGGGTGCGTTGTTCGCGATCGCGGCCCGGTGCCGGTCCGGAATCGTGCCCGCGCACACGGAACTGGCGTGTCGCCGATTGTTCTCGGTGTCGCCGGGTGAGGCCGCGAGCTGGACCGATACCGCCGCGGCCGAGCTGACCGGTTCGCGTGAGCTGGCCGCGTATCTGGAATGGAAATCGCGGTTGCGGACCGCGCACGTGCGATTGTCGTGATGTTTCCGGCCGTGGAACATCGGTTTTCCTTTCCCTTTCCGACCTGACCGAAAGAGTTTGGGGGTTGTTGTCATCGTAGGCTCGTGGTGGCGTAACGCGGTGTTGCCGGTGGTCGTGGTGGCGCTGGTGGTGGTGACCGGTCTGGGCACCGTCCGGCCCGGAATCGGTGCGGCGGAGAGCCGGGAGCTGACCGCCCGGTTCGGTTTCGAGAAGGTGCCGCTGAACACGGCGCCCGCCCAGGCCAGGGCGGAGCGGGTGGTGGAGCCGTCGCTGGCGGGGATCCGGGCGTGGATTTCCGCGGTGGGCGCGGCGGTCGCGCTCACCGACCTGCGCGGGCTCGGCCGGTCCGCGGACGCCTGCCTGGTCGACCCGCGGGACGACTCGGTGACCGTGCTGCCGGTGCCCGGGGCCGGTGGTGCGCAGTACCAGCGGTTCACGCTGGTGCCGCACGGCCTGCCCTACGACTCGACGATGGCGCCGATGGGTTGTGTGCCGGCTGATCTGAACGAGGACGGCGCGGTGGACTTCCTGGTCTACTACTGGGGCCGTTCGCCGGTGTTGTTCCTCAACCAGGCGGGCCCGGGGGCACTGCCGTCGGCGTCGGAGTTCCGGCCCGCGGAGCTGGTTTCGCCGATGCAGGTGTGGAACTCCAGCGTGGTCAACGTCGGTGACGTGGACGGCGACGGGCATCTGGACGTGGTGGTCGGCAACTACTTCCCCGACGGTGCGAAGGTGCTGGATCCGACCGCCACCGATGACGAGCGGATGCAGATGCAGGACGGGATGAACAAGGCCCGTAACGCCGGGACGAACCGGTTGCTGTTGCTGCGGCCGACGGGGGTGCCGGGGGCGTTTCCGGTGGTGACCGACGCGAGTACGGCGATTCCCGAGGATTCGGCGCAGTCGTGGACGCTGGCGATCGGTTTGCAGGATCTGAGCGGTAACGGGCTGCCGGACCTGTATATCGCCAACGACTTCGGGCCGGATCAGGTGCTGGTGAACACCTCTACGCCGGGCCGGGTGCGGCTCACCGAGGTTCAGGGGACGCGTGATCTGCTGACGCCGCGTTCCGAGGTGCTCGGGCACGATTCGTTCAAGGGTATGGGTGTCACCTTCACTTATTCCGGCGACAGCGCGCTGCCGATGATCGCGGTCAGCAACATCACCACGCCTTATGCGTTGCAGGAGAGCAACTTCGCGTTCGTGCCGGCGGGCAGTGGCCGGGAGCTGCTGGGGGGCAGGGTGCCCTACGACGAGCGCAGTGAGGATCTCGGGCTGGCGCGCAGCGGCTGGGGGTGGGACATCAAGGCCGGCGACTTCGACAATTCCGGCGACGACCAGCTGTTCCAGGCGACCGGGTTCCTGAAGGGGCGGACCGACCGGTGGCCGGAGTTGCAGGAACTGGCGTTGGGTAACGACCAGCTCCTGCGGTATCCGTGGGCCTGGCCGCATTTCCAGCTCGGTGACGACCTGTCGGGCCACCAGAGTGATCCCTTCTATGTGCGTTCGCCGGAGGGCCGGTACGCCGATCTGTCGGGTCCGTTGGGGATCGGTGACCCGTGGAACTCGCGGGGGCTGGCGTTCGGCGACGTCGATGGGGACGGGAAGCTCGACATTCTCGTCGCCAACCAGTGGGAGGACTCGGTCCTGCTGCGGAACACCTCGCCGGGGCCCGGGAAGGGCGTCGATCTGGATCTGGTGCAGCCCGGTGCCGCGGGTGGGCTACGGGCCGCGATCGGGGCGACGGTCGTGGTGCACGGCAGGTATCCGCAGAAGACCCAGTTGTTCCCGGCCAACGGGCATGCCGGGGTGTCGGCGAGCCTGGTCCATCTGGCGCTGCCCGACGGCGCGCCGACGACGGCGACACTCACCTGGCGGGACGGAACGAGCCTGCACAGCACCGATATCGGCCTGGTCCCGGGGCATCACACCGTGGAACTTCACTCTGACGGAACGGCGGTCACACGATGACGAGCACCACGACGAGCACCACGACGAGTACGACGACGGGCACGACCCAGCCCGGCGCCGCGGCGGATTCGGCGGCGGATTCGGCGCAGCCGGCACCGGGGACGGTGACCGTGAATTCGCAGGGAGCCGACACCCGGGTCAAGGCGTTGCAGCGTTTCGCGTTGTCGTTGTCGGTGTTCACCCTTGCCGGGCATCTCATCCTCGGCTTCGAGCAGTCGCCGATCACGCCGTTGCTCGCGATGGCCACCAGCTATGGGGTGGCGTTGCTGCTGGAGGCGGTGGACAGCTGGGCGCACCGCCGGCCGCCGCAGTACGCGGGTGGGGCCCGCGCGGTGGCCGCGTTCCTGCTGCCCGCGCATATCACGGCGCTGGCCTGCGCGATGTTGTTGTACGGCAACGCGTCGGTGTGGCCGTACCTGTTCGCGGTGGTGGTCGCGCACGCGACGAAGTATCTGATCCGGTTGCGGATCGGTGGGAAGCCGCGGCATGTGCTCAATCCGTCGAACGTGGGCATCGTGGTGACGCTGTTGGTGTTCAGCTGGGTCGGGATCGCGCCGCCGTACCATTTCACCAACTACATCACCGGGGCCTGGGACTGGTTGCTGCCGTTGGCGATCCTGGCGGCGGGCACGATGTTGAACGCGACGCTGACCGGGAAGATCCCGCTGATCCTCGGCTGGGTCGGCGGGTTCGCCCTGCAGGCGGTGCTGCGGTGGCTGGTGCTCGATCACGCGCTGGTCGGGGCGTTGCTGCCGATGACCGGGCTGGCGTTCGTGATCTACACCAACTACATGATCACCGATCCGGCGACCTCGCCGGTGAAACCGCGCAACCAGTTCGTTTTCGGGTTCACCAACGCGCTGGTCTACGGCCTGCTCGTGGTGTGCGGGGTGGTGTTCGGGTTCTTCTTCGCACTGGTGATCACCTGTGTGCTGCGGGCCGGGGTGCTGCTGGTGGCCGAGCGCCGGCGGGCCGCCGCGGTGGCGGGTACGGGGGTGGGCGCGGCGATCGGGAAGGTGGCGGCGCCGGCCGGGACGCCGGCCGGGAGGATGTCGTGAGCGGTGACCGGATCGCCGTCCGGATCGCTGTTGTCGGGATGGCGTGCCGGTATCCGGATGCGCGGAGTCCGGAGCAGCTGTGGCAGAACGTGCTGGGGCGGCGGCGGGCGTTCCGGCGGCTTCCCGAGGTCCGGTTGTCCGGCGGTTATCGTGGTGCGCGCGGTGACGCCGATCGCACTTATCTGACGCATGCGGCCGTGCTGCGCGACTGGGAGTTCGACCGGCGGCGTTTCGGTATTCCGGGTCCGCTGTACCGGGCGGCGGATCAGGCGCATTGGCTGGCGTTGGAGACCGCGGCCGATGCGCTGGCCGATGCCGGTCACCCGGGCGGTGCGGGGCTCGACCGTGATCTCACCGGTGTGGTGCTGGGGAATTCGCTGACCGGCGAGTTCACCCGGGCCGCGACGCTGCGGTTCCGCTGGCCGTTTCTGGCGGACGCGGCGGCGACCGCGCTGGCGGAGGCCGGGCTCGGGCCCGGTCCGGCCGGTGCGGTGCTGGCCCGGTTGGAGTCGCTGGTCAAGGAGCCGTTTCCGGTGCCGGGTGAGGAGACGCTGACCGGGGCGCTGGCCAACACCATCGCGGGCCGGATCTGCAACCAGTTCGACTTCCACGGCACCGGGTACACGGTGGACGGCGCGTGCTCGTCGAGCCTGCTGGCGGTGTCCACCGCCTGCCGTGCGCTGGCCGAGGGGGACTGCGATTTCATGCTCGCCGGTGGGGTGGACATGTCCCTCGACCCGCTGGAGCTGGTGGGGTTCGCCCGGCTCGGTGCGCTCGCGACAACCGAGATGCGGGTGTATGACGAGCGGCCGACCGGGTTCCTGCCGGGTGAGGGTTGTGGTGTCGTCGCGTTGATGCGGGCCGAGGACGCCGATCGGCTGGGGCGCCGCAGTTACGCGCACATCATCGGGTGGGCGTCCTCTTCGGACGGTTCGGGTGGGTTGTCGCGGCCGGAACGGCGCGGTCAGGTGCTCGCGCTGGGCCGTGCCTACCGCCGGGCCGGGATTCCTCCCGGCGCGGTGGGGCTGATCGAGGGGCACGGGACCGGGACGGTCATCGGTGACCGGGTGGAGTTGGCGGCGCTCAACGAGGTGCGGGGGCCGGGCGCGCCGGCCGCGTTGGGCACGATCAAGGCGAACATCGGGCACACCAAGGCCGCGGCCGGGGTGGCGGGGTTGATCAAGGCCGTGCTCGCGGTGCGGCACCGGGTGCTGCCGCCGACCACGGGCTGTGTGCGGCCGCACGAGCTGGTGCGCCGGGGGCCGTTGCGGGTGCTGGCGGAGCCGGAACCGTGGAGCGCGCCGGTGCCCAGGGCGGGTGTTTCCGCGATGGGGTTCGGCGGGATCAACGCGCACGTGATCGTCGAGGGTGCTCGTGGGGAGACGCCGCCGGTGCTGCCGGCGAGTGTGCGGCGCTGGTCGGCCCGTATCGGACCGGACGAGATCGTGTATCTGGCCGCCGGGGATCCGCGGGCGCTGGCGCGCCGGCTGGCCGAGCTTGCGGCGTCGGCGGTGCATCTTTCCGCGGCCGAGGTCGGTGATGTGGCGGCGACCGCCTGGCGGAGCGGTGGTGCTGGTGGTGACGGCGCGGAGCGGTTTCGGGCCGTGGTGGTGGCGCGTTCGCCCGAGGAGCTGGCCGGTGCCGCCGACGCCGCCGCCGAGGCGGCCACCCGGTGGGCGGGTGGGCTCCGGCTGGTGGAGCGCGCGGGGTTCGCGCTCGGTTCCGGTGCGGCGCCGCGGGTCGGGCTGCTTTTTCCGGGGCAGGCGGCTCCGGTTCGCGCCGCGGTGCCGCCGTGGGCGGCGCGCCTGTCGCTTCCCGGGCTGCCCGGGTCGGCGGTTCCGGGAATCGGGGGGACCGAGGTGGCACAGCCGGCGGTGGTGTGGCAGTCGCTGGCCGCGCTGGCGTGGCTGCGGGAGCTGGGGGTGGCCGCGGTCGCCGCCTGCGGGCACAGTCTCGGCGAGCTGACCGCGTTGCACTGGGCGGGTGCGTGTTCGGCCGCGGAGGTGCTCGAGCTGGCGGCCCGGCGTGGGCGGATCATGGCCGAGCACGGTGCGGCGGACACCACGATGGCGAGTGTGGCGGCCGGGGCCGATGCGGTGGCGCGCCTGGTGTCGGGGACCGAGGTGGTGATCGCCGGGTACAACGCGCCGGAGCGGATCGTGGTGTCGGGGCCGCGGCGGGAGATCGCGGTGGTCGCCGACCGGGCCCGCCGTGCCGGGTTCGCGGTCGCGGAACTGCCGGTGTCGCACGGGTTTCACAGTCCGGCGATGCGTTCGGCGCGGCGTCCGCTGCGCGAGGCGGTCGGGTTGCTGCGGGCGCCGGAGAAGGTGGTGATCTCGACCATCACCGGCAAGGAGCTTTCGTCCACTTCGGACGGTTTGGTGGAGTTGCTGGTCGATCAGCTCACCGGTCCGGTGCTGTTCACCGACGCGGTCGCCGAGCTGGCCCGCCGCTGCGAGCTGATGGTGGAGGCCGGACCCGGCACGATCCTGTCCGCGCTGGCGGGCGCGAACGGGCTCGCGACGCCGTCGGTGAGCCTGGACTGTGGTGGGGATCCGCGGCGGCATGCCTTCGCCACCGCGGTGCTCGCGGCGGCGGGGGCCGCGAAGCTGGATGCGTGGTTCAGTGGCCGGGCGTCGCGGGAGCTGGCTTTCGATGCCCGGCCCCGGTTCGTCGTCAACCCCTGTGAGGAGCGGGACGGGTGGGCGAGCGCGCCCGTCGTGCCGTCTTCTCCGCCACCTTCCGCGCCGCGGGTGCCGGTCGATGCCCACGGTGATCCGCTGGCGGTGCTCACCGGGCATCTGGCGGCCACGCTGGAACTTCCGGCCGACGCGATCACTCCGGGCAGCTCGTTGCTCGGGGATCTGCACCTGAATTCGCTGCAACTGGTGCAGCTGATCGGCACGGTGGCGGAGGCGCTGGGCCGGCAGCCCGCGGACATGCCGCCGTCGCTGGCCGGTGCCACCGTCGCGGAGGCCGCCGCGACGCTGTCCGCCCTGCCCGTGGCCGAACGCGGGTCCTCGGGTGGCCCCGTGCGCGGCGTCCGGGACTGGGTGCGGCCGTTCGAACAACGGTGGGTGCCGTTTCGTCCGGGAGATCGGGTGTCGGCGCGCTGGACCGTGCGGGCGGAACCGGGACATTGGCTGCACGAGCTGGCCGCGCCGGCCGACCACACCGGTTTCGCGGTCGCGTTGACCGCGAGCGCGGGGCCCGCCGAGCTGGCGGAGCTGCTCCGGGAGATCGCGGCGGCGGCACCGCGGCGCCTGCTCGTCGTGCACACGGGGCATCCCGCGGCGGCGGCGGTGGGCCGCAGCGTGGCGGTCGAGCTGGACTCGTGCGCGGTCGCCGTCGTCGAGGTGCCGGACCGGCACCGGCGCGTCGATCCCGAGGTACTGTCCGGCCAGACCCGATACCTCGAACTCCGCTGTGCCCCGGATGGATCATTGTGGCGTGCGGTCGTGGTCCCGCGCGCCCCGGTCGAGCGCGCGGGATCGCCAGGGGCTTCCGGGTTGCCGCTGGGACCGGGTGACGTGTGCCTGGTGACCGGCGGCGTGCGGGGAATCACCGCCTACCTCGCGGCGGAGCTGGCCGAACGGACCGGCTGCACCCTCGTGCTGACCGGGCGCACCCCCGCCGACGATCCCGGGGTGGCCGCCGCGCTGGCGCAGCTGCGCGCACGGGTGCGGGCGCACTACGAGAGCGGCGATGTCGGTGATTTCGGGGACGCCGCGGCGCTGGTGGCGGCCGCGCGGAAGCACGGCCCCCTGCGTGGCCTGCTGCACGGCGCCGGGGTGAACCGGCCGCGGCGGATCGGTGCGGTCACCGCCGAATCGCTGGCGGAAACCATGCACCCCAAGGTCTTCGGTCTGCGCGCGCTGCTCGGCCAGGCCGGTGACGGGCTGGCACTGGTGCTGGGGTTCGGCTCGATCATCGGCCGGCAGGGATTGGCCGGCCAGGCCGAATACTGCGTCGCCAACGACTGGTTGCGAGTGGAGCTGGAACGGTGGAGCGCGGAACACCCGGCTTGCCGGACGCATGCCCTCGAATGGTCGGTGTGGTCGGGGCTCGGGATGGGCGTGCGCATGGAGGTGCTCGACGAGCTGCGCCGTCGCGGGATCACACCGGTCGAACCCGAACTCGGTGCGCGGGCGCTGTTCTCGCTGCTGGCCGATCCGGACGCCCCGGTGACGGTCCTGCTGACCTCGCGCTTTCCCAGCGCGCCGACCCTCGACGCCGGCGAACCGGCCTCGTGGCCGCGTTTCGCCGAACGGGTTCCGGTCTGCTTTCCCGGTGTGGAGGCGGTTTTCGAGGCCGATCTGTCCCTGGGCGCCGACCCCTACCTCGCCGATCACCGCGTCGACGGAGTCCCGGTGCTGCCGGCGGTGCTGGGCCTGGAGGCGATGACACAGGCCGCGGCGCTGGCCGGCGGGCCCGGGCTGCCGGTTTCGGTGACCGGTGCCGGGTTCCGTGCCCCGGTCACCGTCGATCGTGCCGCGGGACGCGCGATCCGGGTGGCCGCGCTCGCCGAGCCCGGTGGGGTGGACACCGTCCTCGCCGACGACACGGTGCGATTCCTGGCGCGGATCGAACCCGCCGGGGAACCACCGCCGACGCTCAAACCCACCTTCGTGCCGGACAGCGAGAGTGGCGTCAGTGACTGGTACGGCAATCTGTTCTTCCACGAGGGCCGTTTCCGCAGGGTCACCGGTTATGCCGAGCTGTCGGCGTTTCGCGTGTCGGCCCGCCTCACTCCATCCACCGCGGATTCCTGGTTTTCCCCGTTCCACAGCGCGGAGTTGATTCTCGGTGACCCTGGTGCCCACGACGCGACCATCCACGCGTTGCAGGCCTGTGTGCCGCATCGGCGCGTGCTCCCGGTCGGCGTGGAGCGCTTCACGGTGTGGCGGCAGCCCTCGGGACCGTTGCTGGTGCACGCGCGGGAAGTCGCGCACACCGCCGACGACTACGAGTTCGACGTCGATCTCCTGGCGGCCGACGGCGCTGCCGTGGCGCGCTGGCAGGGACTGCGGTTGCGCGCGGTCGGGCCGCTGGACTGGCCCGACGGCCTGCCCGCCCGGCTGGTCGGACCGTGGCTCTCGCGCGGACTGATCGAGTTCGGGATCGCCGGCCCGGTGGCGGTGTCCACCACGTTGGCAGCCGGCACCCTCACCGCGACCGTCCTCGGCGAGCCACCCGCCACCGTGAATTCCGGCAGGGAAACCGGCAGGGAAACCGGCACTGCCACCAGTGCAGAGGTCGACGTGGAAGACGGTGAGTCGGGCCAGGGCTCGGGCCAGGACGCGGCCGACGAGATCGTGGTCGAGCGTTCCGGTGCGCTGACCGTGGTCCGGGCCAGCACCCGGGTGCTGGAATCGGCGAGTCGAGTCCACCTCACGCTCACGATCCGGAGCCGCTGATGGCGCCGAGGACCTATCGCCACCGGCATGTGGTGACCCTCGACGAGACGAATCTGGTCGGCAACGTGTACTTCGCGCACTACCTGCACTGGCAGGGGCACTGCCGTGAGCACTTCCTCGCCGAGCACACGCCCGGGGTGCTCACGGCGTTGCAGGCGGGCGAACTGCTGCTGGTGACCGTGTCGTGCTCGATGGACTACTACGCCGAATGCTTCGCCTTCGACGAGATCGACATCGCCATGAGCCTACGCGCGAAGACCGGTAACCGGATCGATATGGACTTCGAGTTCCACCGTGGCCCGCAACTCGCCGCCCGCGGCGAGCAAACCGTCGCCTGCATGAAACGGGCACCCTCCGGTGTGCTTCCCGCCGAAATCCCCGCCGAACTGAGTGCGGCCCTGCGTCCATTCGGCTGACCCGATCACCGAAAAACGATATCGGACAGTGAATTGATCAACCATTATCTTCGCCCACGAACGCGGAAACCTTGACCTTCAGTAATGAATAATGTAGTAATACGGCTGGTGGGCGGCATGGCCCGCCGCAGGTCGCCACGGAGGGAAAAACTCATGGCACGCGCCCAGTCTCCCGCGGATCTCGTGCCCGCGTGCCGGGACGGATTCGACGCTGTTTCCAGACTGATCGCGGTGCCCGATCACTCGGCGGTATCGGGATGCTGATCCAGCTGGGCATCCTGCCCGGTTCCGGCGCGGCGTGATGCGGGCCAGGGACGCCCTGGACTGGGTGCGTAAAGCCAACCGGCGGCCGATCGGCCGGGTCGAGCTGCGCGACGTGGTCCTGGACCTCGGCAGCCGCCGGCTGAACCTGCGCACCCTGCGGCGCAGCGACGACGAGCTGTCGAGCACGGTCTGCTGCGTCATGGCGCCGCGCGAACTGTGCAACATCAACTTTCTGGTGCGAGAACGCCGTGGCCGGGTCGAACCGTTCGACATCGTCCTGCACCTGCCCTTCGCCGGCGGCAGCACCCGACGCCTGGACTCCTTCCGCCGTCGGGAAGGGCTGCTCGGCTCGGAATTCAGTTACGACGACCTGCGAGTGTGGCTTTATGAGGACGCGCACAGCTACACCACGCTGGACGACGGGCCAGGCTGGGTACGGTTGCGCGGCCGGTGCGTCACTTCGTTGGCCGACGTCGTGCGCACCGGTGATGCCCCGTTCGACCTCCGGCTTCGCGAGCCCGACGGTTTCGTCACCGGTATCGACTATCACGGGCCCGACGGGACCGGCCCCCGCCGCCGATACCGCGCCGACCGGCTCACCGTCGTCGACGGCATCACCGTGCCCCAGCTGATGGAGATGACCGACGTGGTGCGCGGCCGGTCCAGCAGACTGCACCTGGAGTCGGTCCGTTTCACCGTGGATGCGCCGCCGCGCCTGTTCACCGGCGGCACCCGTGGACAGGTCTGGCAGGAGCTCACCGAGCTGGACTGACCCCCTTCGGAAGGAGAACACCATGCCGGAGCAGCGATTCAGCAAGACCATCCCCAGACCGGTCACGGAGGTCTGGGCGGCCATCACCGCCGAACGGCAACCCTGGTATTTCAACAGCGCCTTCGTCGGGCCGAGGCGGGCCGGGGAACCGTTCCGGTACGAAAAGCCCGACGGCTCGATCACCTACATCGACGGCATCCTCACCGAATTCGTTCCACCGCGGCGCATGGTGCAGGAGTTCCGGTTCACCGACCTCGAGGACGCGCCGACCACGGTCGTCTGGGAGGTCGCGGAGGAGGACGGACACGCCGTGGTGACGCTGCTGCACGACTTTCCCGAAATCACCGCGACCTACAAGCGGACCAAGGGCGGCTGGCCGCGCATCCTGGACAGCCTCGAAGCGATTCTCGTGCGCGGCAAGCTGCCGCTGCTGACACGCGTCCAGAACGCCTTGCTCGGCCCGGTCATCCGGCTGTCGAGCCTGACCAAGAAGTCCTGAAACCCCTTTCTCCGGCCGAAACAGGTCTCCGGAACTTCCCGGACGACATCGATCCCGCCGCGCATCGCCATGGCCGGCGGTCGGAAACAGCCTGTGGCCGGAGAGGAACATGATGAATGAGTATCGAGACGTCCATCCCGTTGTGCGAAGCGGCATTTTGTGGCCTCCGCGGCAGGCCGCTAGCTTCGGATTCATGGAGTGGAATTTCCGGTCGGCCGAAGAGCTCGCGGCCGCGCTGCGTGCCGGTGAGGTGACCTCGGTGGAACTGACCGACGAGGCGATCTCCCGTATCGAGCGGGATGACAAGGTGATCAACGCGATCTGTGTGCCGGACTTCGACCGTGCGCGGGCCGCCGCACACCGTGCCGACCAGGCGCGCGCTCGCGGCGAGGACCGGCCGCTGCTCGGCATTCCGGTGACGGTCAAGGAGTCCTACGACATCGCCGGGCTGCCCACCACCTGGGGCATGCCGGCGTTCAAGGACTATGTACCGGCCGAGGACGCGGTACAGGTGTCGCGGCTCAGGACCGCGGGCGCGGTGGTGCTCGGTAAGACCAACGTGCCGTTGGGGCTGCAAGATCTGCAGAGTTTCAACGAGATCTACGGCACCACCAACAACCCGTGGGATCACGGTCGTACGCCGGGTGGGTCCTCCGGTGGGTCAGCCGCGGCACTGGCGTCCGGATTCGGCGCGCTGTCCATCGGCTCCGACATCGCCGGTTCGCTGCGCACCCCCGCGCATTTCTGCGGCGTGTACGGACACAAGCCGACACTCGGGCTGGCGGCGAACCGCGGCATGGTCACGCCGCCCGCGCCGGCATTGCCGGTCGACCTCGACCTCGCCGTCGTCGGTCCGATGGCGCGCACCGCCCGCGACCTCGCGCTTCTGCTCGACGTCATGGCCGGGCCGGACCCGCTGACGCTCGGCGTGGCGCACGAGTTGACGCTGCCGCTCGCGCGCCACGAGCGGCTGAGTGACTTCCGGGTCTTGGTCCTCGACGAGCATCCGCTCATTCCGACCGGGTCCGCCGTGCGGGCGGGCGTGAACCGGGTGGCCGACGCGCTGGTCGCCGGCGGCGCCCGCGTCGAACGCCGCAGTCCGCTGCTGCCCGATCTGACCGAAGCCGCGACGCTCTACACGCAGTTGCTGTTTTCGGGCTCCGTCGCGCGTTTTCCCGTCGAATCGTTCGAGCAGCTGTGCACCCGCGCCGCCGAGCTGAGCGCAGACGATCAGAGTCTCGGCGCGACGAGGCTGCGCGGCATGGTGTTCAGCCACCGCGACTGGATCGAGGCGGACAACCGTCGCGAACTCCACCGCCACGGCTGGCGGCAGCTCTTCGCCGAGTTCGATGCCGTGGTGTGCCCGATCACGCCAACTCCCGCGTTCCCGCACGACCACGACCCCGATCTGTTGGAACGCCGGATCGACATCGACGGCGTCGAGTACCCGTACTTCGATCAACTCGTCTGGGCAGGCCTGGCCACCATGCCCGGCCTGCCCGCCACCGCCATACCCGCGGGCCGGTCCCCCGATGGCCTGCCGGTCGGAGCGCAGCTCATCGGTCCGGCGTTCGAGGACCGCACCCCGCTGCGGCTGGCCGAACTGCTCGAACAGAAGATCGGCGGCTTCCAGGCACCGAAGTAGGGCGTACTACCAGGTGTCCGTCGCGGACCGGTCGCCCGTGTTGGTGGGTGACGGGATGCTCGTGTGAGCAGCTCGCCTCGGTGACGGCCTACGATTGCTGGTGTGGGGCCAGCCTGAATCTGGCCCCACACCAGGTGTTATCGGGCAGGGGCGACGCTCAGTCGCGGCGGCCCCCATTCTGCGATGCGAACCGGCATCGATTCGCCAACTTGTGGGATCTGGTCCCATGAATCCTTGTGCAGCAGACCATGGATTCCGGGCGCGACCTCGACGAACGCGCCGAACGGAACAACCGATACCACGGTCGCGTCGACGACGGCGCCGACCTCGTGCCCGTCCTGGAATGCCTGCCATACGGCAAGGGAAACCTCATGCGAGGACATTGACTTCACCTCCTTTCGCAGTCCCGAGAGATCGTTGGGATGCGTACGGAGGGCGGGCCTCTGGCCCGCGCCGCGCTCACCGCGCGGCCGGGAATCCTGTCTGTGTGCGGCTTACAGCCGACCCGGCAGTCACGAGCGCCAGGGTAGCAGAGGCGAGGAGGCCCACTGCGCTATCACAGTCGGAGGTGCGGCCTGCGTGGGTGTCGGTCTCGGCGCCCTTCACCTCGGCATGCACATTCGTGGTCGGCGACCCCAACACGGTCACGGACCGTAGAGCGGTTTCGGGTGCGTACACGCGGACCGGGCCAGATCGTAGCGACTTCTTGACGTGTCCGTCCGGTCGCTGGTAGTAACAGTACAGGCTGCGGCGGAAACCATTCTTGGCGCCGCGACAATTCTTTCCCGATTTCGCGATGATCGATTGTCGTGCCGCGTGACCGGCCGGAAAGGGAAGACGCGATGACGATACCGACCGAACCGATCGGGAGCATTCCCCGGCCGGATTACCTGGTCGAAGGACTGGCCAGGTTCGAGGCGGGCAGGCTGTCGCCGCAACGGCTCGGCGAGCTCCAGGAGATGGCGCTCGCCGACACGATGGACCGCTTCGCCCGGACCGGTTCACCGGTGGTCACCGACGGCGAACAGGCCAAACCCAGCTTCGCGACCTACCCACTGGCCGGGCTGGACACGCTGGCCCCAAACGGGGTCGTGATCCCCTTCGCCGACGGGCACACCCGGCAGCTGCCGAGACTGACCGGCGCCCCGTTCCGGTATCGCCACTACGCCGACGAATATCTCCGCAATGGCAAGGAATACACCCGGATCCCGTTGAAGCAAGCGGTGATCGCCCCCTCGGCGCTCAGCCTGATCTACCCCGAGACGGGCGTGCCCGGATACCCGCGCGAGGAATTCCTCGCCGATTTGATCACCGAGAGCGCCACCGATATCCGCCGCTGTCTCGACGCCGGGGTGCACGCCGTCCAGCTCGATTTCACCGAAGGCCGGCTGTCGCTGAAACTGGACCCCTCCGGCGGGCTGCTGCGTTCGTTCGTGGACCTGAACAATCAGGTCCTGAACCGGTTTTCCGCCGAGGAACGCAAGAAAATCGGCGTGCACACCTGTCCGGGCGGGGACCAGGACTCCGTGCACAGCCAGGACGTCGACTACGCCGAACTTCTCCCCATGCTGTTCGAACTCAACGCCGGGAACTTCTATCTGCAACTCGCCGGCGAAGCCGACCGCCGCCGGGTGCTGGAGTCGATCCGCAAACATCACCACGACGGACAGCGCATCTTCGTGGGCGTGACCGACCCGATCGATCCCCGCGTGGAAACCGCCGACGAGGTCTGCGAACGCGTACTGGAAGCGGCCGAATACATCCCACCGGACCGGCTGGGCACGTGCGACGACTGCGGCTTCTCACCTTTCGCCGACGACACCTCGACCTCGCGTGACCTAGCCTTCGCGAAGATCACCGCCCGGGTCGAGGGCACCTGGCTCGCGCACCGAACACTGGGCTGACCCGTCATCCGCGGCGCGCGAGGTCCAGCGCTTTGACCGGGAAGGTCCACCGGACGGTCACCGAAAGGCGAACTCATGCCCCTGCTCAGCCTCGGCGTCTCACTTCAACCACGCTGGCCGCTCGACGACGGAACCAGCGTGCTCCGCGCCGCACGCCATGCCGAAGATCTGGGCTTCGATCACGTTGCGGTCGGCAACCGCCTCCTGGACAGCGGTTTCGGCCTCGACACGGACCCGCTTGTGCTGCTGTCCGCCGTCGCCGGGGCGACGACGCGGCTGCGACTGCTGACGTCGGTGCTCGTCGTGCCCTACTACCCAGCGGTCGTGCTCGCGAACCAGGCGGCCACCCTGGACGTGCTGTCCCGTGGCCGCCTGATCTTGGCCGTCGGTACCGGCTGGAACCCCGACGACTTCGCCGCCGTCGGCGTACCCGCCCGTGAACGTGGTGCCCGTACCGACGATCACCTCGCCGCCGCCAAGGCCCTGTGGACCCGGCGACCCGCGGACTTCGACGGGACGTTCACAACGGTGCACGCCGCGCATTTGGGAGTGCCTCCGGCCACCCCCGGCGGTCCGCCCGTGTGGGTCGGCGGCCACAGCGACGCGGCGCTGCGTCGTGTCCTGCGGTTCGGCGACGGCTGGTACGGCAGCGGTGCCGATGCCGCCGAGGTCCTCGACGTCCGGCGCCGCCTGCGTGACCTGGCCGCCAATGCCGACGCCAATGCCGACGCCGACGCCGATGCCGACAAGGCCGACCGCCGCACGTTCGCTTCAGCCGCGTTCCTCACTCCGCCCGGTGTCCCCGCGGCGGTTCCGCCACCGGGACGACCGCTCGGCGGCCCCGCGCCCACCGCGGCGAGCGTCGTCGACGACCTCGGACAGCTCGCCGCGGTGGGGCTCTCCGCCTGCACTCTTTGGCTGCCTGTCGCGGCTGAGCATGTCGGGCAGGCGCTGGAGTGGGTCGCCGCCGAGGTGGCACCGCAACTGAGGTGACTCGGCTCGTGGAGCGGCCCCGGTCAGGCTGCCGTGAAGCACTCACCCCGAAGGACGGGAACCGCGGTGCTCGTGTCGACCTCGGCGGCGATCTCGACGTCTTCGGCGTGATGCCAGGTGATGAGTTCCTGCCCGCTCGCGCTCGCGCGCAGCCGCGCGGGGAGATCGGCGGCGACCGCGCGGAAGGCGGCGGCCGAGGAGAGCGCCTCGGGAGACAGCGGGCCGAAGCCCCGGTCGTCGAGGGCGGCGAGGTAGGCACCGGCGCCCCACAGGTCCTCGACAGCGGGCCGCAACGAGCCGTCCGCCCAGCGCTCACCAGCGGCGATGGCCGACACTGCTGCGTCGGGCGTCGCCGCGAGACAGCGCATGGTCCAGTCGGCGGCGGCGCCGATGTTGCGCAGGCTGACGCCGATCAGGGTCGTGCCGGTCGCGGCAATGTCGTTCGCAATGTCGTGCGCAATGTCGTTCGCGATGTCGTTCGCGATGGTCGAGCCGTTCGGAGAGGGCAGGACAAGCCTGGCGACCGGATCAGCGGCGCGGATGGTCGCGACGGAGAGACTGATCTGTCCCGGCCGCGCCACCGACCGGCCGACCGCGAGCACGGCGTCGCGCTCCTGTGCGAACCGCTCGGCGCGCTCGTCCCTCCAGCGAAAGGGAAAGACCTCGATCCCCTTGTCGACCGCGACGGTCAGCGCGGTGGTGAAGGACAGCACATCGACGACGGCCACAACACCGGACGTGCCGGCCAGGACCTCGGCGCCGAGCGGGCCCCAGTCGAACCGGGCCCGGAACGCGTTCTGTGCATAGGGATTCGACATCCAGCACACCGTAACAATCATCCAAATCGGACACGAGCGAATTACTCGGCGCTCGGGCACGGCGAAGGTCTATCCCGGCTTGCGCAGTCCCGCGACGAGGACGTTGACCATGAGACGGGCGTCGTAGCGCGGGTTGTCCTCGGCGCCGACACAGAGACTGCCGATGCCACGCATGAGTCCGTAGGCATCGACGTCGGGCCGGATCTCGCCCGCATCGGCGGCGGCCTCGATCAGCTCGGTGCAGACCGGCAGGAGGCGGTCGAGAAAGTAGGCGTGAAGGGCTTCGAAACCGGCGTCATCCGACTGCAGCACCGCGGCGAGCCCGTGCTTGGTGGCCAGGAAGTCGACGAAGAGGTCGATCCACCGTTCCAGGGCGGCACGGGCCGTGCCGCCGCTCGCGAGCAAGGCCGGGCCGGCCGCGGCGCACTCGTCCACCTGGTGGCGGTAGACCGCGACGATCAGGTCCGCCCGCGTCGGGAAATGACGGTAGATCGTGCCCACCCCGACCCCGGCCTTCGCCGCGATGTCGCGCACCGGAGCCTCGACGCCGGACGCGACGAAGATCGCCGCCGCGGCTTCGAGCAGCGTCTTCTCGTTGCGCCGGGCGTCGGCCCGCTTACGCGGACCCAGCTGAGCGTCAGGGTCGGTCACTGCCTCGCTCTCCGGCCGGTGGTCGTCGGGGGGACACCGCTCCACACGTCGCGGAGCAAAGTTCCGTTTCCCCATGATGCCAGGCGGATCCTGCGCGGCCAAACGGCCCACCCCTCTCGCGATTTCGTACCGGCTGGAAAATTGCGACGGTTTATCCCGAACCGGCCAGGACCGGCCACTTCCCGGCGACCAGGGGCATCCTGTCGGACAACGGAGATTCGCCGTGGTGGCGATCACTCGTAGCGTTTCGGTTCCGGCCCGGCATCCCGCTAACCTGTAAATGATCTCGTCATTTCAAGTGGAAGAAGTACTGTGGGCCACCTACTCGATCCCGAACTCGTCGCGGTGGCGGCCGTCCTGCCGAAAATGGACCTTTCCGATCTCGTGTCGACCCGTGAGGCGGCACGGCTCGTGGCCCTGCGTCGACCGGTCTACGAGCCGCGGATCCCCCTGTCCGTGCGTGAGGTCACCGTCCCGCACGGTGCCGCCGATGTCCCGGTCCGGGTCTACGCGCCCGCCGAGCACTCAGGCCCGCTTCCTGGACTGCTGTACCTGCACGGTGGCGGGTTCGTGATGGGCGATTTGTCCACTGTGGACTTCCGTGCCAGGATGCTCGCCGACCGGGCCGGCGTCGTCGTCATCGCGGTGGATTTCCGGCTGGCGCCCGAGCATCCCTACCCGGCTCCGCTGGAGGACACCTACGCGGTGCTGGAATGGGCCGCCGCCAAGGGGGAAGAGTACGGAATCGACCCGGAGCGTCTCGGCGTACTGGGCGAGAGCACCGGCGGCAATCTCGCGGCCGCGCTCGCGCTGATGACCCGAGACCGCCAGGGTCCCCGCCTGATCGCCCAGTTCCTGGACGCCCCGACGGTCGACGACCGGCTCGACACCCCGTCGATGACGACGATGCCCGACACCCCCATGTGGCAATCCGTCAACTCACCCCTCAGCTGGCGCTATTACCTGCGGGGCACCGCGGAACCGGGCAGCGCCGAGGTTCCGGCCTACGCCGCCCCGGCCCGCGCCGAGGTGAAGGACCTGTCCGGGCTTCCGCCCGCGTTCGTCACGGCCTACCAGATCGATCCGACTCGCGATGAGGTCCTGGACTTCGCGCGCCGGCTCGTCCAGGCCGGCGTGCCCACCGAGATCCACCACTACGGTGAGGCGTTCCACCTGGCCCACATCATCCCCGGCACCGCGATCGGAGCCCGGATGATCACTGACCGGGTCGAGGCGATCCGGCGCATGCTGCGCGGGTGAACAACGACGCCGCTCGCGCGGGGGGAAGCGAACCGCCGTGATCGCGGCGGGCTTCAGCGTTCGCGGCCGGGGTAGGAGTTGCTCGCGTACCAGTCGCCCCGGCCTGCGGGCAGCAGATCGAGCACGTTCCACACCGGCGAGAGCAGGTCGATGCCGCGTTCGCTGTCGTCGAGGAAGTTCGCTGGCAGCGTGTAGAAGTGCCGCACCCGTTCGCCGTCCGCGGTGAACACGCTGATCATCGGCCGCTGGTCGCCGTCGGCGCGTTCGGCGTTGAGGTCCGCGTTGAAGCTCGTGCCGTGGCTGGACAGGATGCGCAACCCGTCCCAGCCGCGGCGCAGTGCCCACTGCCGCAGCTGGGGCAGTGGCGCCTTGGCGACGACCGCGAAAGCGGTGCGCTGCTTCAGATGGTGGACCACGCCGTGGAATCCGTCGACCCACAGCGAGCACATCGGGCAGGCCGTGTCGTCGTCCGGGTGAAACATCAGGTGGTAGATCACGAGGGTTTCGTGGTCTCCGAACAGTTCCCGCAGGGTCGTGGTGCGTTCGGCGGCCAGCTTTCCCGGATCGGACGGGCCTTCGGCGAAGGAGTACTCGTCCAGGAGCAGACCCTGCGGCATGCGCCGGCGCGCGGCGGCCACCGCCTCGATCTGGTCGCGCAGCCGACGTTCCGCCCTGGCCAGCTCGACGCGCGCGGCGACGTACTCTTCGCTCGCGCCCTGGGGCCACATCGGCTCCATGGTCGCGGTTTCCGTCTCGCCCATCGCGGATCGATCTCCTTCGACTTCGGGTAGCGAACAGGCCCAAGCTAGAGGCAGGGGCGCGGGCGCTCAAGACGACACACGGCGAAAACTGGAGGTTTTCCCGGACCTCGTCACGGGTTACTATGGAAAAAAATAGTGATCTTTCGCTCCAGGTGTCCGCGCAGTCGAGGGAGTGGGAATGTTCGAGAGGTTCACCGACCGCGCGAGGCGGGTGGTCGTTCTGGCTCAGGAAGAGGCCAGGATGCTCAACCACAATTACATCGGCACCGAGCACATCCTTTTGGGTCTGATCCATGAGGGT
>DASSAD010000154.1:0-4812 GCA_035685725.1 Amycolatopsis sp. | reverse complement strand
AACACGGTGGTCAGCTCGTGGAAGCCGTCCCGGCGGAGGTCACCGACCGAAAGATGCAAGTTGATCTTGGACGGTACCCGGACCGTGACAGGTGGCGGTACGACGGCTAGCACGCCTCAAGACTACGTGGCCGCCTCGGCCCGACCACCGTGAGGAGAAGCTAGCTCCAGCGCCACCCGCAGGGCGACCTCGGACCGGTCGGCGGCCGCGAGCACTTGCGGTTTGTTCCCCAGCACCAGCGCGACCACCGCCAGCCTGGCCTTCAGCTGCGCCGCCGGATCGCGCTCACCGCCGCAGATGAGCTCGAAAACCGCCTTCATGCGTTCCTCGAACGCGTTACTGACGTGCATTTCCTTCAGCGTCGGCTGGTTTTCGTGGATGAATAGCCACAATCGGGTGAAGTTGCCCTCCATCAGCGCCGCGATGCGGCAGACGAACTCGCGGCGGGCCGCGACCGGGTCCTGCTGCGCCCGCGCCCACTCCAGGACCTGGTCCAGCGAAGCGGCCAGGTCCTCGACCAGGCTGCTGATGATGTCCTCTTTGGTCTTGAAGTGGTAGTAGAGCGCGGCCTTCGTGACATCGAGTTTCTCCGCGATCTCACGCAGCGACGTCTTCTGGTAGCCCTGTTCGGCGAACAGGTCGAGCGCTACCCGCTGAATGCGCTCCCTGGTGTCACTGCGGCGCCCCGCCATCGCCCGATCCCCTCCTGAGGGTGCTCTCAAGCCAACTTGACGACCGGCTAGTTCTGAGCTTACCTTACGGCTAGCTAGTTGACTTGCCGGCCGACAAGTAATTGCCGAGTAAGAGTACAACGTTGAGGATCAATCATGGCGACCGTTGCTCCGGCACCCTCCTCGGTGCCGACAGACCGGCGCAAGTGGTGGGCACTGGCCGTGATCGGACTGGCCCAGCTGCTGGTCATCATCGACATCACCATCGTCAACATCGCCCTGCCCTCGGCCCAGCACGACCTGGGTATGTCGAACGCGGCACGGCAATGGACGATCACCGCGTACACCTTGGCCTTCGGCGGGTTGCTGCTGCTGGGCGGCCGGCTCGCGGACCGGTGGGGCCGCAAGAACACCCTGATCATCGGCGCGCTCGGGTTCGCGATCGCCTCCGCCGTCGGCGGCGCGGCCACCGGTCCGGGCATGCTGATGGCCGCCCGCGCCGCGCAGGGCGTGTTCGCCGCGCTGCTCGCACCGTCCACCCTGTCCCTGTTGACCATCACCTTCACCGAACCCCGCGAACGCGCCAAGGCCTTCGGCGTGTTCGGTGCGATCGCCATGTCCGGCGCCGCGGTCGGACTGATCGCGGGTGGGGCACTCACCGAGTTCCTGAACTGGCGCTGGTGCCTCTACGTCAACCTGCCGGTGGCCGTCATCGCCGCGATCGGCGGATGGCTCCTGCTGCCGAAGGTGGCGAAGCACCGGGAAACGCGACTCGACTGGTTCAGCGGGCTGCTCGGCAGCGGCGGGATCGTCGCGCTCGTCTACGCCTTGTCCGAAGCCGCGACCCGCGGCTGGGGCTCGGCGCTGGTGCTCGGGCTGCTCGGCGTCGCCCTGGCGCTGATCGCCGCCTTCGTGGTCCGTCAGGCACGGCTGGACAATCCCCTGCTGCCACCGCGGATCCTGGCCGACCGCACCCGGTCCGCGGCCTACCTGGCGATCGCGGGCGCCGCGTTCGGCCTGTTCGGCATGTTCCTGTTCCTGACCTTCCAGCTCCAGGTGATCATGCATTACGGCGCGCTCTCGGCCGGGCTCGCGTTCTTCCCGCTCCTGGTGGCCAACGTGCTCGTTTCGATCGGCCTGTCCCGCCGCCTGCTGCCGCGCACCGGCCCCCGGCCGCTGCTGCTGGTCGGACTGCTCCTGCTGGCCGCCGGCTTCGCGGTGCTCACCCAGCTCACCGCGGGCTCGTCCTACTGGGGCGTGATCCTGCCCGCCGAACTGGCGCTCGGCGCCGGAGCCGGGCTCGCGATGCCGACGGTGATGAACGTCGCGACCGCCGGGGTCGCCGAACGCGACGCGGGCGTGGCCTCGGCGTTCGTCACCACGTCCCAACAGGTCGGCGCCTCACTGGGCACGGCGTCGCTCAACACGATCGCCGCCAGTGCCACCACCTCCGCGGTCGGTCTGGGCGCGGTCAGCGCCACCGTGCACGGTTACGCGGTCGCCAGCGGGTGGGCCGCGGGCATCCTCGCCGTCGTCGGGATCGCGGTCGGCATCCTGGTCGGCCGCGGGCCTCAGGTGACACAGGTGTCACCGGCACCCCAATAACCAGCCTCCACAGGGCCCGGGGAACTGGAGGAAGGTGGGTTTACTACCGACTATCCGTAGTAAACCCACCTTCCTCTCGAATACGGGCGGGAGCCGGTCAGGCGGCGGCGACGGGGCGGGTGAGCGCGGCGACCGGGTTGAGGTGGGCGCCACGCTCGCGGATCCAGGCCAGCGCCGCGTCGGCGCCCCGGCCGCGGAGACCGAGCCGGAAGTGGGCGACGGGGGTGTCGCCGACCCGGGTCAGGCCGCCGCCGATGGTGGCGAGTTCGGTGTCGAACCGGCTCGCGGCCTCCGGCAGGAGGGCACCCACCGCGGCGAAGCCGATCAGCACCACGTCGACCGCGCGATCGTAGAGCGCGGCCTGGGCACGCGGGGTCTCGATCGCCGGGAGCAGCGCCTGCGCGGTGCGGCTGCCGGGGTTGGCGACCAGGTCGAGCACGGTGCCATGCTCCAGGAGCCGCCCGTCCTCCAGCACGCCGACCCCGTCGCAGACCCGCCGCACGACGGCGCCGTCCTGGGTGGTCAGGAGCACCGTGACACCCAGCTCGGCACGGGCCCGGTCGAGCGCGGTCAGGACCGCGCCCGCCTCCTCGGCGTCCACACCGGCGGTCGGGTCGTCGGCGAGCAGCACCGAAGGGCCCCCCGCCAGCGCCCGGCCGAGCGCGACCCGGCGGCGCTGGCCCTCGGTCAGCTCGCCCGGATGCTGCGCCGCCCGCTGAGTCAGGCCGGCCAGGTCCAGAATCCGGCCGACCTGCCGGCGCCGCTGCGGCCCGTCGACACCGAGCTGCTCCAACGGCCCCGCGACGTTCCCGGCGACCGTCCGCTCGGCGTGCAGTGACTGCTGCGCGTCCAGCACGGCCACCCGCCGGCGCACCTCGCGCAGGCGGCGGCCGTCGAGACCCGCGACGTTGAGACCGTCGAGCCGCACCGTGCCGCGATCCGGCTTCTCCTGCAGGGCGATGCACCGCGCGAGGGTGGACTTGCCGGCCCCGGCGGGACCGACCACGCCGTACAGCGAGCCCGCACCCACTTCGATGTTCACCTCGCGAAGCGCGAGGACCGGCTCGGCCTTACCGGGAAAGGATTTGGTCAGGTTTTCGACAGTAATCACAACAAGGCTCCACAAAGACGGGCGCCGCCGCTGTACGGGCGCGCCGACCGTAACCGAATGAGCGGTCCAGAACGGACCGAGGAAGAACGGGAAAAGAGAATCGGAAACGACGGTCAGCTATGACACGCGCATACTGTGCGGCGGCACTCATCGACGACACGGCGTCTGGTGAGCAGCGTGCGAAACACAGGGTCCTCCATCGATCCTGGCGTTAGCACCTGCTCCGGGTGGAGTGGTTGCTGCGACTTCGGCGAGCCAGGTCTCTCAGTCGCTCGGGATGGATACACCACAAAGTGTGCTGATTCCACATCATGGACGCAAGCCCCACGTCGCAGATCACAGCCGAAGATCACACGGACGGCCGCACGCCGGCACTCTCCGCGATATTCGCGAAATCCGTTACCCCCAGTTGCTCACCGCGTGCACCCGGGTCGACACCGGCGGCGCGAAGCACCTCTGCGGCTCGCTCCGCCGAACCCGCCCAGGACGCCAGCGCCGCCCGAAGCGTCTTTCGGCGCTGCGAGAAAGCCTTGTCGATCAAGGAGAACACCGCGTCGCGGTCGGCCGCGGAAACCGGATCGGTGCGCTCGAAGGCCACCAGGGCCGAATCCACGTTGGGCACCGGCCAGAACACCGAACGGGGCACCGGTGCCACCTTGCGCGCCCGCCCGTACCACGCGAGCTTGACGCTCGGCACGCCGTAGACGCGGCTGCCGGGCGGAGCGGCCATGCGGTCGGCGACCTCGGCCTGGACCATCACCAGCGCGCGCCGCACGGTCGGCAGCTCGGCCAACAGGTGCAGGACCACCGGGACCGCCACGTTGTACGGCAGATTCGCGACCAGAGCGGTCGGCGGTGTGGGCAGTTCGCCGGCGCGCACTCGGAGCGCGTCGCGGGTCAGCACGGTCAAGCGGGACGCGGCGTCGGGAGCGTGCTCCGCCACCGTCACGGGCAACCGCCCGGCCAGCACGGGGTCGATCTCCACCGCCGTGACCGGCGCGCCGGAAGCCAGTAGGCCCAGCGTCAGCGAGCCGAGCCCCGGACCGACCTCCAGCACGTGATCCGCGGGGGTGATCCCGGCGAGTTCGACGATCCGGCGGACGGTGTTGGGGTCGTGCACGAAGTTCTGGCCGAGCTTCTTCGTCGGCCGGACGTCCAGCTCGGCCGCCAGCCCCCGGATCTCGGCAGGCCCGAGCAGGTGTGTCACGCCAGCGACCCTACCGCTCGCGGCCCGCGCACCGGCCGGGGCGCGGGCACCGGAACCGGACCACCAGGGGAACCCCATCCGGCCCGGGCACGACGTCGATGACGTGCCCGGGCCGGACGTCTTCCGGGTCGCACCGGGTCAGCTGCCCGGCGCGGGCGTCAGGCGATGCCGGCCTTGATCGAGCACACCGGCCACGCGACCCAGCCCTGGCCCTGCTG
>DASSAD010000153.1:0-11419 GCA_035685725.1 Amycolatopsis sp. | reverse complement strand
GCATGTGGACGGTCCGGCCACCAGGGCGAAGCTCGCCACCGCGCTCGGGCTCAACCGCAGCACGATCAAGGCGCTGGTCGACGCTCTCGCCGAGGACGGCGTGGTGGCCGAACGGGTGCCGGCGCAGCGCAGCGGCGCCGGCCGCCCGTCACTGCTGGTGTTGCCGAAGCCACAGGCCGCGGTGGTGTTGGCGGTGGACATCCGGGTCGAACGGGCGGCGCTGGCACTGGTCGGCATCGGCGGCCAGATCCTGGGCCGGGGCAGCTGGAACATGCGGGAGGGCAGCCGGGAGCCGGCCGAGGTGTTCACCAAGATCGTGGACACCTCGGGGCCGCTGATCGACGAGCTGGCGGTCTCCCCGGTCGCGATCGGGGTGTCCGTGCCCGGGGTGGTGCGGCATGCCGACGGTTACGTCCACGAAGCGCCGAACCTGCACTGGAGCGACGTTCCGCTGGGCGGCTGGCTCTCCCGCGCGCTGGGCATGACCGTCCACATGGGAAACGACGCGGAACTGGGCGCGCTGGCCGAGCACCTGCGGGGCGTGGCGCGCGATGCCGACGATCTCGTCTACATCAGTGCGGATGTCGGTGTCGGCGGCGGAGTGATCTCCAACGGCGTGTCCATGCGCGGTGCCGGCGGGCACCACATCGGCGAAATCGGGCACATGGTCGTCCGGCCCGGCGGGGCGCCCTGCTACTGCGGTTCCTACGGGTGCTGGGAGACCGAGATCGGCGAACGCGCGCTGTGCCGGACGCTGGGGCTCGCCGAGAACGCGCCGGTGGGCGCGATCGTCGCCGAGCTGCGCGGCCTGTCGGACGAGGCGGTCGCCGACACGTTGGGCGAGTTCACCGAGTGGCTGGCGATCGGGCTGGGCAACGTGGTCAACCTGTTGTGCCCGCAACTGGTGGTGCTGGGCGATCTGTTCACCGCGCTGCCGGCCTCGCTGGTCGCGCGGGTGGAGGAGATCGTGCGGGAGCGGAGCCTGGTCAGCCGCGCGCTCGGCGGCACCCGGGTGGTGACGTCGTCGCTGGGCTCGGACGCCAAACTGCTGGGCGCCGCCGAGTTGGCCTTCGAGACCGTGCTCGCCGGCTGGTAGTCCCACGCCGCGGGTCCCGGCTCGTGGTCCGGTCGTTTCGTCCCCCTCGCACGGCGGGATCTTGACGGGCGGGGCGTGACGGGATCTACTGACCGTCGACATGAGACATCTCCGCGCGCACGTACTGGGGGTGGATTCGTGACACCCGCGGAACTTCTCGACGGACTCCCGGAACCGGTTCCGGTGACCGCGGCCGAGGTCGCCGGCGCGGTGGCCGGTGGACCGCGCCTGGTGGTGCTCGACGACGACCCGACCGGCACGCAGAGCGTGGCCGGGACACCGGTGCTCACCTCGTGGGAACTCGACGATCTGCGGTGGGCGTTTCGCCGGAAAGAAAGCGCTTTCTTCATCCTCACCAACACGCGGAGCCTGTCCGCCGCGGACGCCGCGGCGCGCGACCGCGAGGTGGCCACCGCCGTCGCCGAAGCCGCGCGAACCGAAGATGTGGACTACGTTCTGGCCAGTCGCAGCGATTCCACGCTGCGCGGTCACTATCCGCTCGAGACCGACGTGCTCGCCGAAGAGGAGGCGCGGCGCGGACGCCCGGTCGACGGCGTGGTCATCGTGCCCGCCTACCTCCAGGCCGGCCGGCTCACCGTGAACTCGGTGCACTGGATGGCGACCGCGGACGGCCTGCTCCCCGTGGGGCAAAGCGAATTCGCGCGCGACGCCACGTTCGGCTACCGCAGCTCGGACCTGCGCGAGTGGGTGGCGGAGAAGACCGGCGGCCGGATTCCCGCCGCGCGGGTCCTCGCGATCACCTGCCGGGATCTGCGCGAAGGCGGACCGGAGCGGGTCGCCGCGCTACTCGGTGAACTGCGCGACGGCCGGCCCGCGGTGGTGGACGCGGTCGCGGAAGAGGATCTGCGCGTACTCGCGCTCGCCCTGGTGCGCGCGGAGGCCGCGGGACGCCGGTTCCTGTACCGGGTCGGCCCGTCCTTCGTCCGGGCCCGCGCGGGACAGGCTGAGCACGGTCCGCTGGGCTCGGCCGGGCCGGGCGGCCACGGGCTGGTCGCGGTGGGCTCCCACGTCGGGCTCACCACCCGGCAGCTGGCCGGCCTGCGAGAGCTGGGCGGCGGCACGGAATTCGAACTCGACGTGCCGGCGCTGCTGGCACGGAAATCCCGCGACGCGCTCGTGGCGGAGGTGGCGGCGTCGGCGGCCGAGGCACTGACCCGGGGCGACGTCGTGATCCACACCAGCCGGGCGCTGGTCACCGCGGACGATCCGGACGCGAGCCTGGCCATCGCCCGCACGGTCTCCGCGGCGCTGGTGGAAACCGTCGCCGCGACGGTGCGGGCGCGGCGGCCGGCGTGGCTCGTGGCGAAGGGCGGCATCACTTCCAGCGACATCGCCACCGGCGGGCTGGGCATCCGGCGCGCGATCGCGCGGGGCACGTTGCTGCCGGGGATCGTTTCCCTGTGGGAACCGGTCGGCGGTCCCTTCGCCGGGACGCCCTACGTCGTGTTCGCCGGCAATGTCGGCGGCGACGGGTCGCTGGCCGAGGTCGTGACGAAGTTGAGGAGGCGGATGTGACCGGCAACGCGGTGCGGGTGGCCGTGCTCGGACTCGGTGCGATGGGCCGGCCGATGGCGCGGCGGCTCGCGCGGGACCTTCCGGTGACCGTGTTCGACCCCGCATTCGACCCGGGGTCCGGGTCCGCCGCCGGGTTCGACCCCGCCGACGTCACCGCCGGCCGGGACGTTCCCGGCATCACCGTCGCGGCCACCGCCGCCGAGGCGGCCACGGGAGCCGACGTCGTGCTGGTGGCGGTCCGCGACTCCGAACAGGTCCACGGCGCGCTGTTCGGCGAACAGGGCGCGGCCGCGGCCATGCGTCCGGGCGCGGTCGTCGTGCTCACCAGCACGGTCGGCCCGGACGCCGCCCGCGCCACCGCCGCCCGGCTCGCGGAGTCGGACCTCGCGTTCGTCGACGCCCCGGTCAGCGGTGGACCGGCGCGCGCGGGATCGGGTGATCTGCTGATCGTGGTGGGTGCCGGGGAAACCGAGCTGGCCGCGGCGCGGCCGGTGCTGGACCGGCTGGGCTCGACGGTGACCGTCGTCGGCCCCCGCCCCGGTGACGGCCAGTCGCTCAAGGCGATCAACCAACTGCTCGCCGGGGTGCACATCGCCGCCGCGGCGGAGGCCGTCGCGCTGGCGCGCGGGGTCGGGCTCGACCCGGCCGTCGTGATCGACTCGCTGTCGAAGGGCGCCGCCGGATCCTTCATGCTCGCCGATCGCGGCCCCCGGATGATCGAGGCCTACGGAGCGGGCGCGCAGGTGCGCTCGCGGCTCGACATCTTCGTCAAGGACATGGGGATCGTGACCGGCATCGCGAAGGACGCGCACGTCCCGTTGCCGCTGGCCGCCGCCGCGCAGCAGCTCTATCTGCTGGGGGAGCGGGCCGGGCTGGGTGCCGCCGACGACTCCACCGTGGTCACCCTGCTCTCCCCGCCCCACGAGTCGGCCCAGGACTCGGCCCACGACTCGGCCCGGAACTCGCCGGCGCCACCGGACTGACCAGGGTCAGCCGCCCGCCATCGCGCCGACGATGAGGAAGGGCTCCTTGCCCAGCGCGACTTCTTCGGGCAAGGGTGAATCCGGTGTCTCGTGGGAAAGATCCTCTTCGCAGGCGAAGAACCGTACGAAGGCGCGGCGGCGGTGGGAGACCTGGTCGCGGATCGTCCCGCGCAGCACCGGATAGCGCGCTTCGAGCGCGTCGAGGACGCTGCGCTGGGTCGCCGGACCGTCCATTTCGAGCCGGACCTCCCCGTCGATGCGTGCCAGCGTGCGCAGGTGCGCGGGCAGGACGACGCGGATCACGGCAGTGTCTGCACTTCCACCGAGAGCACGGCGGGCAGATCGCGGACGATCGGTTTCCAGCTGTCGCCGGCGTCCGGCGACACGTACACCTGGCCGCCCGTCGTGCCGAAGTAGATCCCGCAATCGTCGAGCGAGTCGACGGCCATCGCGTCGCGCAACACGTTGACGTAGCAGTCTTTTTGCGGCAGCCCGTTGGTCAGCGGTTCCCACTCGTCTCCGCCGGAACGGCTCCGGTACACGCGAAGCCGGCCGTCGAGCGGGAAGTGCTCCGAGTCGCTCTTGATCGGGACCACGTAGACCGTGTCGGGCTCGTGGGCGTGGACGTCGATCGCGAACCCGAAGTCGGTGGGCAGGTCGCCGCTGATCTCGCGCCAGGACCCGCCCGCGTCGTCGGTGCGCATCACGTCCCAGTGCTTCTGCATGAACAGCACGTCCGGCCGGGACGGGTGCATCGCCAGCCGGTGCACGCAGTGCCCCACCTCGGCATCGGGATCCGGGATGCCCTCCGACTTCAGCCCGTGGTTGATCGGCCGCCACGTCTTGCCCGCGTCATCGCTGCGGAACGCGCCCGCCGCCGAGATGGCCGCGTAGATCCGCTCGGGATCGCGCGGATCGAGCAGGACCGTGTGCAGGCACATGCCGCCCGCGCCCGGCTGCCACGACGGGCCCGACGGGTGCGTGCGCAGGCCCGGCAGCTCCTGCCAGCTCTCGCCGCCGTCGCCGGACCGGAACAGCGCCGCGTCCTCGACCCCGGCGTACACGGTGTCCGGATCGCTCGGTGACGGTTCGAGATGCCAGACGCGCGCGAACTCCCACGGATGCGGCGTGCCGTCGTACCACTGGTGGGTGCCGGTCGCGCCGTCGTAGCCGAACCGGTTGCCCACCGGCCGCCAGGTTTCGCCCCCGTCGTCCGAGCGCTGGATCAGTTGCCCGAACCAACTCGTCGACTGTGACGCGTACAGCCGGGCGGGATCCGCGGTCGAGCCCGCCACATGGTAGATCTCCCAGCCCGCGAAGTGTGGGCCGCTGACCCGCCACTGTTCGCGGCTGCCGTCGGAGGTCAGCACGAAGGCGCCCTTGCGCGTGCCGACCAGCACCCGTACCCGGCTCATGGTCACTCCTCGCTGGGGGATTCGGTGTGTCCCAAACCTAAGCGGGAGTGGCGGCCGATTCTTCTTCAATCTTGCGCAGTCGCTTGTGGACGATCTAGCCACGCGGGGGGACGACGACGGCGGTGTCGAGGCCAGCACCGTAGGTGATGCTGACGCCGGCACCGCCGCGTCGTTCGTGATTCGTGCTCAGCCCACCGGGCCGGTCGCGAGCGACACGGTGCCGGACTGCTGGGCCCCGTTGGCGTCGACCCAGGTGAGAGTCACCTTGTCGCCGGGGTGCTGCGCGTCGAGCAGCGTGGTCAACGTGGTCGCCGAGTCGACGGCCTTCCCGTCGAGCCCGGTGATCACGTCGCCGGGGGCCAGGGAGCTGGTGCTGGCGGGGCTGCCCGCCACGATCTGCTGCACGGTGGCGCCCGGGGTGGAGTTCGAGTCGCTGACCGAGACACCGAGGAACGCCGAGCCGCCGATGTGCACGGTCGAGGAGCCGGTGCCGGCCTCGATCTGCTTGGCGATGGTCAGCGCCTGGTTGATCGGGATCGCGAAGCCGGTGGCGCCGCTGTTCTGGCCGCCCGAGCCGCTACCGGACCCGTCGGACCCGTCGGACCCGCTGCCCGTGCCGCCCGAGCCGCCGAGCTGGTTGCTGGTGTTCTGCCCGCCGGCGGCTTGGCCGCCACCGGCCTGGCCGGTGCCACCCGTGCCGCCCCCCATACCGCCATTCCCCATACCGCCGGAGCCCATGCCGCCATTACCCAGGCCGCCCCCCATGCCCCCGCCCATGCCGCGCCGGCCACCGCGGCCGCCCATGCCGCCACCCTGGCCGCCGCCCTGGCCGAACTGGTAGCCGCTGGAGGCCGCGGTGTCCATGCCGATCACCTGGCCGGAGCTGTTCACCAGCGGCCCGCCCGAGTCACCGGACTGGATGTTCGCGTTCACCTCGATCAACCCGGCGAGCTGCTCGGAGCTGCCGCTGGAGGCGTCGGAAGCGGTGATCGACTGGTTGAGCGCGGTGACCGAGCCGGGCGCGACGCTCGGCGTGCCGCCGGTGCCGCCGGCGTTCCCGATGCCGACGACCGTGTCGCCGACGGCGACCTTCGACGAGTCGGCGGTGGTGACGGTGGTCAGCCCGGAGGCGCCCTGGAGCTTCAGCACCGCGACGTCCTGGGTGCGGTTGTACCCGACGACGGTGGCCTTGTAGGTCTGGTTGTTGCCAAGGTCGGTGACCTCGATGCTGGTCGCGCCCTCGACCACGTGGTTGTTGGTGAGCACCTCGCCGTCGGAGGTCAGGACCATCCCGGTGCCCGCGGCCTCGCCACCCTGGTAGCCCAGCACGGTGTTGACGTCGACCAGTCCCGGATCGACCTTGCCGGCGATGGCCTGCGGGTCGACCGAGCCCTGCGAGCCCTGGCCCGAGTTCGAGTTGGAGCTGCCCGGGAAGTACGCGCTGGACGAGCTGGTGGACCCCTGCTTCAGGCTGGTCACCACGAACCCGGCCGCGACCGCGGCGACCAGCAGTGCCCCACCGAGCACCACGGTCAGCGTGCGGCCCCGCTTCGGCTGGGCCGGCGGAACCCCGAGGTAGGGCTGCTGCTGGTACGGGTGCTGAAACGGCGACTGGTAGCCCTGCTGATAGGGATTCTGGTACTGGGCTTGGTAACCCTGCGGATAGGGCGCCTGCCCGTACTGCTGGTAGGGCCCCTGGTAAGCCTGGTAGCCGGCTTCGCCCGGCTGCGGGCCCGGCTGCGGGTAAGGCGACTGGTTCGGCTGCGACGGGGCGCTTTGCGCACCTTGCTCGTAAAACTGCGCGTTCGGCTGCTGCTGCGCGCTCGAAGTCTGGTTGAACAGCGCGCCGTTCGGCTGCTGGTAGGCGGTGTCACCGAACTGGTCGAACGCTGCCGCGCCCGGTTGCTGGTGCGCGGCGTCGTCAGGCTGCTCGGCGGGAGTCTGGCCAAGCTGCTGCTGCTCGGCCGAGCTGGTGGCCTCGTGCGGTCCCTCGTCGGAACCCTGGTGCGGACCCTGCTTCGGCTCCGGGTCTTGCGGCGGGAACTGGTCGCTCATGCACCCAGTACAGCCCGGGAGCCTAAGAGCCACCTACGTCGTAACCGTGAATCAGCTGAGAACATGGACAATTCGCGGGCCGCACCCGCCGGGCGACGGTCGCCGATTACCGACGCTTGACTGTGCCGGGTGAGGCGTTTACCTTCCGGGGACTGGAGAATGCCGTCCCGGCAACGGGTCGGCACTGGTGGGAGGAAGACAATGGTGTCTACCCAAGCCGAAGTCCAACGACTCTCCGATCGCGCGGTCGCGCACGTGCTCGACACGCAGGGAACCGGCGCCGGCCGGCGATCCGGCTGGCTGATGATCTCCACGATCCTCATCGAATCCTGGGATCTCTACTCGATCTCCTTCATCCTCGTCTTCCTCAAGGCCCAGTTCAGTCCCGGCTGGCTCTTGCTCGGCCTGACCTCGGCCGCCGTGCAGGCCGGTGCCGTGGTCGGCGCGCTCTCCGGCGGCTGGCTCGCGGACAAGTTCGGCCGGCGGCCCGTGTTCCTGGGCACCATGGCCGCCTTCGTCGTGCTGGCGCTGGCGCAGTCGTTCGTGCCGAACCTCTGGTGGCTGGTGGTGGTCCGGTTCCTGCTCGGCTTCCCGCTCGGCAGTGACGTCGCCACCGCCTACACCTACATCATGGAATCGATGCCCAGGAGCAAACGCGAGGTCATGGGCAGCCGCTGGCAGGGCATGTTCGGGCTGGGCGAGGTGGCCGCGATCATCGTGGTGACCATCATGTACCAGTCGGGGATGGACCACGAGCTGCTCTGGCGGATCGCGCTCGGCCTCGGTGCGCTGCCCGCGTTGGCGTTGCTGCTGGGCCGGTTGCATCTTCCGGACACGCCGCTTTCGCTCGTGCAGCGAGGCCGCTTCGCGCAGGCGAAGAAGGTTTCGCAGCAGTTGTTCGGCGATCCGCTCGACATGCTGCCGGGCACCGACTACGAGCTGCCGCGGCCGCGGACCCGCGACTTCCTGGCCGACCTGTGGCAGGACCGCCTCCGCCGGCGCGCGACGATCTTCGCCTGGATCTCCAACGCCATGCAGGGCGCCGAGTTCGCGACGTTCGCGTTCTACCTGCCGGTGATCTTCGTGGTGGCCGGGGTCTCGGGTATCCGGGACACCAACTTCCTGTCCGCGGGCATCTACGCCATCGCCACCGTGAGCGGATTCGTCGGCCCGGCGCTGCTGCCCCGGCTGGGCCACAAGCGTTTGTCGATGTGGGGCTTCGGCACGGCCTTCGCCGGGTTGTGCGCGGCCGCGCTGTTCCTCGGCGTGGGCTGGAACGCGGTGGTGCCCCTCGCGGCGGCGGTCCTGCTGTGGGGCCACTACTGGGCGGCGTCCAACGGGATGACGGTGGCCTCGATGATGGCGCCCACCCGCTACAAGGCGACCGCGTCGGGCTTCGCCTACCTGTTCGTGAAGATCCCGCTGTTCTTCACGATCTTCCTGTTCCCCTCGCTGTTCGACGCCTGGGGTGTGCCGCTGGCGACGCTGTTCGCGGCCACCTTCTCGCTGATCGGCTGGCTCGGTGCGCGCCTCGTGCTCCCCGAGGTGCACGGTTACGTGGAAAGCACCGGGGAAAGCGGCACCGCACACTGAAAATCCGTGGCCCGCGAGGAAGAACCCCGCGGGCCACGGATCGTGGGTGAAAAGCCCTTACGAGGAGAAGCTTTCCAGGTAGGCACGGGTCTTCTCGGGGTCCCAGAACCAGTCCACCAGGCCGGCCGGGTTGTTCAGACCATCGGCGAAGCGCGCGGCCACCTGCTCGTTGGCCTGCGCCGCGCCGAGGATCTGCTGGGTGTTCTCCGACGGCGGTGCCAGCAGGGTGCTGGTGATCTTGACGACCCACTGGGAGTACTCCCAGTACCGCTCGAAGGTGGCCTGCATCCAGGCTTCGTCGAACGGCTTGTCCCCGTGCTCGAGAATGCTGTTCAGATAGGACTCGGCGCATTTCGCCGCGCCGTTGGAGCCCTGCCCGGTGACCGGGTCGTTGATGACCACGACGTCGGCCATGCCGAGCACGCAGGCGCCGGACGGCAGATGGCCCACCGGCTTGCGCACGGTCGGTGTGACGGCTCCGGCGAGAATGCCCTTGGCGTCGGTGATTTCCGCGTTCCTGCTGCGCTCGTACTCCCACGGCATGTGCTGCCGCAACAGGTCCAGCTGGCGGCGCAGCTGCTCCTCCGGGCCGGGGCGGTCGGCGAAGGCGTCGAACGGGCCGCCGGGAATGCCCGACATGTAGAAGATGTAGCAGGGACCGGACTTGGTGTATCCGGGGATGTTGATGAGCTCCCCGACGCCGGGCACGACGCTGAGCCAGACGTCGTCGATGCCGGGCTGTTCCGGGCGGGCTTCGACGCCGTGCACGTAGCTCACCGATGCGGTGCGCTGCGGCCGCGAGTGCTCCGAACGCCGCGGGTCGCGGTCGAACAGTTCGACGAGCTCGCCCTTGCCCGCCGCCACCACGACCAGGTCGTACAGGGCGGCCAGTGAGTTCAGGTCGGCGGTGGTCACGCCGTGCAGGACGACCTTGCCGCCGCGCTCCTCGAACAGCTCCAGCCAGACCGCCATCTTCACGCGCTGGTCGACCGACTGCGCCGGGCCCTTCCAGATGCCGTACCAGTTGAGCACCCGGCTGCCGTCCTCGCCGGCGAGCGAGAAGCCCTGGGCGCGGCCCCGCGGTGCCACCTCGTCGAAGAAGTTCAACCCGTGCTTGCGCTCGATGTTCAGCGCGTCGTCGAACATGCACTGGGTCGAGGTGACCCACCCGTTGCGGATCTCGTCGGGAGTCCGCGCCGACATCACCGTGACGTCGTAACCGTGTGCCTGCAGGGTCAGGGCGAGCTGGAGGCCGGACTGTCCCGCGCCGACGATCAGGATCTTACGCATGCGATCGTATCCTTCCCGAATCAGTAACCTCGGCCAGCGACAACGTGTAGGAAACGAGTTCCTGCAAGGCCTCCACGCACGACTTCTTGTCCCGCGCGTCGCAGGTGATCAGCGGGATGTCCGGGCGGAGGGCCAGTGCTTCCCGGACCTCGTCCACGTTGTGCAGCAACTCGCCGTCGAACAGGTTGATCGCGACGATGAAGGGCAGATCCGAGTCGTTCTCGAAGTAGTTGATCGCCGCGAAGGACTGGTCCAGCCGCCGCGTGTCGACCAGCACGATCGCGCCGAGCGCGCCCCGCGACAGGTCGTCCCACAGGAACCAGAACCGGGCCTGCCCCGGCGTGCCGAACAGGTAGAGCATCAGGTCCGGGTAGAGCGCGATCCGGCCGAAGTCCATGGCGACCGTGGTGGTGACCTTGCTGCCGTCCGGCGGCAGGTCGTCGACGCCCTCGCTGGCCTCGGTCATCCACGCCTCGGTGTTGAGCGCGGGAACCTCCGACACCGAGGACACCATCGTCGTCTTGCCTACCCCGAACCCACCGGCGACCACGATCTTCGCCGAGATCGTGAGGCCCTCAGACGGGAAGCTGCTTGAGTCCATTGAGGATCCTCTCCAGCATGGGCCGGTCGTGGTGGTATGCGTGCGCGGTGGGATGGATGAACACCGCACCCTGCGCGGCCAGATCACTGACCAGGACGCGCACCACGCCGAGCGGAATGGTGAGCAGGGACGAAAGTTCCGCGATCGAGACCTGGGACCGGGCCCGCTCGTAGAGCGCCTTCGACTCCGGCATCAGCTGTTCTCCCAGCTGCGGGTCGTACCGCGGCACGGAGATCAGCGTTTCCACCAGCAGCTGATGTCTGGCGGCGGTGCGGCCACCGGTCAGGGCATACGGGCGTATCCGCTTGCTCCGCGGACGCATTCCCGGCCGGTCGCCATCGGCTTGCGACATCGTGATCACATCCTGGACGGTTCGATGGTTTCAGCCTTGTGCACGGCGGGCGGTGAGCACCCGGCGAAGGTCGGCGCGTGTCTCGGGGGTCAGCGCGTGACCGGCGTTCTCGACGAACTGCGTCATCTCGTAGGCGACGACCTTCATATCGCATTCCGGATCGGTCAGCACGGCCAGCCCCGCTCCGGAGTCGATTCCCATGAACAGGAAGTACCCGTGCGAGAGCCGGATGATGATCTGTTCGCAGGTGCCCTTGCCGAACAGCGAAGCGCTGTTTCCGGCGAGGGCGAGCAGGCCGCTGGAGATCGCCGCGAGTTGTTCGCTTTCGGTCGTGCTCATCGCGTCGGAGGCGGTGAGCGGCAAGCCGTCGGAGGACATGATCAGCGCATGGCTTACCCCGTGCACCTTACGGACGAAGTCGTTGATCAGCCACGTGTAGTCCTGGCCGCTGTCTTTCTGGTCGTCCGTCATTGCCCCTTGTCCTCAGGTTCTTCTTTC
>DASSAD010000152.1:0-48536 GCA_035685725.1 Amycolatopsis sp. | reverse complement strand
CCGCCTCGATCGCCGCGTGCGCGGGCGGGGGTGCGGCGGGTCAGGTCGGCGAGCAGGGAGGAGCGGACGAGTGCGTGCATCCGGTACCAGCGTTCACGGGTACCGGTCCGCACCAGCAACGACGTCTTGCGTTCCAAGGTGTCCAGCAACGTCCCGGCATCGGGACTGCCGGACACCGCGCGCGCGAGTTCCGCGGAGACCTCGTCGCAAACGCTGATCGTGTACAGGAATTCGCGCGGCTCTTCGGGCAGCTGGGAAAGCACCTCGTCGATCAGATAGTCGGCGACCGCGCGGTCGTTCTCGGCGAACTCGGCCAGGAACCGACCCGGATCCTCCGCCTCGGCAAGGGAAACGGCGGCAAGCCGGAGACCGGCCGCCCAGCCCTCGGTCTGTTCGACCAGGTTCCGCAGCTGCTCGGGGAGCAGCACCACACCGGCGGATTCCAGCAGCGCCCGGGCCTCACCGGTGGCAAACCTCAGGTCCGCCGCCCGGATCTCGGTGAGCTGGTCGGCAAGGCTGAGGCGGGCCAGCGGAAGCGGCGGGTTGTGCCGGGCGGCCAGGACCAGCCGCAGTCCGGCAGGCCGGTGTCGCAGCAGGGTTTCCAGCCCGTACAACGGATCCGGGTCGGTCAGCTCGTGCACGTCGTCGAGCACCAGCCACACCGGTTCCGGCAGCTCGTCGAGCGCGTTGACCACCGCGGCGAGGAAACCGAGGTCCCGGCTGGGCCGCGCCGGTACCACCTGTGTCCTCAATGGACTGTCCGGCGGCACGCCGGGGCACTCGGCGAGCGCGGCCAGCAACGCCGACCAGAACCGGCCGTCGTCGTTGTCGTCGGAGTCGAGCGACACCCACGCGATGCTCGCGTGCCGGGGCGCCCAGTCCGCGAGCAGCAGGGTCTTCCCGGAGCCGGCGGGCGCGCACACCATGGTGACGAGCACGTCCCGCGCTTCGTCGAGCACGGACAGCAGTCGCGGGCGGGGCACGAAATCCCCGGGCACCGCGGGCGCCACGACCTTGTTCTTCGGCACTCGCCGGCGCGTGTCCCGCTGCTCCGGTTCGGGCATCGCGTCTCCTGTGGACGGCCGTCCGCGCGGCCGCCCGGCACCCCGCCTCATCCCCGCTGGCCCACTCACTGTCGCACCCGGACGGCAGCTCCGCCAGGGACCGGCCGGATCTCATCACGTCCGGGCGATGGGCGCGCGCCGCACACGGTCCATCGTGGAGTCCGGCGCGGTCTCGAGGACGAGTGCGGGACGTCCTCGTCATCGGGGCCGGTCTCACCCACGGCGACGAAGCGAGCCCGTCCCGTGACCGATGCCCGGCAAGGAGTCAGCGGTGGCGCAAGCGCGGTACGAACTCCGGATCAGCGGGCGGCTCTCGGATCGGGCCCGGCAGGCGCTGGGAGAGCACGAGGAGATCCGGATCATGTCCGCGCCGCCGGAGACGATCATCTATCTGGCCGGGCTCGACGAGGAGCCACTGCGCGGTGTCCTCGACCTGCTCGCGGATCTCGGACTGCACCTGGTCTCGCTCGACCGGATGCCCGATCTACCCCCGTAATGGCGATTTCCGGCTGTGCGCAGGCTCAACGGCGCGGGTCACAGCGCCCGGCGGCTGGCATGATCGGCTGATGACCGACATCTGCTTCCTGACGGCGCAGGAACTGAAGGCCGCGCTGGCGGCGAAAGAGCTGTCCGCGCGCGAGGTGGTGCGGGCGCATCTCGACCAGATCGAGCGGGTCAACCCGAAGGTCAACGCCATCGTGACCCTCGTCGCGGACCGGGCGCTGGCCGACGCGAAGGCCGCCGACGAGCGCGCCGCGGCGGGCGCGGAACTGCCGCCGCTGCACGGGATTCCGGCGACCCACAAGGATCTGCACGAGACCGCGGGCATCCGCACCACCTACGGATCGCCGCTGCGCGCCGACTTCGTACCCGAGCAGGACGAACTGATCATCGAACGGATGCGCGCGGCCGGGGTGATCACGCTGGGCAAGACGAACGTGCCCGAGTTCGGGGCCGGATCGCACACCTTCAACCCGGTGTTCGGCGTGACCAGAAACCCTTATGACACCGGCAGGTCGGCGGGCGGCAGCAGCGGCGGCGCGGCGGTCGCGCTGGCCTGCGGGATGTGCCCGATCGCCGACGGCAGCGACACCGGCGGTTCGCTGCGCAACCCGGCGTCGTTCAACAACGTCGTCGGTTTCCGTCCGTCGCCCGGCCGGGTTCCGACCTATCCCGCGCAGCTCGGCTGGACGACGCTGAACACCTCCGGGCCGATGGCGCGCACGGTCGCCGACACCGCGCTGCTGCTTTCGGCGATCGCCGGGCCGGACCCGCGTTCGCCGATCTCGTTGGAAGAACCGGGCGCCAGCTTCGCCCGACCGCTGGCGGCGGACCCGCGCGGGCTGCGGGTGGCCTGGTCGCCGGATCTCGGCGGCCAGGTGCCGGTCGAGCCGGAAGTGGCCGCCGTCGTCGAGGATTCGGCGCGGGTGTTCGCGGATCTCGGGTGCGCGGTGGAGCGCGACTGCCCGGACTTCACCGGTGCCGACGAGGTGTTCCGCACGCTGCGGGCCTGGCAGTTCGAGGTCTCGTTCGGGCCACTGCTGGAAACCGGCGGGCTCAAGGAGACCATCCGGTGGAACACGCTGGAGGGACGGCGGCTCACCGGAAGCGACCTCGGCCGCGCCGAGGTCCTGCACACCGAGCTGTTCCACCGGATCCGCGAGTTCTTCACCCGCTATGACATCCTGCTGCTGCCGGTCAGCCAGGTGCCGCCGTTCGGGATCGACCAGGAGTACCCGACCGAGGTAGCCGGCGTGCCGATGCGGACCTACCTGGACTGGATGGGCTCGGCCTACCTGATCTCCGCCACCGGCTGCCCGGCGCTGTCGGTGCCGGGCGGGTTCACGCCCGGCGGTCTCCCGGTCGGCGTACAGCTCGTCGGCCCGCACCGCGCCGACTTCGCCGTCCTGCGTGCCGGCCACGCGTTCGAACAGGCCACCGGATTCGCCCGACGCCGCCCGGCGGTGGTGGACGCGTCGTGATCTGACAGGCCCACCCGTCGTGGACCACGCGTCCTGATCCGGCCCGCCCGCCGGGACCTGGCCTCACGACATGGCGCTCCCGCACGCCGGTCGTCGTCTACCAGACGTCCTGACCTGACCCGCCCGCCGGGACGATCTCATCCCCGGCGGGCGAGGCGCGGCGGTGGCGCGGGCCGGAAACCTGGCGGTGCCGGCACGTTCCGCCGACCGGGCGTGCGTGCCGCGGCCAGGCGGAGGCGCCCATGACAGCACCCGGCACACACCCGGACCGCGGCGAGGCGGCCCAGACGCCGATCCTCGGCGGAATCCGCACCCCGTGGTGGGCCCTGCTCGTGATCGGCGTGGTCTGGCTGGTGTTCGGCATGGTGGTGCTCCAGTTCGACCTCGTCTCGGCCAGGTCGATCGCGCTCGCCGCCGGGTTGCTGCTGATCCTTTCCTCGTTCGGCCAGGTCGTGACGGCGCAGGCGGCACGGCAGTGGCGGTGGGTGCACGTCGCGCTCGCCGCGGCGCTGTTCGTCGTCGGCATCGTCGCGCTGGTGTGGCCGGACCCGACCTTCCAGGCGCTGGCCCGGCTACTGGCCTGGTTCCTGTTGATCAAGGGAAGCGCGGACATCGTCATCGCACTCGTGGTGCGCACGCTCGACGCGCTCTGGTGGATCTTTCTGGTGGTCGGGCTCATCGAGATCATCGTGGCGCTGTGGGCCGCCGCCGTGCCGTCCCGGTCGGCCGCGCTGCTGATGCTGTGGGTGGGCCTGATCGCCGTCTTCAAGGGAATCACCGACATCGTGCTGGCCTTCGGGCTTCGCCAACCCGGCCCGCCCGCCGCCCCCGCGCGCAACGCTTGACCGCGACGGCCGGGAAGGCGTGATTCATCACCTCTTTGAGGTGGTGCGGTGGGCGCCCGACCGGCCCAGCGTGGCGGAATCGGCAGTCCTGCCGCTGTTCCTTCTGCCGCCGGCCGCGGCAGACCGGCGATCGGAGGTGCACCGTGACCTATCCGTTGCTCAATCTGTTCCTCACCATGCTGTGGTTCTTCCTCTGGATCCTGTGGCTGGTGCTGTTGTTCCGGGTCATCGTGGACATCTTCCGCGACGACGACCTCTCCGGCTGGGCCAAGGCGGGCTGGCTGATCTTCTGCTGTGTCCTGCCGTTCCTCGGCATCTTCGTGTACCTGATCGCGCGCGGTCGCGGCATGGGCGACCGGGAGATCCGGCACGCCCAGCGTCAGGAACAGGCTTTCCGTGAGTACGTCCGTGATGCGGCCAAGAACGAACAGCCGGTCCAGGGCAAACCCGGCGTCGACGAACTGGAGAAGCTGGCCGGGCTGCGCAACCACGGCGACATCAGCGAGGACGAGTACCAGCGGGCCAAGGACCGGCTGCTCTCGGTCTGAGGCGGAGGTGCCTCAGCGATAGTCGGGGTTTTCGAAATCGAACCGGCACCCCGCCGCCCACTCGCTGCGCTGGTTGCCGTGCGCGGGAATTCCCCCGGCGTCCTTGAGGATCCGGGCCAGGTGCAGCAGGTTCCAGGTCATGAACGTCAGATTGCGGTTGGTGAAGTCGTTGTCCGGACCGCCGGAATCCGGGTCCAGATAGGACGGACCCGGACCGGCCTCACCGATCCAGCCCGCGTCGGCCTGCGGCGGGATCGTGTACCCGAGGTGTTGGAGGCTGTAGAGGACGTCCATCGCGCAATGCTTGACGCCGTCCTCGTTCCCGGTGATCAGGCAACCGCCCACCCGCCCGTAGTAGGCGTACTGACCGGCGTCGTTGAGCAAATGGGAGTTGCCGTAAAGCCGCTCGATCACCCGCTTGGTCACGGAACCGTTGTCCCCCAACCAGATCGGTCCGGCCAGCACGAGGATGTCCGCGGCCATGACCCGTTCCTGGATCGCCGGCCACGCGTCACTGGCCCAGCCGTGCTCGGTCATGTCCGGCCAGACCCCCGTAGCGAGGTCGTGGTCGATCGCGCGGATCTGCTCGATCTCGACGCCCTCGACCGCCATGATGTGCGCGGACCGGTCCACCAGCCCCTGCGTGTTACTGGTCGCGGGTGACCTTTTCAGCGTGCAGTTGATGAACAGCGCGCGCAGATCATCGTAATGCGGCACGGTCATGGCCGTCCTCCCATCGAGTCGCGTATTCAGTGCGCCACAACAGGTGGTCACCGGCAACGCGAATCCGCCCGCACTTTCCGCCGCTCACCCGATGTGGGCTGTTTTCACGTCGTCATCCCGCGGCACCTCGGCGGCGGCCGGCACGCCGAGGAGCCGCTTCACCCGACGGTCCGCCGATGCGTCTCGTACATGCGGATCGCGACAACGACACCGGAGGCCGCGGTGATCGCCGCGACCAACCAGATCGCCGCGCGCAGTCCGGCCAGATCGGCGACGACACCGGCCAGGATGGCGCCGACCGCGAAGCCACCGTCGCGCCAGAGCCGGTAGACACCCACCGCGCGAGCCCGCCAGGCCGGGTGTGCGACGTCGCCGACAACGGCCAACAGCGTGGGATAAACCATGGCGGTGCCGACACCGAGCACCACCGCCCCGATCACCCACGGCGCGAACGTGTCGACGGCCGCGATCAGCGCGAGCCCGGCGGCCTGGGTCAGCATCCCGGCGGTGATGAGGTGCTTGCGCCCCCAGCGATCGGACAGCGGACCGGTGACCAGTTGCCCCAGTCCCCAGCAGGCGAGCACCAGCGAACTCAGCACGCCGATCCGGCTCACCGACAGTCCCGCGGCGGCGAACAACAGCGGGAACAATCCCCAGGCGAGACCGTCGTTGAGGTTGTTGACCATGCCGGCCTGGCTGGCCGCCGACAGGGCGGGCTCACGCAGGCTGGTCCGCACGAAGACCTCCCGGTCGGTCAGCTCCGACCCGACCCCAGCCCGGGTCCCGCCGGCGGGCGGCGGGTGCGTGGCGGCTTCGAACCGGGCGTGCTCGCGGGTCTCCCGGACGGCCAGGCCCGAAAGGCCGAGACCGAGCACGACATAGGCCGCGCCCAGGAGGAACGGGGCCGGGCGCAGCCCGTAGCGCGCGGCGAGGAACCCGGTGACCAGCCCCGTCGCCGCGGCCGCGGTGTAGCCGGCCGCCTCGTTGAGCCCCATAGCCAGGCCCCGGCGGCGCGGCCCGGCCAGGTCGATCTTCATGATGACCGTGGTGGACCAGGTCAGGCCCTGATTGACACCGAGCAGCACGTTCGCGGCAATGACCCAGCCCCAGTCCGGCGCCCAGATCAGCAACACCGGCACCGGCAGCGCGACCAGCCAGCCCACCACCAGCACGGGTTTGCGGCCGAACCGGTCCGACCAGGTCCCGGCGGCGTAGTTGGTGGCGGCCTTGGTCAGTCCGAAGGCGAGCACGTAGGTGAGCAGGAAGGTGTACCCGGTCAACCCGAACACACGCTCGCCGAGCAACGGCAGCACCGTGCGTTCCTGCCCCAGCACGCCGCCGACCAGCGCGTTGACCAGCACGAGGAGGCTGAACTGGACGAGATTGGCGCGTAGCCCCAGCCGCGGCACGGCGCCCGTCATGACCACGTCCCGACAACGCCCGGCCAGGTCCCGACAACGCCCAGCCACGTCCGGACGGCGCCCGGCCAGGTCCCGACAACGCCCAGCCGCGTCCCGACAACGCCCAGCCGCGTCCGGACGGCGCCCGGCCACGTCCCGACAGCGCCCGGCCACGTCCCAGCGCCCATCATGACCACGTCCCGACAACGCCCATCACGGCCATGTCCCCGGGTTCGCGCGCGGCGCGGCGATGGTCCGCCCGCATGTCTGTTCCTCCGTGGTTTCCCGCCTCGACCCTTCCACGCTAGGCCCATCGAGCGAGCACGCCCACCACCCGGACGGCCGCACCGTGTCGCCGGGAGAGGATCGGGGACGCCCCGGAGGACCACGCACAGTACACACAGATCGGAAACACGCCGCCAAGCCCGTGGAAACCGGCAGTGGACTTTCGCCGGGCCCGCGGCGGCGGGACGATTGAAGCGTGGACGAACCCCAGGAGCGGCTGAGGGCGCCGCTCGCGATCGGCGTCTTCGTGCTGGGCATCGTGGCCGCGGCCACCCTCGGCGACGCGTGGTACTTCCTCACCGGCGTCATCGCCGGACTCTGCATCCTGGTCACCACCTGACGCCATCCCGTCCCGTGGGCGTGTCCCCCCTTCCGGCAGCCGTGTCCCCCCTTCCGGTCGCCGAGTTCTCCCGTCCGGTCGCCGTGTCCCCTGTTCCCGTCGCCGTGTCCCCTCTTCCCGTCGCCGTGTCCTCCCTTCCCGTCCCGGTGCGCACTGCTCGTACGCTCAGCCGGCCGCCGGTCGTGTAATTCCACGTATTGCCGTTGCAGGCCGTTCCACCAGGCGAACGAGACAAACAGGACTACGGAGGATATAGAGGGGTGGTGAGACCAGGCAGCCTTCTGCCCGCAGTACTCGTCGCGGTGACGCTCGGCGCGTGCTCGTCCGGCCCCACCCCGAACCCGCCGGGACCGCCGTCCGCCGGCGGTCCGGGCATCGGGTCCGCGCCCCTCAACATCTACTCCGAAGCCGGGGCGGGCATGCTGTCGGACACGGCGAAGGCGGCCCGGCCGCTGGTCTACGTACCACACACCTCAGGCGCGGTGTGGGTGATCGACCCGGTCACCTTCGCGGTCGTCGCGAAGTACCCGGCGGGCCGGGAGATCCAGCACGTCGTGCCCGCGTACGACATGAACACGCTGTACGCCACCGACGACAAGGGCAATCACCTGCTGCCTTTCGACCCGAGGACCGGCCGCCCGGGCAACCAGATCCCCGTGATCGACCCGTACAACGTGTACTTCACCCTCGACGGACAGTACGCGATTTCCGTCGCCGAGGAGCGACGCCAACTGGTTTGGTACGACCCGCACACCTGGGCCCAGCGCGACGTCACACCATTGCCGGACTGCGCCGGGGCCGACCACGCCGACTTCTCGCCCGACGGCCGCACCGCCGTGCTCACCTGCGAGTTCGCCGGGGCGGTCACAGTGGTCGACGTCCCGTCGCACAAGGTTTCGCGGCTCATCCCGATGCCGCGACGTCACGTGCGCATGGGGCCGCAGGACATCAAGCTGGCACCGGACGCGTCGATGTACTACATCGCGGATTCCGATGCCAACGGTGTGTGGGTGCTCGACGGCGCGGCGATGAAGGTGGTGCGGTTCATCCCGACCGGTTCAGGAGCGCATGGCCTCTATTTGTCCCGCGACGCGCGACAGCTCTATGTGACGAATCGGCTCGAGGGTAGCGTCAGCGTGGTCAATGCCTACACCGGGCAGGTCCTCACGAAGTGGCGGATCCCGGGTGGCGGCAGCCCGGACATGGGCAACATCACGGCCGACGGTGCCCAGCTGTGGCTCTCCGGCCGCTACGACCAGGCCGTCTACGTACTGTCCACAAAGGATGGCTCCTTGCTCGCGAAGGTCCCGGTCGACCCGGGACCGCACGGCCTGTGCGTCTGGCCCCAGCCGGGCCGCTACTCGCTCGGCCACACTGGCATCACCCGTTGACCCCACCCCGACCCAGCCCGTGTCCCCCGTTCCTGTCGCTGTGTCCCCTCTTCGGGTCGCTGTGTTCCCTCTTCCGGTCGCCGTGTCCCCCCGTCCCGTCGTCGTGTCCCCTCCTCCCGGCCGCCGTGTCCCCCCGTCCGGTTGCCGGGTCCTCCCGTCCGGTCGTTGTGTCCCCTCTTCCCGTCGCCGTGTCCTCCCGTCTCGTCTCTGTGGTCCCTTCCGGTTATCGGTCCGGTTGTCGAGTCCCCCTTCCGGTCGCTCGCGGGTCCGAATCCGGGCTGCCGGCACCCGTACGCCGCGCGATCTCGACTCAGCACCCGGGCTGGGCCGCGAGAGGAGGACTGCCGCCGGGGTGTTGACGACGAACAACGCGGACCCCCGCGCCCGGCGAATGCGGCGAACAGAACGAGGCAGTGACGGGAACGACCAACTCGGCGACCGGAACAGCGGACACAGCGACCGGAAGAGGGAACACGGCGACCGGAAGAGGGGACACGGCGGCAGGAAGGGGGGACACGGGTGATTGGTCTGGACAAGTTGACGTGGGCGCTCTAGCGTTGCGACGCGGGGGTCGGCATGACAGCCGGCGCCCGGACCTCACGCGGGGAGGCGTTGATGCGGGAACACGTCCGGGAACTTCTGGACAAACTCGACAGTCGGCAGGCGGAACTCGGCCAGGGGGCGGCGCTGCTGCTCGACGCGATCCAGCGCGACGGGATCGTGCACACCGCGGGCGCCGGGCATTCGCTGGCGATGGTGGCCGAGACCTTCTACCGCGCGGGCGGACTCGCGCCCGTTCGCCCGGTGTGGGACCAGGCACTCCTCCCCCTCGCGGGCGCCCTGCGCAGCTCGGTCGCCGAGCGCGAAATCGGCCGTGGGCGTGCGGCCGTGGCCGCGGCGGACCCGGCACCGCCGGACGTGATGGTCGTGTTCTCCACCAGCGGCCGCAACCCCTACCCGGTCGAGATCGCGCAGGAATCACTGGCCCGCGGCGTGCCGGTGATCGCGGTGACCTCGCTGCCCGCCTCGGCCACCGCGACCGACCGCACGGGGACCCGGCTCGCCGACCACGCGACGGTCGTCCTGGACACGGGGGTCCCGCCCGGCGACGTCATCCACCCCACCGACGCCCCGCGGACGGCGGCGGTTTCGACGATCCTCGGTGCCTACCTGTGGTCGGCGCTGCTCGCCGAACTCGACCGTCTCGCGATCGCACGCGGCGTCACGCTACCGGTCTGGACCAGTTCGAACGTACCCGGTGGGGACGAACGCAACGCGTCACTCATGCACGTCTACGGCGACCGCATCCCGGAGCTGCGCGGCTGAAGACCCGACCGGGGCCAGGCCGCGCCGCGAAGGTGGTGACCGCTGGAGAAAACCCTCGGCCGGACAAAGCAACCCGGCCGCGATCCGGGGAGAACCGGCAACGAAAGCGGGGACCCGCCCGGCCGAACCGCGCCGGTCACAAAGCGACCCGCGGCAAACCCCGGGAAAGCCAGCCGCGAGACGGGTGACCCGCGGAAACAAACCACGGCCGGTCACAAAGCGACCCCGCCGCAAACCTCGGAGAGCCAGTCGTAGGCCGCGATCACCTCGGCCGTCGAGCCGAACAGCTGAGCGGAACCGTGTGCCCGCTTGAAGAACAGGTGCGCGTCGTGCTCCCAGGTGATCGCGATCCCGCCGTGCAGCTGGATCATCTCGGCGGTCGCGAACTCGGCGGCCTCGGCACACACGATCTTGGCGACGGCCGCGTCGGTACCCGATCCCGAGCGCAGCGCGGCGTCGGCGGCCGACCGGGCGGCCTCGACGCGAACATACACGTCGGCCATGCGGTGTTGCAGCGCCTGGAAGGATCCGATCGGCTGCCCGAACTGCCGACGCTGCTTGCTGTACTCGACCGTCGACTCCAGTGCCCGCGACGCCACCCCGACCAGCTCCCACGAAAGCATCGAGAAAGCGCTTTCTCTCAGTCGCTCCACCGAAAATCCGCCGCAGTCGATCCGGGCGGCGGTCGCCCGGGAGAATCCGATCGTGGCCAGCCGCCGGGTCGGATCCATACCGGGTGTGTGACGCCGGCGGACCTCGGTGGCGTCGACCTCGAACAGCCCGACCCCGTCCCCGGTGTCCGCGACCACCAGGAGGACATCCGCGATGTCCCCGTCGAGCACATAGCAGGCGGTTCCGTCGATGACCCAGCGGCTCGCGGAAGACGTCGCGGTGCAGGCCGGTGACCGCCATCCCCGCTCCCCCGCCCACGCCAGCGCGACGATCCGGCTCCCGTCCGCGATCCCGGGCAGAAACCGGGCGCAGGCCGCCGGGTTCTCGGTGGCCAGCAACGCGTTCGCGCCCAGCACGCAGCTCAGCATCGGCGCGGGGGTCAGGGCCCGGCCCAGTTCCTCCAGTGCGACGGCGACGTCAGCGGGCGCCGCCCCGACACCACCGTACTTCTCGGGAATCGCCAACGCCGCCACGCCGATCTGTTCGCACAGGGTCGACCAGAGCGCGCGGTCGTACCCGTGCGGCGTTTCGATCGCGACACGCGGATCCGATCGCCTGGCCAGCAAACCCCGCACGGACTGCCGGAGCGCTCGACGCTCCGCACTCTCCACCACCGAGCTGTCCATCACGGCGCTTCCGACCGCAGCGCGGCCAGTACACGGCCCCGGTGGAAACCCGCGCCGCCCCACGCGCCGACGAGCGCCCGGACCTTGGTCAGCCACAGGCCGAGGTCGTGCTCGGCGGTGTAGCCGATGGCGCCGTGCACCTGCAACGCCGTCCTGGCCGCGAGGTAGGCCGCCTCGCCCGCCGCGACCTTCGCCGCCGACACATCCCGGGTGAGCGTTCCCCATCGGACAGTTCCCGATCGGACAGCGCCCGCACGGTTTTCCGCGTCCTGGAGCGCGACCGCGGCGCCGTAGACCAGCGGACGGGCGAATTCGAGGCGGGTCACCACGTCGGCGAGCAGATGCTTGATCGCCTGATATTGCCCGATCGGGCGACCGTACTGGCTGCGCCGGCGCGCATACTCGACGGCGGTGTCCAGCAGCCACTGCCCGGCGCCGACGAGTTGCGCCGCAACCGCCAGGACGGCGTAGTCGAAGGCCTTCGCGGCAGGGCGGTCGCCCCCGCCCTCCATCGGGACCTCCCGGCCGCCGCGCACGCGGAAGAGCCGCCGGGCCGGGTCGATCGACCGGATCCGGTCCAGCTCGGCGGCCTCCACCCGCGCCGCGCGGCCGTCCCGCAGGCGCAGGATGAGCCCGGCGATGTCGGCGTCCAGCGCAACCGGCACCTCGGGCGGGGCCAGCACCGTCACGATCTCCCCGTTCCCCTGCGACAGCACGGGCGCGACGACCATCGACTCCACCAGCGGCCCTGGCACGGCGTGGTAACCAAGGGCTTCGAACGCGACGGCGACGTCCGGCGGTTCCGCGCCTGTTCCGGGGTCGAGCAGGTCCAGGACGCCGAGGCCGGCGAGGCGATGCCAAAGCTCGAGCCCGGGCTCGTGCCGGCCCCGCGCCCAGGCCCGTGTCGCGGCAGGAGTGTCCACTGCGGACAGCAGTTCGTGCAGGCTCGCGGCGAACTGTCGCTGTTCGCCGGAGAGTGCGAACCTCATCGCGCCTCCACGTTGTCCGTGACGCGCTTGCCCGGGGCGCTGTCGCGGGGCAGTCCGAGCAGCCGCTCCGCGATGGTGTTCCGCTGGATCTGGTCGGTGCCGCCGTAGATCGGGCCGGCGAGCGAAAACAGGTACCCGTCGCTCCATTCCCCGGCGAACTCACCCTCCGCGCCCAGGAGATCCAGCGCGGTCTCGTGCAGCTCGATGTCCAATCGCGACCAGAACAACTTGTTCACGCTGGACTCCGGTCCCAGCGACGCACCGGCTTCCAGCCGGCTGACGGTTCCGAAGGTGTAAAGCTGGTACGCCCGCGCGCCGATCCACGCGTCGACGACCCGTTCGCCGAGCGACTCGGGTCCGCCGCGTTCGCGCCACAGCGCACCAAGCCGGTCCGCCGCGGCGAGGAACCGGCCCGGGCTGCGCAACGACAGACCGCGCTCGTTGTTGGCGGTGGTCATCGCGACCCGCCAGCCCTCCCCGACGGCGCCGATGACGTCGTGATCAGGCACGAACACCTCGTCGAGGAAGATCTCCGCGAAGCCCGGTTCTCCGTCGAGCTGCGGGATCGGCCGGACGCGCACGCCCTCGGCCCGCAGGTCGATCATGAAGTAGGTGAGACCGTGATGCCGGGGCCGCGCGGGATCGGTCCGGAAGAGACCGAAGGCCCGGTCCGCATAGGTGGCGCGCGAACTCCACGTCTTCTGGCCCGACAGCAACCAGCCGCCGTCGGTGCGCACCGCGCGGCTGCGCAGCGCCGCGATGTCACTGCCCGCTTCCGGTTCCGACCAGGCCTGGGCCCAGATCTGCTCGCCGCGCGCCATCGGCGGCAGGATCCGCTCCCGCTGCTCGGGTGTGCCGTGCGCGAACAGGGTCGGGGCGAGCATGAAGATCCCGTTCTGGCTCACTCGGCCCGGCGCGCCGGCCGCGTAGTACTCCTCTTCGAACAAAACCCATTGCAGCAGCGACGCGTCCCGCCCGTGATAGGCACGCGGCCACGACACCACCGACAGCCGGGCCTGCGCGAGGCACGCCTCCCATTCGCGGTGCGCGGCGAATCCCTCGGCGGTGTCCATCGACGGCAGCCGGGACACGTGCTCGGCGAGCCACTGCCGGACCTCGTCCCGGAAGGCCGCGGACGCCGCGTCGATCTCCAGGTCCATCAGCGTGCCCCGGCGTCCCGCATCGAGCGCGCGGACTGCCCGGCCAGCGAGTCCGCCGAGGTCTCGGCGTTGTGCGCGTGCGCGAAATGGTGCAGCCCGAACACCGAGTCCATTCCGGACCGCAACCCCATCGCGTCTTCGGCCTGGTTGACCGCTTTTTTCGTCAGCGCGAGCCCGAACGAGGGCATTTCCGCGATCCGGCCGGCCAGCGAGAAGGTCTCGTCTTCGAGGTCGGCACGCGGCACGACCCGGTTGACCATCCCCCATTCCCGCGCCTGCCGCGCGGTGAAGCGGTCACCGGTGAACAGCACCTCCTTCGCCGCACGGGGCCCGAGGACCCAGGGGTGCGCGAAGTACTCGACGCCCGGGATGCCCATCCGCACCACGGGATCGGCGAAGAACGCGTCCTCCGCGGCGACGATCAGGTCGCACACCCAGGCCAGCATCAGCCCGCCCGCGATGCAGGCACCCTGCACCGAGGCGATCATCGGTTTCGGGATTTCCCGCCACCGCCGGCACATCCCGAGATACACTTCGGACTCCCGCGCGAACCGACGGTCGCCGCCTTCCCGATCGGTGTGGTCCCACCACATCACCGCGCGCCGCTCGAACGAGGTGTCCACGTCCCGGCCGGGCGTGCCGATGTCGTGCCCGGCCGAGAAGTGTTTTCCCGCGCCCGCGAGCACGATCACCTTGGCCGCGGGGTCGTCCACGGCGCGGCTGAACGCGTCGTCGAGCGCGTAGGTCATCGCCGAGTTCTGTGCGTTCCGGTACTCCGGGCGGTTCATCGTCACGACGGCGACCGCCCCACGGAGTTCGTACGAGACCGTCATAGGAGTTCCTTCCTGTTCACGGGTTTCCGGGACCGACCGGACAACCCTCGCTTGAGGACCTTTCCGGATGCGTTGCGCGGCAACCGATCCACGAATTCCACCGCGCGGGGCCGCTTGTAGTTCGCCAGTCGGTGCCGGCAGAACGTGAAGACGTCCTCCTCGGTGAGGCCGGTTCCCACGATGAAGGCCTTGCCGACCTCGCCGAGCCGCTCGTCCGGCACGCCGACGACCGCGGCCTCCCGCACGCCTTCGAGTTCGGCGAGCGCCTGCTCGACTTCGGCGGGATAGACGTTGAAACCGCCGCAGATGTACATGTCCTTGAGGCGGCCGGTGATCATCAGATTGCCGTCGGCGTCGAGCGTCCCGGCGTCCCCGGTGTGCAGCCAGCCATGCGCGTCGACGGCCTTCGCGGTGGCTTCCGGGTCATCGAGGTAGCCCAGCATCACGGCCGGTCCGCGGACGACGATCTCTTCGCCCTGGATGCCGACTTCGCAACCGGCGGTGGGCCGCCCGGAGGTCCGGGCGACGGTGCGGGGATCGTCGTCGGGACGGCACATCGTCACGACGACGGCTTCGGTGAGGCCGTAGGCGGTCAGCACCGTGTCGAAGCCGAGTTCACTTCGCAGGCGTTCGACCAGGGTGACCGGCACCGTCGCGGCGCCGGTCACGGCGAGCCGCAGGGACGAGGTGTCGCGCGGCGGTTCGGCGAGCAGGCTGTGAAAGATCGTGGGGGCGCCCGGCAGCACGGAAACACGCTCGCGCTCGATGAGTTCGGTCGTGGTCGGCACGTCGAAGACGGCTTGCGGAAGGAGCGTCGCGCCGGTCAGCAGGCAGACCAGAATGCCCGCCTTGTAACCGAAGCTGTGGAAGAACGGGTTGATCACCAGGTACCGGTCGTCGGCGGTGACCTGCCCGCAACCGGCCCACGCCGCGGCGACCGCCAGGGACTGCCGGTGCGCCGAGAGCACGCCCTTGCTCCGGCCGGTGGTGCCCGAGGTGAACAGGATGTCGCTCACGTCGTCGGCGGATACGGCGTCGGCGACGGCTTCGATCTCCGCGACCGGGAATCGCGCGGCCCGGCCGGGGATCTCGTCCCAGCCCGGCGCGCCGTCGGCGGGGTCACCGGTCCGGACCACCGACTCCAGCTCCGGCAGACCGCCCGCGCCCGCGGCCGCGCGGATGCCGGCCAGCCGGTCCTCGCCGAGGAAGTCCCCGGCGACGACCAGTGCGCGGACGCGGGCACGCCGGAGCAGATCCACCGTCTCCACCCCGGTGAACCGGGTGTTGATCGGCACGATCGTCGCGCCGGCGTACAGCGCGCCGAGCGCCGCGATGACCCAGTGGTGGGTGTTGGGCGCGTTGAGCGCGACCCGGTCGCCGGGACGGACCCCGTCCGCGGCGAACATCCGCGCCGCCTGGCGAACCTGTTCCAGCAATTCGGCGTACGACAACCGCACGAAACCATCCACCAGTGCCGGTCTCGACGCGAATTTCTGGGCAGCCCGCCTGATCGCGGCTGGGACCGTGACCGGTTCCATCGCACCTCCCGATCTGGACGCACAAGGTAGAACGTGTTCTTATTGTCAGGCTAGCCCACGGATCCGATCGCGCGGGAGGTGCCGGTGAACGATCCCGAGCGGTTTCGGGCCGAGGTCGCGGCCTGGCTCGCGGAAAACCTGACCGGTGAGTTCGCCGCGCTGCGCGGGCTCGGCGGCCCGGGACGCGAGCACGAGGCGTTCGACGCCCGACTGGCCTGGGAGCGGCGACTGGCGGCGGCGGGCTGGACGTGCGTGGGCTGGCCCCCCGCCTTCGGGGGGCGCGGCCTTTCGCTGGCGGAGCAGGTGATCTTCCACGAGGAGTACGCGGCGTCGGGCGCGCCGGCCAGGGTGAACCACCTCGGCGAGCACCTGCTGGGACCGACGTTGATCGCCCTGGGCACGCCGGAGCAGCGGCGCCGGTTCCTGCCCCGGATCGTGGCGGTGGAAGAGCTGTGGTGCCAGGGATATTCCGAGCCCGGCGCGGGATCGGACCTGGCCGCGGTGTCGACTTCCGCGGTGCGCACCGGCGACGAGTGGGTCATCACCGGCCAGAAGGTGTGGACATCGCTGGCACACGTCGCGGACTGGTGTTTCGTGTTGGCCCGCACCGAAGCCGGATCGAAGCGCAGCCGCGGGCTGTCCTATCTCCTGGTGCCGCTGAGACAGGATGGCGTCACCGTGCGCCCGATCCGCCAGCTGACCGGGACCGCCGAGTTCAACGAGGTGTTCTTCGACGGCGCCCGCACCCCGGCCGCCATGGTGGTCGGGGAACCCGGCGACGGCTGGCGGGTCGCGATGGCCACGCTCGGGTTCGAGCGGGGTGTCTCCACCCTCGGCCAGCAGATCGGTTTCCGGCGGGAACTCGCCGGGATCGTCGCCGAGGCGCGCCGGACGGGCACGATCGCCGATCCGGCGCTGCGCGAGGAGTTGCGGCGCGCCGCGATCGGCCTGCGGGTGCTGCGCGCGCATGCCGTGCGCACGCTCGACGACCGGCCCGGTCCCGAGGTGGCGGTGGGCAAACTGCTGTGGGCGCGGTGGCATCGTCGGCTGGGCGAACTGGCCGTGGCCGCCCGGGGTGCCCGCTCGCTGGTCGCCGACCCGGACCTCGACCAGTGGCAACGGCTGTTCCTGTTCAGCCGCGCGGACACCCTCTACGGCGGCTCCGACGAGATCGAGCGCACCATCATCGCCGAACGCGTGCTCGGGTTGCCGCGGCAGGCGCGCGGATGAAGGGACACGGCCTGCTCGACGGCAAGATCGTCGTGGTCACCGCGGCCGCGGGGACCGGCATCGGCTCGGCCGTCGCCCGGCGCGCGCTGGAGGAAGGCGCGAGCGTGGTGCTGTCCGACCGGCACGAGCGCCGGCTGGCCGAGACGGCCGCGGAGCTGGGCGAACTGGGCGCGGTGCAGCCGATCGCGTGCGATGTCACCGACGAGGGCCAGGTGGGCGACCTGATCACCGGTGCGGTGAGCCGGTTCGGCCGGATCGACGTGCTGGTCAACAACGCCGGGCTCGGCGGCACGAGATCGGTGCTGGAGATGACCGACGAGGAATGGTCGCGCGTCCTGGACGTCACGCTCACCGGCACCTTCCGCTGCACCCGGGCGGCGCTGCGGCAGTTCGCGGACCAGGGCGGCGGCGGCGCGATCGTCAACAACGCGTCCGTGGTCGGCTGGCGGGCCCAGGCTGGCCAGGCACATTACGCCGCGGCGAAGGCCGGAGTGATGGCGTTGACCCGGTGCTCGGCGCTCGACGCGGCCGGGTACGGGGTGCGGATCAACGCGGTGGCGCCGAGCCTGGCCCGGCATCCGTTTCTCGCCAAGGTCACCAGCGAGGACCTCCTGCGCGAACTCGAGCAGCGGGAAGCGTTCGGGCGCGCGGCGCAGCCCTGGGAGGTCGCCAACGTCATGATCTTCCTCGCCAGCGACTACGCCGGTTACCTCACCGGTGAGGTCGTTTCCGTCAGCAGCCAGCATCCCTGAAGGCAGGAGCGTTCGTGCCCGAGGCGTATCTGATCGACTGCGTCCGCACCCCCGTCGGGCGGCGCGGCGGTGCCCTGTCCACGATCCACCCGGCCGATCTGGGCGCGCACGTGATCAAGGCGGTCGTCGCGCGCACGGGCGTCGACCCGGGCCTGGTCGACGACGTGATCTTCGGCTGCACCGACACACTGGGCGGGCAGGCCGGCAACATCGCGCGCACCTGCTGGCTGGCGGCCGGGTTCCCGGATCACGTCCCGGGCGTGACGGTGGACCGGCAATGCGGGTCGTCGCAGCAGGCGGTGCACTTCGCCGCCCAGGCCGTGCTTTCCTCGACGATGGATCTGGTGCTGGCCGGCGGGGTGCAGAGCATGAGCCGGATCCCGATCAGCGCGGCGATGCTGGCCGGGCGCGAATTCGGTTTCGACGACCCGTTCTCGGGCTCGAAGGGCTGGCAGGAGCGGTACGGGACGGACGAGGTGTCGCAGTTCCACGCCGCCGACATGATCGCCGGGCACTGGGACATCTCGCGTGCGAAGATGGAGCGGTTCGCCTGGTCGAGCCATCGGCGTGCGGTGGCGGCGATGGACGCCGGGCGGTTCGACCGGGAAATCGTGCCGGTGGACGGGTTCCGCCACGATGAGGGGCCGCGACGGGACACGAGTTCGGCGCGGATGGCGGAGCTGCCGCCGCTGGGCGAGGGGTCCCGGTTGACCGCCGCGGTGGCCAGCCCGATCTCCGACGGGGCGAGTGCGGCGTTGCTTGCCTCCGAGGCGTTCGTGCGCGGGCACGGCATCACACCCCGTGCCCGCATCCACCATCTTTCGGTGCGCGCGGCGGATCCGGTGTGGATGCTGACCGGGCCGATCCCCGCGACCGCGCACGCGCTGCGGGCGAGCGGGCTCGGCGTCGGCGACATCGACCTGTTCGAGGTCAACGAGGCCTTCGCGAGCGTCGTGCTGGCCTGGCTGGAGGAGACCGGCGCGGATCCGGAACGGGTCAACGTGAACGGCGGCGCGCTGGCGCTCGGCCATCCCATCGGCGCCACCGGCACCCGCCTGCTCGCCACCTTGCTGCACGAACTGGAACGCCGCGGCGCCCGGTTCGGTCTGCAGACGATGTGCGAGGGCGGCGGGACCGCGAACGTCACCATCATCGAACGGCTGTGATCCCCGGTCTCCGCGCAACGGATTCCTGGCAGCGGTACCGGACTCCTCCGACCGTGCCCTCGTTGTGGGCCGCCGCCTGCGAAGCGACTACCTCCGCGCCTTCACCGACAACGCGCTGATCGCGATCGCGAGGACGACCACCACCGCGAGAACCGCGAAGGCGACCGGAAGACGCGGGCCGAGCGCCGGGGAATTCAGCACCGCGCCGAGGATGGACACCGACATCAGCGCTCCCGCCTGCCGCGTGGTGTTCTGCACGCCCGAGGCCAGCCCGGACCGCCCGGCCGGCACGCTGCCGAGCAACAGCGCGGTCAGTGCGGAGAACGACACGGTGCCGGCCATGCCGACCAGCAGGAGACCGGCCGCGACGACCGGGTACGCCGTGGTCCCGCCGGTGCCCGCGAGAATGCCGATCCCCAGTGCGGCGCAGACGAAACCGGCGACCAGCAGGACCGGGTGGCCGAAGCGCCGGGCCAGCGGGCGGTAGAGCACGAAGGGACCGGCCAGCGACCCGACGGTGAGCGGGAGCAGGGCGACCCCGGCCGACCCCGGACTCCAGCCGCGCCCCTGCTGGAAGTACAGCGACATCACGAACAGCTTGCCGTAGAACAGAAAACCCATGAACGACGCGCTGGCCACGGCAACGGTGCGCGCGCGGTGGGCGAAGAAGTCCGGCGGCAGCATCGGCGCCCGGCCACGCCGCTCGACGGCACCGAAGGCGACCCCGGGGCCAGCAGCCCGGCCGCCAGCAGGCACAGCGTCACGGGCGAGGCCCAGCCCGACTGCCCGCTCTGGATCACTCCGGCGGTCACCAGCCCCAGCGCGGCGATCGCCGTCACCTGGCCGGGCCGGTCCACCCGGCGCTCGTGGCGCGGCGTTTCGGCGATGCCCGCCCACCCGAGCGCGAAGCTGGCCACCCCGGCCGGCAGGTTGATCAGGAAGACGCTGCGCCATCCCCAGGCGTCGATGAGCAGCCCGCCGACCAGCGGCCCCAACGCGACCGCCCCCGCGCCGGTGGCGACCCATAGGCGTTGAGCACCCACTGGGCTTCGGTCATGGAGCCGTGCAGGCTCCCGCGGATCGCCGGAACAGCCACGTTGAGCACGCTGCCGTCGAGGATGATCGCGAAATACCCGACGCAGATGGCGGCGAACGCGACCGCCGGGCCCGTTCCCGCGGGCTGCCCGCTGACCCTTTCCGGGAGGTCAGACACGATCGTTCCCACATAGTGGACATTCTGTGTCACTATTTGATACCAGCCCGTGAGGGACCGTCGCGGCGAGCGCCGCGCTCCCCGCCCCGGCGGAGAGGTACGCTGTCTTCTGCCCACCAAACGACATGAGGTCCATATTTTATGAGCACCAAAGCACAGGGTGACCCGCGCCGACGTCGCCGGCTGACCACGGCGATCAAGGACGCCCTGCGCGAGCTGAACAACCAGCTGTCCCTGCTCAACCACCAGGTCGGCGCACACCTCGACCTCAAGGACGTCGACCTGGACTGCCTCGACCTGATCTCCCGGCACGGCCCGGTCAGCCCGAGCGCGCTGGCCCGGCGGGCGGGACTGCACCCGGCCACCGTGACCGGCATCCTCGACCGGCTCGAACGCGGCGGCTGGGTGAGCCGCGAGCGTGACCCCGCCGACCGCCGCGCGGTGCTGGTCCGGGCGCGGCGGGAACGCGGCGCGGAGGTCTTCCGCCTCTACACCGGCATGAACTCCTCGCTGGACGGGATCTGCGCCGGCTACACCGAAGCCGAACTCGAACTACTCGCCGACTTCCTCGGCCGCGCCGGTCATGCCGGGCGCGACGCCACCGACGAACTCGCCACGAACAAGATCGTCCCGAACAGGATCGTCACGGACTGAGCGGGGCAGCGCCTCGATGATCGCGACCGCGTCGCCGACCACGCCGCCGATGACTTCGGCGACGGTGGGCAGGTCGTCGAGCAGGCCGGTGACCTGACCGGAGGCGAGCACCCCGGCGTCGGTGCGGCCCTCGACCAGCCCGGCCCGCAGCAGCATCGGTGTGTTCGCGGCCATCACGACCTGGCTCCAGGTCAGCTCGTTGCCGCGTTTCATCGCCAGCCCCTCCCGGATCATCGCGATCGGCGACGACCCGGTGATCTCGCGTAGCCGCACGGCGTTGCGCACCGCGTGCACCAGTGCGCGCAGGCGGCCTGAACTCTCCAGGCGGTCGACCAGTTCGGTCCGCAGGACGCGGTGTGGCAGCCCGTCGACCCGCCGCGTCACCACGGTTCCGGTGAGGTCCTGGCCGAGGTAGCGGCGCTTGACCTCGTCGGGCACCGTGCTTTCCCGCGTCAGCAGGAACCGGGTGCCCATCGCGATCCCCGCCGCGCCGTAGGCGAGGGCGGCCGCCAGGCCCCGGCCGTCGAAGAACCCGCCGGCCGCGATCACCGGGATCTCGACCGCGTCCAGCACCGAGGGCAGCACCAGAGTGGTGGCCACGCCACCGGTGTGCCCGCCGCCTTCACCACCCTGCACGATCACCGCGTCCGCGCCCCAGGCGGCCACCTTCCGCGCGTGCCGCGCCGCCCCGACCGACGGGATCACCACGATCCCGTGCTCCTTGAGCCGGGCGATCAACTCCGGGCGCGGCGCCAGCGCGAACGAAGCGACCTTCACCCCTTCCCGGATCAGCAGTGCGACCCGGTCGGCGGCGTCCCCCGCGTCCGCCCGCAGGTTCACGCCGAAGGGCCGGTCCGTGCGCCGCTTCACCTCCGCGACGGCGGCCTCCAGTTCGGGGAAGGTCATCGTCGCCGACGCCAGGATCCCCAATCCGCCCGCCGCCGCGGTGGCCGACACCAGGCGGGGCCCTGCGACCCAGCCCATCCCGGTCTGCACCACCGGATGGCGCACTCCGGTCAGCCTGGTCAACGCCGTGTCCAGCACGCTCACGACGGCACTTCCTTCTCCCGCGAGGACTTCGGGTCCAACACCTCCCGGATGAGCGCGAGTTCCGCCGCGCTGGGCTCGCGCGTCACCCCGGCCCCGGCCGTCTCCAGCGCGAACGAGGTCGCGTCCTCCACTTCGGACGGTGCCACGCCGGGATGCGCCGACACCAGCCGCATCGAATGGTCCGGACCGGAGAAATCCAGCACACCCAGGTTGGTGACCACACGGTGCACGTCGTGGAACCGCAGCCCCGCCTTCGCCGCGTTGTCATACCCCACACCGGACACCACGTCGACCGACTCGACGAACACCCGTTTGCTGTGCCGAGGGACCCAGTAACTCGTGCGGTGGTTCACCGTGTTCCCCGGCGCGCCCCGCACCCCCAGCAGTTGCCTGACCGGCCTGGCGTGGTCACCGATCGCCGAGATGTTCTGGTTGCCGAACCGGTCGAGCTGGTTGGCGCCCATCACGACATGCCGCCGCCCGTGCGGCACGATGGTGTCCAGCATCCTGCGGAACGGCTGCCACCCCTCCACCACGCCGGACGCCGAGAGCAGGAACGCTTCCCCGTCGGAGAGCAGCAGGTCCGGCTCGAAGGTCAGCCGCGCGAGCCGCGCGCCCAGCGCGGGAAGCAGACCCATCGGGCTGGCCAGCACCTCGCCGTCGCCACGGAACAACTCGGCGAGCGCGACGATCACCACATCGGCCCGGGTCGCGGTGTGGCTCACGCGGCGCCCTCCTGAGTGAATTTGTCCACTTCGGACAGATAGTCGTCCTCGTCGCCGGAGAGGAACCGGTCGACGAACACCGGCCAGGCGTCGGTGTCCTTCGCCGAGTTCACGTAGTGTCGCTGGAAGCGCTCGTCCCGGCCGTAATCCGGAACGGCCGTGGTGAAATGCGCGCCACGCGGCGCTTCGACCACACCGTCCACAGTGCTCCGACTGAGCAGCAGCGACTGCACCGGCCCCAGCCGGGTCAACTCCGTCGTCTCCACGACCTGTTCCACCGACACGAACCGCTTGGCCGCCGCGAGGCAGAACAAATCGTCGAAGTAGGGATCCGGCCCGAGATACTGGGCGTTGCCCCGCGCGTCGGCGCGATTGAGGTGGACCAGCGCCACATCCAGCCGCTGCGCGGGAACCGCGAGAAGCTCTTCGCCGTCGGCGTAGGGCGAGCGGACCGTCCGCAGCCCCGGGTTCACCTTCAGCACGCCCGAGCCGAGCCCCGCCCGCGTGGGCAGGAACGGCAGCCGTTGCGCGGCGGCGGACAACGCGGTGGCGAACATGCCCTCGTCGTATTCGGTCACCTCGATGCGCCCCGACTCGCGTGCCCGGCCGAACCAGGGGTCGTACGGGATCGAGTCCAGCGTGACGAAACCGAACACGACGCGACGCACCTTCCCGGCGGCGCACAGCAAGCCCACGTCCGGGCCCCCGTAGGAGACCACGGTCAGGTCCTTCACCGGCGAGCGCAGGATCGCCCGCACCAGGGCCATCGGCTTGCGCCGCGACCCCCAGCCGCCGATGCCGACGGTCATCCCGTCGGAGAGCTCAGCGGCGACCTCGTCGGCGGTCATCCTCTTGTCTGCCATCATTTCCCCTTTTCGAGGAAGGCTTCCCGGGCTTCGTCGGAGGCCCCCAGCAGGTTCAGTTCGTAGGTGAATCCCTGTTCGAAGCGGTAGCTGCGATGGACGTCCTGCGGGTCGATCCCGTTGAGCGCCTGCTTGGCCGCCCGGATCACGCGGGGGTCCTTCGCCGCGATGTCGCGCGCGACCGCGAGCGCGGCGTCGTCGAGTTCCGCACGCGGCACCATCCGGTACACCGAGCCGTACCGGCTCAGTTCCGCGGCCGTGATCGTGCGCGCGGTGAAATACAGCGCGCGCATCAGATGGTGGGGCACCAGCCGGGCGAGATGGGTGGCCGCCCCGAGCGCGCCACGCTCCACTTCGGGCACTCCGAACGTCGCGTCCTCGGAAGCCAGTACCACGTCGGCGTTTCCGACCAGGCCGATCCCACCGCCGAGACAGAATCCGTGCACGGCGGCGACAACCGGCACGGCACACTCGTACACGGCGCCGAAGGCCGCGTAACAACCCCGGTTCGCGCCGACGAGGGCGTCGAATCCCGGGCTGCGCTGGATTTCCTTGATGTCGACCCCGGCGTTGAAACCCCGTCCCTCGGCACGCAACACGACAGCGCGCACCGCGGGGTCCTGGCCCGCGGCCCGGATCGCCTCGGCCAGGTCGAACCAGCCCCGCACGGGCAGGGCGTTCACCGGCGGGTAGTCGACGGTGACGACCTCGATGGCCTCTTCGGCGCGCTCAACCAGGATCGGCATCGGTTCGCTCCCCTGTCACCACCGCGGTGTTCACGGTCATTTCCCGGCCACTGCGCCGTAAACGGGTTCGGGCGCGGGTGCCTTCGCGAGCAGGTCCGCGACGACCGGGCCGAGTTCGGCCGGATCCCAGCGGGCGCCCTTGTCCACGGCCGGGCCGTGCCGCCAGCCCTGTGCGAGGGAAACCTTCCCACCCTCCACTTCGAACACCCGGCCGGTCACCCCGGCGGACTCCGCGCTGCCCAGCCACACCACGAGGGGCGCGACGTTTTCCGGCGCCATCGCGTCGAAACCGGACTCCGGCCGGGCCATCGCCGCGCCGAAGACTCCCTCGGTCATCCGGGTGCGCGCGGCGGGCGCGATCGCGTTCACGGTCACGCCGTAGCGAGCCAGCTCGGCCGCCGCGGTCACGGTCAGCCCGGCGATCCCGGCCTTCGCGGCCGCGTAGTTGCCCTGCCCGGCGCTGCCGAGCAACCCCGCGCCCGAACTGGTGTTGATCACCCGTGCGTCCCGCGCGCGGCCCGCCTTGGCCTCGGCCCGCCAGTAGGCGGCGGCGTGCCGCAGCGGCGCGAAATGACCCTTGAGGTGGACGCGGATCACCGCGTCCCATTCGTCCTCGCCGAGGTTGACCAGCATCCGGTCGCGCAGGAATCCCGCGTTGTTCACCAGGACGTCCAGCCCGCCGAAGCGGTTCAGCGCCGTGTCGATCAGGTTCCGCGCGCCCGCGAAGTCCGCCACGTCGTCGGTGGTGGACACGGCCGTCCCGCCGCGTTCCTCGATCTCGGCCACGACGTGCGCGGCCGGGCCCTGACCGGCTTGCGAACCGTCCGGCGCGACACCGGTGTCGTTGACCACGACCAGCGCGCCTTCCGCGGCGAAGGCGAGGGCGTGCGCGCGGCCGATCCCCCGCCCCGCACCCGTGACGATCACTACGCGGTCGCGGCACAGGTTCATGCTTTCCCTCCGGTGGCGTAGGCGGCATCGACCGCGCCGAGGAAGGCGGGGGTTTCACCACCGCCGTGCACGAGCAACGTCGCGCCGGAAACGTAGGAGGCGAGGGGAGAAGCGAGAAACACCGCGCACGCGCCGACCTCTTCGGGTTCGGCCAGGCGCCCCAGCGGCACCGTCCGGCCCGCAGCCTCGACGCCCGCGGCGCTGCCGTAGTGCACCTCGACCCGCTCGGTCCGGACCATTCCCACGTCGAGCGCGTTGACGCGCACCTTGGGCGCCCACTCGACGGCGAGACTCGCCGTCAGGTTGTCCAGTCCGGCCTTGGCCGCACCGTAGGCGGCCGTCCCCGGCGACGGCCGCCGCGCGCTGACGCTGCTGACCATGATGATCGCGCCGCCGGAATCCTGGCGCTGCATCACGTCGTTCGCCCGCTGCGAAACCAGCAGCGGGGCCAACAGGTTGAGCCCCACGATCTTGTCGTGGTACCGCGGGGAGGCCTCGGCGGCCGGCGCGTACGGCGTCCCGCCCGCGTTGTTGACCACCACGTCCAGCCTGCCGTGCCGCGCCACGATGCGGGAGATCAGCTCGCCCACCTGGTCCGGATCCCGCACGTCGCAGGGCAGGAACTCGCCGAGCGGGCGCTCCGGGATCCGGCGCGCGCAGGTGATCACGGTGGCGCCCTGGTCGGCGAACGCGCGCGCGATGCCGGCGCCGACGCCGCGCGCGCCACCGGTCACCAGCACCACGGCGCCGTCCTGCCGGAGGTCTTTCACCACCCCTTGAAACTAGAACACGTTCTCACAATGGACAAGGCCGGTACCGCGGATCAGCCGCCCGCCCCCGCCGTCCCCGTGCCCGGTCCCGGAAAGCGCCGGGTCGTCGGCGTGTCGGAAATGCAGCCGTAGTAAACGCACGGCGGATAGAGCCCGGTCGAGGAAGTCGGAGTCGACGACGGAGTGGACGCGGCGGAGGACGTCGGCGTCTCGGTCGGCGTCGCACTCTGCGTAACCTGGACGTCGCTGCTGGGCGCGGCACTGCTCGTCGGCGTCGCCGGGACACCCGTGATCAGCGTCGCCTGCGGGAACTGCTGCACCGACTGACCGGCGAGGTAGGAGTTCATGTACGACTGCCAGATGTAGGCCGGCTCCTCACGACCGTAGACGTCGTAGCCGCGGTTCTTGCCCACCCCGTTGTGGTAGTTGCCGTAGATCGGCGCCGGCTGCTTCTGGTTGCCGAACCACACCGCCGTGACCACCTGCGGCGTGTACCCGACCATCCAGGCCTCCGAGTTGTGCCCACTGTCGAGGTACTGGGCGGTCCCGGTCTTGGACGCGTTGGGACGGTTGCCGGTGAGCCCGTCACCGGAGTGCGAGGCCACGTCGGTCATCGACTCGGTCACGGTGCGGGCGATCGAGGCGTTCGTGGTCGGGTCCGAACTGAAAGCCGGCTTCGCCGCGGTGGCGAACTGGTACACCTGACTGCCACTCGAATCGGTGACCCTGCTGACCAGATGCACCGGGACGTACATGCCGTTGTTGGCAAAGGTCGCGTAGCCCTGCGCCTGGTCGATCGGGCGAACCTGGTACTGCCCGATCGAGATGCCCAGTTCGGTGGTGCCGGTGCCGTGCCCGCTCGAATCCACGTTCTGCAGTGTGTCGAAAGTGGACCCCAGCGAGGAGGTGATCTGCTTGGGGATCCCGGCATCCCACGCCGCCTGCCGCACCGAGTTGACCCCGATCTGCGCGCCCATCTGGTAGAAGACGGTGTTGATCGACTGCGTCATCGCGTCCTTGACGTTGACCTGCGGCGCGCTCTCCCCGTCGGAGTTGTGCACGACCTGGCCGTCGATGGTCTGGTTGTCGCTACCGTTGTACATCGTGTCCAACCCGATGGTGTCGGGATTGGTCTGCAGCGCACCGGCGAACACATAGGGCTTGAACGACGATCCCGGCTGTTGTGGCGTCTGCGCGAGATCGTAGGACGTGGTGCCGTCGCCGCCGTAATAGGCGATGATCCCGCCCGTGGCCGGATCGACCGAGACGAGCGCGCTGCCTTCGTCCGGATAGTTGGTGTCCGCCGACATGATCTTCTTTTCGGCCGTCTCGGCGTCGGTCTGCGCCTTGGGGCTGATCGTGGTGTAGATCTTCGCCCCTTGGGAGTAAAGATCCTGCTCCGGATGGCCGTCCCGGTCGAGTTCGTCGAACACCGCCGAGACGATGTATTCGCGGGTCGGCGACAAGGGGCCGGAACCGCCGTTCGCGTCCTGTTGGATCGGCGTGGGGAACTGTGCCGAGTCGAACTGCTGCTGGGTGATCCAGTGGTTGGCCAGCAGGCGGCCCATCACGTAGGCATAGCGCTTCTGCTCGTACGCGGCGTTGCTGGCCGATGCCGGGGTCTGCATCACACCCGCGAGCAGCGCGGACTGCTCCATGGTGAGCTGGCTGACATCCTCGTTGTAGAAGGCGTGCGCCGCGGCCTGGATCCCGTAGGCGCCACGCCCGTAATAGATGGTGTTGAGGTAGGCCGTCAGAATGTCCTGCTTGGAATAGGTCCGGGTCATCTTGAACGACTCGACCATCTCGAGGAACTTCCGGCTCATCGTGTCCTGGTTGTTCCCGGTGGCGTTCTTGACGTATTCCTGGCCGATCGTCGACCCACCACCGATGCCGCCACCCAGGCGGTTGAACACCGTGCGGAGGATGGCGGTGACGTCGAACCCGTTGTTGGTCATGAACGTCTCGTCCTCGGCCGCCATCTGGGAGTTCTTCATCACATCGGGGATCTGGTTCCAGGTGACCAGCTCGTGGCTGCCCTGCGCCGACTTGGTGTACATCACGGACCCGTCGGAGTAGTACAGCGTGACCTGCTGGTTGTGCCCCGCCGCCACCGTGCTGGGGTCCGGCACGGTGACCATGTTGTAGGCGATGACGAACGCCACGACGGGCACGAACAGGCCCAGGCCGATCAGCACGTAAAGCGTGCGACGCGTGCGACGCCAGATGACCTTTTTCCGCATGGGCGATGACTTTAATGTCAACCGGGTGGGGTCCATGTTGGGGCGTGGTGTAGAACTTCGAGAAAACTACTCAGAATTCTCGCGGGCGGACCAGTGACCACGGTGTTGAAACACGGTATCCGGACGCGTGCCGACGTTCTGCTCACCGGCGCGTTACTGATCGTGCTCGGTTGCCTGGCCAACGGGCTGCCCAAGCTCTACGCCGATGTGGACGTCTACCGCCTCGGCGCGTTGACCTTCCTGGACGGGAAGTCGATCTACCACCAGCTGCCGGTGTCGGCCATCGGCGGAGCACTGCCCTACACCTATCCGCCCTCGTCAGCGATGCTTTTCGTGCCGCTGGCGCTGGTGCCGACGTGGCTGGGCTACCCGCTCCTGACCGCGCTGAGCGCCTTCGCGCTGATCCCGCTGACGACGGCCTACCGCGCGGCCGCGCCCGAGCTGCGTACGCTGCTCGGCAAGCCGTGGCTGGTGGTCGCCGCCGCGATCGCGATGCTGTTCGGGCATCCGGTGGCGAACACGATCTACTGGGGCCAGATCAACGTTCTGTTGATGACGATGGTCGCACTGGACATCCTCTCACCCGCCCCGCGCTGGCCCCGCGGCCTGCTGATCGGCCTGGCCGCCGCGATCAAGCTCACCCCGGCCGGCTTCGCCCTGATCTTCCTGCTGCGCCGGGATCACCGGTCACTGGTCACCAGCATCGTCAGTTTCGTGGCGGCCTCGGCGATCGCTTTCGTGTGCATGCCCTCGGATTCACTGTTCTACTGGACGAACCGGATGTTCAACGCGACCTCGCTGCGGATCGGCGGGCCGCTGGCCAACGAGTCCCTCTTCGCCAGCCTGCAGAAGCTGGGCCTGACCGGCACTCCGCTGACCGTGCTGGACGCGGTGCTGGCCGTGGCGATCATCGCGGCGACCTGGTTCGGGACCCGGCGCGCCCTGGCCGACGGGGATCTGGTGATGGCGCTGGGCGCCAACGCGGCGGGCGTGCTGCTGCTCTCGCCGATCTCGTGGTCGCACCACTGGGTGCTCGCGTTGCCCACCGGCGCGCTCGTCCTGCTGCGCGGCTATCAGCGGCACAACGGCCCGCTGTTGGTCACCGGCGGGGTCGCGGTGGCGATCCTCTGGCTCGCCCCGCACTACAGCCTGCCGCCGGTGGTGGACTGGAACTGGGTCGACAAGATCTTCGGCAGTACTTACCAGTTGCTCGCCCTCGCCCTGCTCACCGTGCTGACCGTGCGGTGGTTCCGGCGCGGCTCCCCGTCGCTGGTGACACAAAGCGACCTCGAAGTCGTGGCATGATCCGCTAACGGCCGAACGCAGGATGGCAGCCGCCGAACTCATTAGCATCGCGTAGCGTTATCTTGTCCGAACTAATGGCGTGGCGGAAAGGGATGCACATGAATCGGGGCCCACAGCGCTCTCCTGGCGGGGCCAAGCGGTTCGGCCGTATTGACCCGTTCTGTTGGATTCCCGTGGTCTCGATGGTGACCATCGCGGCACTGATGGTCGTCAGCGGCGCCGCACCGTTCGGCATCGGCCTCGTCGTCTTCGCGCTCCTGCTGGTGCTGTTCGACTCGTGGGTCAACCGCCCGAGCAACGAACCCGAGCCCGAAGCGGAGCCGCGCCACCCACGGCAGGCCCCACTTCCCCCCGAGGACCGGCCGCGGCCGCCTCGCCCCGAGGGACCACTCCGCAACGACGGCCCGTTCCGTGGCGACGGGGGGCCGACCCGGGTCGGCGGTCCTCCCCCACGGCCCGGCGGCCCTCCCCCGCGGGCGGGTGGTCCGCCGCCCCCGATGCGCCGCCCGGCGCCGCCGCCTCCGCCCCGGCAGCAGCCGCCGCGGATGGACCGGCCGGGTCCGCGGCAGCCACCGCCGCCGCCACCGCGGCGGCCCGGTCCCCGTTCGGGGGCCGGCGCCTGACCGCCGGTGTCCGAGGGCCCCGTGCCCGAGCTCCGGTGCCCGAGGTCCAGCTCCCCCAGTCCTGAAGCCGGCCGTCTCCCACTGAACGGGAGGCGGCCGGTTTCCGGTTGACGGCGGGTTTCCCCAGACGCAATACTCAAGCCATCGGTTGATTAACCGAAGGGTTGAGTAAGGATGACCGAGGACGAGCTCAGCAGCACGTTCGCCGCGCTCGCCGACCCCACCCGCCGGGCGATCCTGGCCCGGCTCGCCGAGATCGGCGAGGCCACGGTGAACGAACTGGCCGAACCCTTCCCCGTCACCCTCCAGGCGATCTCCCGGCACCTGAAGGTGCTGGAGAACGCGGGCCTGATCAGCCGGGGCCGGGACGCGCAGTTCCGGCCGTGCCGCCTCGAGGCGGCACCGCTGGAGGTGGCCGCGAAATGGATCGAGAACCACCGCCTGCTCTGGCAGGGCAGGTTCGACCGGCTGGAGTCGAAGTTGCGAGAACTACAAGGAAAAGACCCCAAGGAACCATCATGACCAGGACCAGGATCACCGCCGAGTTCGGCAGTCAGGAGATCGTGCTCAGCCACGTCTTCGACGCACCGCGTGAACTCGTCTTCGCCACCGCCAACGACCCGAAGCTGCTGCCCGACTGGTGGGGCCCGGACCGGCTGACCATGACGGTCGACGAGCTGGACCTGCGCCCGGGCGGCATCTGGCGGTTCGTGCACCACGACGCCGAGGGCAACGAGTTCGCCTTCCACGGTGTGCACCACGACATCACCGCGCCCGAGCGGGTCGTGCGCACCTTCGAGTTCGAGGGCGCGCCCGGTCACGTCTCGCTGGAGACCGCCGTCTTCGAGGACTTCGACGGCAGGACCCGGCTGACCACGACCTCGGTGTACCAGTCGGTCGAAGACCGGGACGCGGTGCTGGCCTCAGGCATGGCGGGTGGCGCACGCCACACCATGGAACGCCTCGCTTCGCTTGTTGCACAAGCGATGTAGTTGATCCAAACAGAGTCTTGCCCGTGCTGCGCTGGATTCCCTACCCTCAACGGAGGGTGATGCACATGACACAAGCGGTGTACGATCCGCTGCCGGCCCTGTTGCGCCGCGCGGTGAAGATCGTTTCTCTCCGGGAGAACCCGGGCGAACCGGTACCAGCCGAGGCGTCCTTCGCGCAACTCCTCCGCCGGGGGCTGCTGCACAGGGTCGCGGAGGGCTACTACGCACTGGTACCCGGCGACAAGATCAACCAGGATTGGTTGCCGAAGCTCGAAGCGACCGCGTGGGCCATCGCCGCGGCGGACGACGGTCCCCGCTCGGTGTCCATGATGGGCCTGTCCGCCGCGAAGTCCCACGGCGCGATCAGCTCCACGCCGACCACCGGCGTGATCGCGACGACCCGGCCGCGTCCCCCGCTCAGACTCACCGACCGCGAGGCCAAAGTGATCTTCGTCCGGCGGGACCCGGCGAAGCTGCGGATCAAGCGGCACCTCACCGATCTCGGCCAGGGCTGGATCACCACGGTGGAGCAGACACTGCTCGACCTCGCGACCTACCCGAAGCTGGGCGGTCATCCCGAGGAGGCACGCACCGCCATCCGCGGGCTGATCGACAAGGCCGACCCGCACGTGCTGGCCAGCCTCGCCACCGCCCAGCGCCGCCAGGGCGCCCTGGACCGGATCCTGCAGGAGGTCTGAACCAACCGGACCGGGGAAGCGCGGCGGACGCGCTTCCCCGGTCCTCGGTTTTCCGCCGCGCTCAGGCGACCGGGTCGCCGGTCACCGGGTGCGGGTAGTGGAAGGACACGGTCTCGGTCTCGGGGAACATCTTCCAGCCGCCGACGATCTCGTCCGGACCGTACGGGTCATCGGGGTAGCACTCGGTCAGGTAAGCGGTGTAGTTCGCGTCCGAGTGCATCCAGCCCTTTTCGAACTCCGCCTGGAAGACCTGGCGGAAGAAGAGCACCTTGATCCGCCACTGGCCGTTCTCACGGACGTACTCGTTCTCGTAGATGCCGCCCTCCCACCACTGCCGCGGCGCCTCGTGCGTCAGATGGTTGCCCGCCTGCATCAGTGTGCGGAACCGCGCCTTGGCCGTGCGCCGGTCCGGGGCGACCGTGATCACCGGCTGCAGTTGCGGATGGTCGAGCAACCGGGCGTGCACCGGGCCGTTCGTGCCGCCCGCGAACCGCTCCTTGAACCGGCCGGAATAGAGCCGCCCCACCCCGTCCTTGCCGCGGAAATGGCCGTGCAGGAAATACACCGACGGATCGTCGTCGGTGAACAGCTCGACGACCTCGTCGTAGTAGCACTTGTCGAGGTAGTACCCGTACTGGTACTGCAGGCGTTCGATCGCCCGGGTGTCCTCCAGGATGCCGAGCCGGTGCTCCAGCTCGGAAATCCGGGCCACCAGCTCACCTACGGCGGGAGACTCCGTGGTACTCATGATCGGCTCCTCACAGCTGGAAAAGGCGTTCCGCGTTCGTCTGGAAGAATGCCTTCTTCTCGTCGGTCGAAATGGGCAGCGCGTCCTGCGCGAGCACTTCGTCGGCGACGTATTCGTAGGGATAGTCCATCGCGTAGAGCACCCGGTCGGCGCCGAGCACGTCGCGGCAGAACATGATCGCCGGGGCCCACGCCATCCCGCTCGTGGTCACCCAGACGTTTTCGCGCAGGTAGTCACTCACCTTGCGCCGCAACGGCTTCATCGTCTCGTACCGCTTGGCGCGCACGGTGGCGGCGTGCATGTAGTCCAGGCGGTACAGCCAGAACGGCAGCGCCTCGCCGAGGTGCCCGACCACCAGCTTCAGCCGCGGGAAACGGTCGAACACACCGGAGGTGATGATGCGGAGCAGGTGCATCCCGGTCTCCACGGCGAAGCCGTAGATCGCGCCGTCGAGCCCCGCGTCCAGCAACGGCTGGACCATCGCCTTCGGCGGGGTGTTCGGGTGCAGGTAGATCGGCATGTCCATGGCCTCGGCCGCCTCGAAGATCGGCCAGAACTTCCCGTCGTCGAGGTATTCGCCCCGGGTGTGCGAGTTGATGATCACGCCCTTGAAGCCGAGCTCCCGCGCCCCGCGCTCGATCTCCTTCGCCGCGTGCGCCGGGTCCTGCGGGGCGATCGCGGTCAGCCCGGTGAACCGGTCCGGGTGCGCGCGGCACGCCGCGGCCAGTTGGTCGTTGGCCAGCGTGGCGAACCCGACCGCGCGGTCGGTGTCGAAGACCTGTGTTCCCGGTGAGGTCAGCGAGAGGATCTGCCGGTCGATCCCCGTGGCATCCATATCGGACAGCCGCCGCTGCCCCAGATCCTGCAGCCGCTCGTTGACCGCCAGCGCCCGCTCGCTCCGGTTGGTCTGGTAGAAGCCGACCAGGCTCAGAAACCCCGGATCGTCGATCTCGTGGTGCGCGATCATCTCCCGCCACGCGGCGGCGATCTCGGGAGGACAGAACGCCTCCTCGGTCGCTATCCGGAGATATCCCTGTTCACCGCCGGTTTTCAGGTCGGTCATACCGCCCCTTTCCTCGACTCGGTACTGGAAACCCGGTTGCCGTGCCGGCCATTCGGTACGGCCGGCGGCGCCGGCCATTCGCTACCGTCGGCGGCGCCGGCATTCGATACCGCCGGCGGCGCCGGCCATCCGGGTACCGCCGGCGGCGTCACGGGCGCTATGAGGTGCGCGGATCGCCGCGGGTGTTCGCGCCCGGGCGAACGAGAACGCCGGGGGAACGACCCCGCGTCACCAGGACAACGGTCCTTTGTGGATTCGGCCGCGGCACGCGCGAACACGGTGGTGTCGGAAGGCGGCCTCCGCCGCCCGCGCATCCCCGCCGCCCGCACGGGGGCGTCAGGACAGGGGAGCTTCGTCATCCGGGACAACGCTGTCTCCTTCTTCTCCGACCGGTCAAGAAAACATCGGATCTCGCGCAGCGGCAAGGAAGTCGGTTAGCGTTCCGCTATGAGGAAACCCGATCCGCAGGTGCTGCGCTCGGCCGACCACGCGCTGCGGGTGGTCCTGCTCGTCACGGCGCGGGGGAAGATCACGGTCAGCGAAGTGGCCGCGGAACTCTCGGTCGGCGTGTCCACCGCGCACCGGCTGCTGTCCACGTGCAAGCACGCCGGGTTCGTCCGGCAGGACCGGGCGGGGGGTCCCTACGCGATCGGCCCCGCCGTGCACGAGATCGCGCTGGCCACGAGTGCCGCGGTGTCGCTGAAGGACGCGGCCGCGCCGGTGCTGCAGGATCTGCGGGCCGAGGTCGGCGAGACGACCAGCATGCTGATCCTGGAAGGCCGCACCGTGCGGTTCGTCGACTCCCTGGAGGGAAACCGGCATTCGGTGCGCGTGACACCGCGGGTCGGGGTGGTGCTGCCCGCGCACTGCACCTCCGGTGGCAAGGCGATGCTCGCCTGCCTGCCCGAGGACGAGCTGCACCGCAGGCTGCCCGGCCAGCGCCTGGAAGGCGTCGGCGAGCGCTCGATCCGCACCTGGACGGCGCTGGCCGCCGAACTGGCGCGGGTGCGGCGTCGGGGCTGGGCGGTCAATCTGGGGGAAGGCGACCCCGGGATCGGGGCGGTCGGCGCGGCGATCCGGTCCGGCACCGGCGAACCCCGGGCCGCCGTGGTCGTCGCCGCCCCGCTGTCCCGTCTTGGCACCGGCCCCGAACTGGCCGCGGTGGCACCCGCCGTGGTGGAGGCCGCGGCACGCGTGCAACGGCGGCTGCGCGGCGCGCCCACCGGCTAGCATCCTGCCCGGTACGTCCCCGACCTGGTGAACGTTCGTGGTCACCGCGCCAGCGCCGCCTCGGGGTGCACCCACACCGTGGACCCTCACCACCGGTTCGACACCGGCCACCTAGAGTTGTGCCGCGATGCCGGGACGAGGAGAGGCGACAGACGAAGTGAGCGCGGCGGATTCCGTGGATTCGGTGGGGGGCGCACGGTCCGGAGAGGCAGTGGTCGCGGCGGGGCGGCTCCGCGGTGAAGTGGGCGCCGACGGGTTGACCGTCTTCCGCGGCATCCCCTACGCCCGCGCCGACCGGTTCGCCGCTCCGGAACCCGTCCAGCCGTGGACGGGCGTCCGCGACGCCACCCGGCACGGGCCGATCAGCCCCCAGCCCGCGGTCCGCCCCGAAGCGGTCATGGGCCCGCCGCAGGACGGTCTCGTCCAGGACGAGGACTGCCTGAACCTCACCGTCATCACCCCGAACCGGCCGGACGAGCCCTCCGCGCAGCGGCGCCCGGTGCTGGTGTGGCTGCACGGCGGCGCCTACCTGACCGGCGCGTCCTCGTTCGGCTTCTACGACGGGCGGCGGCTGGCCGCGGAAGGCAACGTCGTCTTCGTCGGCCTCAACTACCGGCTCGGCGCGCTGGGCTACCTGCGGGCTCCCGGGCTCTCCCCGGGCAACCTCGGCCTGCTGGACCAGTTGGCCGCGCTGCGGTGGATCAGGGAGAACATCGCGGCCTTCGGCGGCGACCCCGACCAGGTCACCGTGTTCGGCCAGTCGGCCGGTGCGCACTCGCTCGTCTGCCTGCTCGCGATGCCCGCGACGCGCGGCCTGTTCCGGCGGGCGATCCTGCAGAGCACCCCGCTCGGCCTGAAACTCGCCACCCCGGCCAGGGCGAGGAAGATCGCCGGCCATTTCACGACCGCGCTCGACACCGACCCGCGGCAGGCCACCACGGAAGAGATTCTCGCCGCCCAGGCGTCGACCATCGTCCGCGCGTCGGGCCCCGGTGGGCTGGTGGCGCCGCCGTTCTGCCCGACGGCCGAAACCGAACCGCTCCCGGATCTCCGCCGCTGGCTGGTCGACGCGACCCTGCCGGAGGTCGACGTGATGATCGGGGTGACCCGTTCGGAAATGAACAGTTTTCTGAACCGGAATCCCGCGACCGCACCGATCGAACGCATTCCCATCCTGGGCAGCCGCGGGCTCGCCGCGTTCAAGCGGGCCGCCACCCGCCGGGTCTTCGCGTCGCCGTCGATGAAGTTCGCGAACCTGCTGGCCACCGCGGGTCGCAAGGTGTTCACCTACCGATTCGACTGGGCGGCCTCCGGCTCCGGCTACGGCGCCTGCCACTGCATCGAACTGCCGTTCCTGCTCGGCGACCGGGAGGCCTGGTCCCGGGCCCCGATGCTGCGCGGCGCGGACTGGGACGCCGTCGACGAGCTGGGCCACTCGGTCCGGCAGGCCTGGCTTTCCTTCGCCCGCACCGGATCCGCCGGTTCCTGGCCGCCACACGCACCGGGCGCCGAGGCCGGCCGGTATTGGTTCGAACCAGCTGGTTTGCGGGCCGCGCCCGCCGGAGTAGTGTGACACCCTCAGCCGTCCACCCTTGGGGTCAAATGAGAAAGATAGCGCGCACCTGCGCGGTGACCCTGCTGACCGCGGCCTGCACTCTGGTCGGCACCCCGCACGTCGCCGAGCTGACGCAGCGCCAGCTGGCCGGGGAACGGGTGATCTACTCCTACTCCGGGCTCACCCCGCCGCAAAGCCTGCTGGACCGGATCAGCGCGGGCGAGGCCGCCGGCGTGGTCTTCTTCTCCGGCAACATAGCCAGCAGGACACAGATCGCTTCCGCGATCGGGCAACTCGAGCGGGCCAACGCGGCGAGCCCGGTCAGGGCCCCGCTGTTGCTGATGACCGACCAGGAAGGCGGGCAGGTCCGGCGCCTGCCGGGTGAACCGACGATGTCGGAGAAGCAGATCGGCCAGTCCAGCGACCCCGCCTCCGCCGCGACCCAGGCCGGCACCGGCGCCGGGCAGAACCTGGCCGGTGTCGGGATGAACGTCAACCTCGCGCCGGTGCTCGACGTCTACCGGGCGCCAGGAGACTTCGACGACCAGTACGGCCGCTCCTACAGCACAGATCCGGCCGTCGTGTCGGACCTGGGCCGCGACTTCATCACCGCCCAGCAGCGGGCCGGGGTCGCCGCGACCGCCAAGCACTTCCCCGGCCTCGGCTCGGCCACCACCGACGAGAACACCGACCTCGAACCGGTCACGCTGAACACGCCGCTGTCCACCCTGCGCTCGGTCGACGAGGCACCGTACCCGCCCGCGATCGCGGCCGGGGTGAAGCTGGTCATGGTGTCCTGGGCGATCTACCCGGCCTTCGACGCCGCCAACCCCGCCGGACTGTCCGCCACGGTGGTGCGACAGGAACTGCGGCAGCGGCTCGGCTTCACCGGGGTGACGATCACGGACGCGCTGGAGGCCAAGTCACTGGACGCGTTCGGCACGACCGGGCAGCGCGCGGTGGCCGCCGCGACGGCCGGGATGGACCTGATCCTGTGCTCGGACCAGGACCCCACCGAGGGCGACGACGCCGCGACGGCACTGACCGCCGCCCTCCAGTCCGGCCGGCTCGACCAGGCCGACTTCACCGCCGCCGCCGACCGCGTCACCACCCTCCGCACCTCCCTCGGCTGAACTCTCCGGTCCGGTCGCCGAGTCCCCCCGTCCGGTCGCCGAGTCCCCCCGTCCGGTCGCCGAGTCCTCCCGTCCGGTCGCCGAGTCCCCCGGTCCCGTCGCCGAGTCCCCCGGTCCCGACGCCGAGTCCCCCGGTCCCGACGCCGAGTCCCCCCGTCCGGTCGCCGAGTTTCCGAATGCGCACAAGCGGCGGCGCCCCGTGGGCGGTCCCGGAAGGTCAGTCGCCGCGCTCCCGCTCCGCGAGAAAGCGCTCGAACTCCGCGCCGAGTTCCTCCGCCGTGGGCACGGGCTCTTCCTCGGCGAGCAGGTTCTTGCGGTCCATCGCCTCGACGAACGTGTCGTACTGGCGCTCCAGCGCACGCACCACCTCAGCCACCTCGTCCGACTCCGCGACCTGGCGGGCGATCTCCTCGTCCGTGCGCCGAGCGGCCTCCCGCAGCGCGCCGTCCGGGATCGCGAGTCCGGTGATCCGCGCGATCGAGCCCAGCAGCGTCAGCCCCGCCGCCGGATACCGCGACTGTGCCAGGTAGTGGGGCACGTGTGCGGCGAAGCCGGCCGCGTCGTAACCTTCCTCGCCCAGACGCAGTTCCACCAGCGAGACGGCCGAGCCCGGCACCTGAAGCCGGTTCAGCACCGGCTCGAACTCTCCGATCAGCTCAGCCCGTGTCGCGTGCGCTGTGACGCCGAGCGGGCGGGTGTGCGGCGCGCCCATCGGAATGCCGTGGAACGACACGGTCATGCGGATGTCCCAGCGCTCGACCAGGCTCCGCACCGCCGTGGCGTAGCGCTCCCACTCACGATCCGGCTCCGGCCCGGTGAGCAGCAGAAACGGGCTGCCCGCGTCGTCATGGAACAGCCGCACCGCCAGTTCAGGAGCGTCGTAACCCGCCCAGTGATCGGCTTCGAAGGTCATCATCGGCCGCCGGGCGCGGTAGTCGACCAGCCGGTCCACATCGAACCGGGCGACGACCTGGTGGTCGCGGTGGTCCAGCAGATGCTCCGTGACGACCTGCCCGGCCAGTCCCGCGTCGATGAAACCGTTCAGCTGGTGCAGCAACACGGCACCACTGGGCTCGGGCAGCGCGGAGTCCACCTCGTAGAGATCCTGGGGATCGAACACCTTAGCCTCCTGCTGCCTTTCCGTACAGTCTGCTTGGAGAGTGAACGTAACCGGGCAATGATTTCATCCCGCGAACCCCGCCCGGCCCAGTGCCGCCGACCGAACGACACTGCTCGGCCATACGCACGAAACGGCGCCTCGCCGATCAGGCCGCCAGGATACTTTCGGGTTCCTGATCTTTCTCGCCGCGCTGATCATTATCGGCGGGACACCGATGCTGGACCCAGCTGCCGTCGCAGGCGTGCGCGTTCTCGCCGACATGTCGGCTGACTCCTGTGGTCAATTCTCCGCCATGGTCCCGTAGCTCGTCGACGAAGGCATCGCGGGGAACCAGCCGGGCGCGCGATACCTGGAGCTGGTCCAGGCGCACCACGCCGCAAGGGCTCGCCGTCCTGGGCACGCCATGTCCGCTCGACATCCCGTGGGTCCAGCAGAGCGACGACCATTTCGTCACCTATCCCGAGGAACGCACGCCTTCGGTCACGACCAACGCCCATGTGCTGCCATCGTTTGTCAGCTCGAAAGCGACCGACGAATCGCCGCTGTGCGCAAGACCGTGCCCTGAGTCGTCGAGACGCAGGCAGACGGCTCGTGCGGCCGTTGGCGGGAAACTCGCGAGAAGACCACGTCCGCCGTGCGTATCTTGGCGCAGGCGAACAAATACTGCTGACCATCGCTGTTCGTCGGCTAGCGTTTACGAGCAAGACCGGTGTACATAGGGGCCAGTTCCGGGTTCCGGCCGGTCTCGCTCTCCGTCGTCGGCCGCCACAGCGGCACCGGCACGACACCGGGATCGACCAGCAGCAAGTCGGCGAAGAAGCCCCCGAGCTGCTCGCGATCCCGCAAGGTCACCACGGGTGGGGCCCCGAACATGCGGTCGAACAAGGCAAGTCCCGCGCGCAGTTCGGCGCTCTCGCCATAGTGCGTGAGGCCCAGGTAGCTGCCGGAGACCGTCGCCTCGGTGAAAAGGCGGACCAGATCTGCCGGATCGTCCGAGTCCGGAAGATAGGTCAACGTCTCGATGACGAACAGACCGACCGGCTCCGCCAGATCGATGGTGTCGCGGAATTCAGGGGCAGACAGAATCCGCTGGGGATCCCGGATGTCGGCCTCGACGTAGGCGACGCTTTCCCGCTCACTGACAAGCGCCCGGCCCACGGCCGCCACGGCGGGGTCGACATCGACGTAGACCACTCGACTGTCCGGGTCGACGGCACCGGCCACTTCATGCACATGGCCCATTGTCGGGATCCCGGACCCGAGATCGACGAACTGGCGGACGCCCTGGTCGAGCAGGTATCGCACCATTCGACCGCACAATGCCCGGGACGCTCGCACCAGATACGGAATATGCGGGGCACAGAGTTCGATCTTACCGGCGTAGTCGATATCGGCCTTGTCATGGTGCGTGCCGCCGAGCCAGAAATCGTGTATCCACGCGATGTTCGGATGAGCACCAGGCTGGCCGTGCCCCTGAACCGGCGATACCACCGCCTGTCCGCCTCCTCGTTACCGGCCGCTTCCCAGTCCCCGTGACAACCTGTAGAGCGTTTTGCCGATTCTACTGCGGCAGGTCGCGCGGGGGTGCACCGGGAAGCATTGGATCTTCCTGGCGGTTTTCGCCCAGCGGTGGCCGGAAACCCGACAAATGCCGTCTTGACAGCGGGGCCTCGACGGTAACTGTCAGCAACCGATCGAGTGACCCGAAAGCCCGGTCCGGCCCTTGACAGGTCGGGCCCGCGACGAGACGCGGCCAGTCAGCGGCGGCTCGCCGCGTATCCGGCCGCGGTGGCGCGGATCATGGCGATGTCGGCCGGGCCGACCCGGCAGCAGCCGCCGATGAGGTCCGCACCGGCCCTGATCCAGCGTTCCACGAGCCGGGGGGTGAGCCGTGACGAACCGGTCCAGGAGTGGCGGTCCGCATCCCAGCCCTCACCGCTGTTCGGATAGACGATCACGGATTTGCGCGTGGTCCGGCGGGCCAGGGTGATCGCCGGTTCGACGTCGTCGGGATCGCAGCAGTTGACGCCCACGGCCACCAGTTGCTCGTGTTCGGCCGCGACCGAAAAGGCCTCGTCGAGGGGTTGCCCGGCGCGGGTGCGGTTCCCCGAAATGGTGTACGACAGCCACGCCGGGACGCCGAGGCCCTCGATCGCGGCCAGCAGCGCGACGGCTTCGTCGACGTCCGGCACGGTCTCCAGCGCGAGCAGGTCGGGCCCGGCGGCGGCCAGGGCTTCCAGGCGCGGCCGGTGGAACTCGACCAGCTCGGCGACGCTCAGGCCGTATCGGCCCCGGTATTCCGAGCCGTCGGCGAGCATCGCACCGTAGGGCCCGGCCGACGCCGCGACCCAGCGCCGCCCGCCCACCCGTTCCCGTGCGGCCTTGGCCAGGTCGACGCTGCGCCGCAGCAAGGTGGCGGCCGCGCGCGGCCCGATCCCCCGCGCCGCGAACCCCTCGAAGCTCGCCTGATAGCTGGCGGTCGTGGCGACCTCTGCCCCGGCGCGGAAGAACGTCTCGTGCGTCGAGATGATCTCCTCGGGGTCGTCGGCGAGCAGCCGCGCCGACCACAGTTCGTCCGACAGGTCGTACCCGCGTGCCTCGAGTTCGGTGGCCAGACCACCGTCGAGCACGATCACGGGCCCGCGCGGAGCAATTCCAGTTCCCGGAACCATAGGTCCGCGAGGATATCGAGCACCATGTCGCGGTCGTGTTCGACACCGCGAACGAGCCAGTAGTAGCACAGCCGCTCCAGCTGGAGCACCAGCAGCAGGGCTCGCGTCAGTCCCGCCTTCTCGTGCACGCCGGTCCATTTCGCCAGGTAGGGGCCGAGCGCGCGCACGGCTTCGATGCCCCACTGGTAGTGCCGCGCGGCGACGGCGGGGTCGGCGGCCATCGCGTCGTTGATCACCTTGACCTCGACGCCGTAGCGGGCCCAGAACTCGAGCACGTGCTCGTCGAGCCACGCGCGCACGCTCTCCCGGGTCGGCTCCGGGAACTCCGCCGCACGGCGGTAGATCTCGGCGCCCGCGGGCAGTGCCCGCTCGAACAGGCAGGCCGCGATGTCGGCCTTGTCCCGGAAATGCGCGTAGAAGGTGGCCCGGCTGCCGTTGGCGGCCTCGACGATGTCCCCGACGGTCGCGGCGTGGTAGCCGAGGCTGTCGAAAACCTTGCGGGCGCAGTCGAGATAACGCTCGTGAGCCTCACGCCACTGATGCTCACGGAAGGCGTTGCGCGGCGATACCGTCGCCTCGGTCCCGGTCACCTTCCCCAGCATAGTGCGCGGAACCCGGGGGTGAGCCTTACCGTCACGCGGAAACCCGCTTTGCCGGGAATGGCCGTACCACCCCGAAATGCCGTGCGGCCGAACGAGAGCGTGACCGATCGACGATCTTCAGAAGGTGAGCCGGGTCCGGCCGTCCAAGATTTCCGACAGCTCCTCCAGCCCCTCGGCAAGCCCGCTGGCTTCGGGCAGTCCGGCCTCACTGGCGGCGACGAGGCGACCCAGCCTGCGGTGGCGGTCCCGGCCGCGCGGCGTGAGGTAGACGCGCACGCGACGGCGGTCCTCCGCGTCGGCACGGCGGAAGACGAGGTTGTGCGAGACGAGCCGGTCGACGAGCTTGGTCAGGGTCGGCGCGAGGAGCAGTGCGGCCTCGGCCAGCTCGGTCATGGTGTGCCCCTCGGCGTCGGAAAGGAGGTCCAGCACCCGCCATTCCTCGACCGAGCAGCCTTCCGGCGCCAGCGCCCGGCGCAGCCGCGCGGTCAGCCGGTGCTCGACGTGGCTGACCAGCTGGGTCAGGCTGCGAGTCCGGTGACGGTCGTGCATTGCCTGACTGTCCTCCTCGGTTTACCGTGCTGGGCTACCAAGTTAACCAGCTCGAAGGGGCCCAGTGCTTGGGACGGCGCTCGCGATCGCCCTGGTGTTCCCGCTGCACGGACCGGGCGGCGTCTTCGGCCCGTCGTGCGAACTGTGCGCGCAGCTCGCCGTCGACGAACTCAACACCGCGGGCGGGGTACTCGGCCGGGAGCTGACCCTGGTCCCGGTCGACGGGGGCGGCGCGCCGGCGGGCGTGGCCGCGGAGGTCGGCGCTTTGGTTTCGACGGGCGCGGTCAGCGCGGTCATCGGCTGGCACACCTCCGCCGTACGACAGGAACTCGTCCGCAGTATCGCGGGGCGCGTGCCATACGTGTATACGGCGCTGTATGAGGGTGGCGAGCGCGCCCCGGGTGTGTTCGTGACCGGCGAGACTCCCTCGGCGCAGCTGTTTCCCGGGATGAGCCTGTTCGCCCGGGAACTCGGCGCACGGCGCTGGTTCGTGGTGGGCAACGACTATGTGTGGCCACGCCAGACCGCCCGCCAGGCCCGGAGCTACGTCCGCGCGCTCGGCGGCCGGATCGACGGCGAACGGTATGTCCCGCTGGACACCGAGGATTTCGGCCCGGTGCTACGCGAGATCGCCCGCCACGAACCCGACGCGGTGCTGATGCTGCTGGTCGGCAACGACGCGGTGCGGTTCAACCGGGCGTTCGCCGCGTCCGGGCTGGACCGCGAATGCCGCCGCCTGACCACCCTGATGGACGAGAACATGCTGCTGGCAACGGGTGTTTCGGGCACGCGACGCCTGTTCGCCGCGTCCGGGTACTTCGAAACCCTGGTGACGGCGGAAAACCTGGAATTCGCGGGCCGGTACGCGCGCAGGTTCGGCGTGACCGCGCCGGCTGTGGGAAACCTCGGCGAATCGTGTTACGAGGGAGTCCGGCTCCTTGCCGCTTTGCTCACCCGCGCGGGGTCGGCGGAGGTGGGTGCGGTCGCCGCGATCGCCGACGAGGTCTGTTACGAGGGACCCCGCGGCCGGTTACGGCTGCGGGACGGCCATGTGTCGCAACGAATATATCTGGCCGAAGCGGACGCGTTGGAATTCAGCGTTGTCACGCAGCTTTAACACGGCTCGCGTTGACACTTCACGGCACCGGGACTTAGTTTCCTAGGAAACTACTTTGGCCTGGTTCAACTTTTCGGCTCAACGGCGAGCGGAGTGTTTTCTCCCACGACAGCACGAGGTGCACCGATGTCCGAAGCAGTCGATACTCGCGTGGCCGGGCCGGCCGAGGGCTCCGGCCGGACCTACAACCGCTGGACCAGAAACAGCACGCTCGAGGACTACTCGCTGCGGTACGCGCCGCGCTCCTTCCGCAAATGGACGCCGTACGTCGTGGCGACCACCGCGCTCGGCGGCATCGCCTACCTGGCCGACTTCGCGATCGGCGGCTCGATCGCGATCACGCACGGCTTCGCCAGCGCGGTCACGGCGATCCTCGTCGCGGCGGTCATCATCTTCCTGACCGGCGTGCCGATTTCCTACTATTCGGCCAAATACGCCATCGACATGGACCTGCTCACCCGCGGCGCGGGCTTCGGCTATCTCGGCTCGACGCTGACCTCGCTCATCTACGCGAGCTTCACGTTCATCTTCTTCGCGCTGGAAGGCTCGATCATGGCGCAGGCCTTCGAGCTGGGCCTGCATATTCCCCTGCCCATCGGGTATCTCATCGCCTCGCTGCTGGTCATCCCGCTGGTCATCTTCGGCATGACGGCGCTGTCGAAGGTACAGGTGTGGACCCAGCCGGTGTGGCTGGCGCTGATGTTCGCGCCGTTCGTGGCCATCGCGTTCATCGCGCCCGGGAAGTACGCCGAATGGACCTCGTTCGCCGGCAACTCGACCACCGGGTCCTCGATCAGCCTGGTGGGCGTCGGACTCGGCGCCGGTGTCGCGCTCTCGCTCATCGCGCAGATCGGCGAGCAGGTGGACTACCTGCGGTTCATGCCGGACAAAACCGCCGACAACAAGCGACGCTGGTGGGCCGCGGTGCTCACCGCCGGCCCCGGCTGGGTGATCCTCGGCGCTTTCAAGCAACTCGGCGGCGCGTTCCTGGCCTTCTACGTGGCCGACGAGGTCGGCCTGGTACGAGCCGGCGAACCGATCGAACAGTTCCTGGCCGGGTTCAAGACCTTCATGCCACCCTGGCTGGCGCTGGTCATCGCCACCTTCTTCGTGATCCTGTCGCAGGTGAAGATCAACGTCACGAACGCCTACTCCGGTTCGCTTTCCTGGTCCAACTTCTTCTCCCGGCTGCTGCACAAACACCCCGGCCGCGTGGTCTGGATCTTCTTCAACGTCGGGATCTCGCTGGCACTGATGGAATTCGGCGTGTTCGGCTTCCTCAACACCGTGCTCGGGTTCTACTCGAACGTCGCCATCGCCTGGATCGGCGCGGTCACCGCCGACCTCGTGGTCAACAAACCACTGGGGCTGAGCCCGTCCTACATCGAGTTCAAGCGGGCACACCTGTACAACTTCAACCCGGTCGGCTTCGGCTCGATGCTCGTCGCCTCGGTCGTGTCGATCCTGGCGTTCTTCGACGTCTTCGGCCCCACCGCGCAGGCGTTTTCGCCGTTCATCGCGATCGTGCTCGCTTTCGTGCTGTCCCCGATCGTCGCGCTGGTGACCAAGGGAAAGTATTACATCGCCCGCCGGGACGAGCAGGAGGAACCGCTTTTCGTCGACGGGAAGCTGTCCGGCGCGACGTCCGAATGCAAGGTCTGCGCGGACACCTTCGAACGGCCCGACATCGCCTCGTGCCCGTTTCACAGTGGGCCGGTGTGCTCGCTGTGTTGTAGCCTCGAAAGCTCGTGCCACGACGCCTGCAAAAAACAACCGGTCAACCTGGGAATTCCCGTCATACCGTGATTGGAGTACGCAGTGCCCAAGATCCTCGCTCCCGTCGACCTGTCGGTTTCACGATTCGACCAGGCCGTGCCGGGACACAACCGGTGGCATCCGGAGATCCCGGCCATCGGCACCGTGGAACCGGGCGAAGTGTTCCGGCTGGAATGTCTCGACTGGCTCGACGGTCAGGTCAAGAACAACGACGATCCCAGTGACGTGCGCGACGCGGACCTTTCGGTGGCCCACGTCCTCAGCGGTCCGGTCGCGGTGCGCGGAGCCGAACCCGGCGACCTGCTGGTGGTCGACATTCTCGACATCGGCGCGCTTCCCGACATGGAATGGGGTTTCACCGGAATCTTCGCGCGGGAGAACGGCGGCGGGTTCCTCACCGACGTCTACCCCAACGCGGACAAGGCGATCTGGGACTTTTCCGGGATCTACGCGACATCCCGGCATGTCCCCGGGGTGCGCTTCGCCGGACTCACCCACCCCGGACTGATCGGCTGCGCCCCTTCGCCCGAACTGCTGGCCAACTGGAACGCCCGCGAACAGGCCTTGATCGACACCGACGCGGGCCGGGTGCCGCCGCTGGCCCACCCGCCGCTCGCGGAAAACGCTCTGCTGGGCCAGATCTCCGCCGGTTCGACCGACTACGCGAGGATCGCCGCGGAAGGCGCGCGGACCGTCCCGCCGCGCGAGCACGGCGGGAACTGCGACATCAAGAACCTTTCCCGGGGCTCGCGGCTCTACCTGCCGGTGTATGTGCCCGGCGGCAACCTCTCTGTCGGCGACCTGCACTTTTCCCAGGGTGACGGGGAAATCTCGTTCTGCGGCGCGATCGAGATGGCCGGATGGATCGACCTCAAGGCGGAGGTCATCAAGGGCGGCGTAGAGCGGTACGCGATCTCCAACCCGATTTTCAAGCCCGGCCCGGTCGAACCACGATACAGCGAGTACCTTGTTTTCGAAGGGATTTCGGTCGACGAGAACGGCGAGCAGCATTATCTCGACACCAACCTCGCCTACCGCAATGCATGCCTGAACGCCATCGCCTATCTGGAGAAGTTCGGCTTCACCGGGGAGCAGGCGTACTTGCTGCTGTCCTGCGCGCCGATCGAGGGACGGATCAGCGGAATCGTGGACGTGCCCAACGCCTGCTGCACGCTGGCCATCCCGACGGCGATCTTCGACGAACCGATCACCCCGAAGTAAGCCCCACGCGCCATCCCGCACCACCACAATTCACCCACGCGGGCGGGCGCCTTCGGCACACCCGAACCGCCCCGCCCGTGTCCCCCTTCCCGCCGCCGGGTCCCCCTTCCCGCCGCCGTGTCCCCCCTTCCCGCCGCCGTGTCCCCCCTTCCTGTCGCCGTGTCCCCCCTTCCCGCCGCCGTGTCCTCCCTTCCTGTCGCCAAACACTCCCGCCCTGCGCCGGGCCCCGCTCCTTGGGAGCGAACAGCGACGTCTGTCTGATGTGGATGGTCATGCCAGTGCGAGTTCGGCAACCGGATCGGCGAACTCGGCGACCGGAAGGGCGAACTCGGCGACAGGAAGAGCGAACTCGGCGACAGGAAGAGCGAGTTCGGCGACCGGAAGGGCGAGTTCGGCGACCGGAGAAGGGGACACGGCCGGTGGTGGGCGGGGGTTCCGGCCGGTGGGTCTACAAGAGACAGTCGTGTGGTGGGCGGGACCGGGTGACCTGGCGGGGGTGCTCCGCACGACGATTTTGGGCATATGTGGCGATTGTGGACAAGTCGGAGGTCGGCGACCACCTGCTGTCGGGCACGGAACGGAGTCGGGTAAGCGCTTTCTGCAACAGGTACCGAAGCCCGCCGCAAGGGCGCGGCAGTGTGCGCCAAGGCGCGAAGGTGCGCGATTTATCGCCCAGCCCCAAGCAGGCCGTGACGCCGCAGGCACGCAGCGACACCGCGCCACCTGAATGTACGAATTATGTTGCTCTAGGATGATAGTCGCTTCCCACGATCGTGCGACGTTCCTACCTGTTCGGCCCTTCCGGGAGGTTCGGGGCGCCCGCACACTAAACAAACATGGGCCGACCCTTTTGCCGAGCAGTCGCACCGCGCCGCAAACCCGATCACAGCACGGAAAATCCGGCACTGCCGGACCTCGCGCGGTGAGAACCGGGCTGCCGCCGTTCTACTGCCCGATCGCACCAGCCCTGCACCCCCGCGTCGAGTGGATCCGGCACCGCGCCCTCGCCTGGGCGGACTCGATCGGTTTGTATCGCACCCCCGGCGATCGCGCCCGCGGTGTCGCCACCCACAGCGCGGAACTGGCCTGCCGCGTCCTCCCAGCCGGCCGCGACGACCTGGTCTGGCTGTTCAGTGCCTGGAACTACTGGTCTTTCGCGCTGAGCGACGGCCGAGACGACATCACGAAGCCCAGGTCCGCGGCGGACATAGCGGACTTCACCGTGCGGATCTTCCGCGCACTGGACGAACCGGGCTACCGCCGACCGGACGCGACACCACTGGAATCGGCATTGGCCGATCTCATCGACCGTACCCGCGACGTCGCTACGGCCGTCCAGTTCCGCCGATTGGCCGAGGGCGTACGCGACTGGCTGCTCGCCCTCACCTGGCAGACCACGCACACCGAACGGGGATCCGTCCCCACGCTGGACGACTTCGCGGCGATGCGAACCGCCACGCGGGGCACCCGCCTGTTCGCCGCCTGGATCGAAATCGGCAGCGGCGTCACGCTGCCGGGCGAGCAGCGATGGGCCGCGTCGGTGCGGGCGCTCACGACCGCCGCGGGCTTCATTGTCAGCTGCGACAACGACATTGTGGGTCACGTCACAGGAAACCGTGTCCCAGGACAGAACATCGTCGACCTGCTTGCCGCGCGGCACGACCGCCCGGTCCGGGAAGCGCTTACCGCGGCGAAGGCCATCCGTGACTCCGCGATGATCCGCTTCCTGGGCCTGCGAAACGGCCTTGCCCGCAACGCCGGTTCCGACCTCCATGGTTACCTGCGAGGTCTGAACCATTACCTGCGAGGCAGCCTCGACTGGATGGACACCGCGCCGCGCTACACCGGAGCGCGCGACCGGCCGTCGCCACGGTCGAGACTGGGCCTGGTGATCACCGGAATTCCCCCGGGCAAGGACACCGGACCACCGGACATTCCGGCCGTCAAGTGGTGGTGGCGCCTGTGATTCCGGCCACGAACCGCCCCAGTGCCGGCGGCTGAGCGAGACCCGACGCGGGACGTCTCCGCGCTGTCCTGTCTCGCTCAG
>DASSAD010000151.1:0-62004 GCA_035685725.1 Amycolatopsis sp. | reverse complement strand
CGGCGCGATGACCCTGGTGGCCGGAGTCGACATCGGCAATTCGACGACGGAGGCGTGCGCCGCGGAGATCGGTGCCGACGGCGAGGTGCGGTACCTGACCCAGGCGCTGGGCCGTACCTCGGGGGTCAAGGGCACCACCGTGAACGTGGTGGGCGTGCTCGGCGTCCTCCGCCAGGCGCTGGCCGCGGCGGGCGCCTCGCCGGCCGATCTCTCGCTCGTGCTGGTCAACGAGGCGACCCCGGTGATCAGTGGCCTGGCCATGGAGACCATCACCGAGACGATCATCACCGAGTCCACCATGATCGGGCACAACCCGCGCACGCCCGGCGGGATCGGACTGGGCGTCGGCACCGTGGTGCGCCTGGCGGACCTGCCCGGCCGTGCGCCGGGACAGCCGGTGATCTGCGTGATCGACGAGACGATCGACTTCGAGGACGCGGCGGCGGCGATCAACGCGGCCACCGCGCGCGGCGTCGAGGTCACCGGGGCCGTCGTCCAGGCCGACGACGCCACGCTGATCGCCAACCGGCTGGACCGGCCGATCCCGATCGTCGACGAGGTCACCCTGGTGCGGAAGGTGCCGCTGGGCATGCTCGCCGCGGTCGAGGTCGCCGAGCACGGCCGCACCATCCGCACGCTGGCCAACTCCTACGGCATCGCCACGGTCTTCGGGCTCGACGCCGAGCAGACCCGGATGATCGCGCCGGTGGCCAGGGCACTGGTCGGCAACCGCTCGGCGGTGGTGGTGCGCACCCCCGCCGGGGACATCACCGACCGGCGGATTCCCGCCGGCAGGCTGACCCTGCTGGGCGAGCAGGCCAGCCGGTCGGTCGACGTGGACGCGGGCGCCGCGGAGATCATGGCCACCGCGCGGCGGGTGGCGCCGCTGGCCGACGCGGCCGGCGAGCCGGGCACCCACGTCGGCGGCATGCTGTCCCGGGTCCGCGACGGGATGTCCGATCTGACCGGCACGCCGCTGGCGGAGATCCGGATCCGCGACGTGCTGGCCGTGGACACCTTCGTGCCGCAGCGGGTGACCGGCGGGCTGGCCGGTGAGTTCGCCCTGGAGAACGCGGTGGCGCTGGCCGCGATGGTGCGCACCAGCAAGGGACCGATGGAACTGCTGGCCGAGGGCCTGCGGGAGGCGCTCGGCGTCGCCGTGCGCATCGGCGGGGTGGAGGCGGAGATGGCCGTGCTCGGCGCGCTGACCACACCGGGCACCGGCCGGCCGGTGGCGATCCTGGACCTGGGCGGTGGTTCGACCGACGCGGCCGTGGCCACGGCGGAGGGCGACGTGGTGTCGGTGCACCTGGCGGGCGCGGGTGATCTGGTCACCAAACTCATCGACGCCGAACTGGGACTGGACAACCTGGAGCTGGCCGAGGAGATCAAGAAGTTCCCGCTGGCCAAGGCCGAAAGCTTCTTCCACCTCCGCCTGGAGGACGGCACCGTGCGGTTCTTCGACACACCGCTGCCCGCCGACACCTTCGCCCGGGTCGTGGTGCTCACCGACGGCGGCCCGCAGCCGATCCCCAGCCGGCACGGCATGGACCGGATCCGGCAGGTGCGCCGGGAGGCCAAGCGCAAGGTGTTCGTGGTCAACGCCGTGCGTGCCCTGGAACAGGTCGTGCCGGGCGGCAACCTGCGCGGGATCGACTTCGTGGTGGTGCTGGGCGGTTCCGCGCTGGACTTCGAGATCCCGAACCTGATCGCCGACAGCCTCGCCGAGTACGGGGTCGTCTGCGGCACCGGAAACGTGCGCGGGACGCAGGGGCCGCGCAACGCGGTCGCCACCGGTCTGGTGGCCAACCACGCGCGCACGGCCCGCGGCGGGACCGGCGATCCGGAAGCCGAGTCGTGCCCGGCATCCCGGTGAAGGACCGGCGGGCCGCCCGTGCGCCACGGGAGCGGCCCACCGTGGTCGTGCTGTGCCCCGCGGCGGTGGTGGATTCGCCGCTCGTGCGGGAAATCCTGGCCGGACTGGAGGAAGAGGGCGTGCCGGTCGGCGTCGCCACCACCGACGAGGCCGGACCGGCGATCACGCTGGCGCATGCCGCCGCGCGGTCCTCCGCGCTCGATGTCGGGGTCGGCGTCGACACGACGGGAACCGTCTGCGTGCACCACGCCAAGCTGCCGCCGGAATCCGCCGCCGTGTCGGGCACCGCGGCCCAGGCTCGCGTGCTCGGGCACAACGCGGCCCGTCTGGTCACCGGCATCCCGTTCAAACCCGTTGTACCGCTACCGTCCGAAGGAGACCGACATGGCCGATCTGTCTGATATATCCGTGTCCCGGCTGCCCCTGGCCGATGCCCAGCGCGTGCTGGAATCCGCGCTGGACAAGGCGAAGGAGATCGACCAGCCGATGAACGTCGCGGTGGTGGACGACGGCGGGCACCTGCTGGCCTTCGCCCGGCAGGACGGGGCCATCCTCGGCAGCATCGACATCGCGATCGCCAAGGCCCGCACCGCCGCGTTGATGAAGATGACCACCGCGGACCTCGGCGAGGCCGCCGAACCCGGCGCGCCGTTGTTCGGGATCGAGGTCACCAACGGCGGTCTGGTGATCTTCGGCGGCGGCATCCCGCTGGTGGCGGCCGCCGGCGTGGTCGTCGGCGCGATCGGCGTGAGCGCGGGCACCGTGCCGCAGGACGTCGCGGTCGCCGAGGCGGGCGTCGCGGCTTTCGGCGCCGGATCATGAGGTGACCGCGTCTTGTTCCCGGCATCGCGGGGACAAGAGGACCCTGCCCGCGATCAGGACGAAGTGGACGCCTCCAGCGGCCGGTCGCCGTTTTGTTCGTGCCCGGGGTTGGCGAGCGGTGGGTGGATGCGCCATGATGCCCCGGGTGACCGAACGTGAGTGGGTTTCCCTTTCCGGAAGTGTCCGTCCCGAAGCGGCCGGTGCCGAGCTTCTCGGTCCGGTCGACGCGGCCGCCGTCATCGCGGTGACCGTCGTGCTGCGCCGCCGCGCCGAACTGGACCAGGCGCTGGTGTCGGGACCGGAAACCGTTACCCCGCAGCAGCTCGCCGATTCCTACGGCGCGTCCGGCGAGGACGTGCACCTGGTGCGCCGGGTGTTCACCGCCGCGGGGCTGACGGTCACCGACGTCCATCCCGGATCGCGCCGCGTCACGGTCAGCGGTCCGGCTCGAACCCTGAGCGCGGTGTTCGGTACCGAACTCACCATGGTCCGCGGCGCCGATCGCGCCGGTGGCTACCGGGCCCGCAGTGGCGAACTGCGGATTCCCGCGGAGCTCGACGGCGTCGTGCTCGCCGTGCTCGGTCTGGACCAGCGCCCCCAGTCCCGCGCGAAGTTCCGGCTGGCCGCGGACCCCGCGGCCACGCAGTCGTTCACGCCCGACCAGCTGGGCTCGCTCTACGCCTTCCCGTCCGGCACCGACGGCACCGGCCAGACGCTGGCGATCATCGAGTTGGGCGGCGGGTTCACCACCGCGGACATCAGCACCTACTTCAGCGGTCTGAACCTCCCGGCGCCACAGGTCAGCGCGGTCGAGGTGGACGGCGGCAAGAACGCCCCGACCGGCGATCCCAGCGGAGCCGACGGCGAGGTGATGCTGGACATCGAGGTCGCCGGCGCGCTCGCGCCCGGCGCGACCCAGCTCGTCTACTTCGCGCCGAACACCGACCAGGGTTTCCACGACGCGGTCTCCACCGCCGTGCACGCGACGCCGACGCCCACCGCGATCAGCATCAGCTGGGGCCAGTCCGAAGACCAGTGGACCGCGCAGTCGCGCACCGCGATGGACGCGGCCTTCGCCGACGCCGCGGCGCTGGGCATCACCGTCTGCGTCGCCAGCGGGGACAGCGGCAGCGCCGACGGCGGCACCGACGGCGCCCAGCATGTCGACTTCCCCGCCTCCAGCCCGCACGTGCTCGCCTGCGGTGGCACCCACCTTCAGGCCACCCCGCCCAGCACCATCCAGGTGGAAACGGTGTGGAACACCGCCGGCGGCGGAGCGACCGGCGGCGGGGTCAGCGACGTGTTCGCGGTGCCGGACTTCCAGACCTCGGCCGGAGTCCCGGGCCGCGCGGGCGGCGGCACCGGCCGCGGCGTGCCCGACGTGGCGGGCAACGCCGACCCTGCCACGGGCTACCAGATCCTCGTCGACGGGCAGCAGTCGGTGGTCGGCGGCACCAGCGCGGTCGCGCCGCTGTGGGCCGCGCTCATCTGCCGCCTCGCCCAGGGTGCCGGCCGCAAGCTCGGGCTGGTGCAGACCCAGCTCTACCAGGGCGTGCAACCCGGCAAGGCGCAGCCCGGCTTCCGTGACATCACCAGCGGCACCAACGGCGCCTACACCGCCGCCGCGGGCTGGGATGCCTGCACCGGCCTCGGCAGCCCGGACGGCACCGCCCTGCTGCAGTCCCTGCACGACACGACACCCTGAGACCGCCGAGTTCTCCCGTCCGGTCACCGAACTCTCCCGTCCGGTCGCCGAGTTCTCCCGTCCGGTCGGGGACTTCTCGGTTCCGGTCGCTATGTCCTCCGTTCCCGTGGCCGAACCCACGCCTTGACCATTGTGGACAGTGATTTGTCCACAATGGCCGGAGGATCGGTGGAAGGTCGCATCGGCGTCGGCGTTCCGGTCGTGTTGATCCGCTCGAGCAGTTCGGCCGGGGTGCGGAATTCGGGCAGTTCGTCATCGGGAATGCGCACCGTGTGGTCGCGTTCGAGCCGGATGGCGGTTTCCACCAAGGTGAGCGAGTCGATGCCGAGGTCGCCGAAACCGGCCTCCAGCATGCCGGCTTCGGCGCGCTCGAGCGCGAAATTCCCGGACAGGTCGGCGAGGATCTCCATCAGTTCGGTCGGGGTCAAGATCATGGTCGCCCCCTTCGGTACAGGTCCCAGGTCGTGTCCCGGGTCGTGTCGCCCTGCCGAGCATAGGTCGGGCCGCGATCGGCGGAGTGGATCATTGCCGTGAAACCGACCACGTCAGAGGTTTTCCCCAAAGTTTTCGCGGCTGCGTCACCGCTCGCGCCAGACCTGGTCCCACAGCACCCCGGTGTTGACCACCAGCGGTGGGATCCTGGTCGTCAGCCCGGGTCCGTGGACGCCCTTCACGGCGAGATCGGCCGAGGCGAACGCTAACCCGAACGGGGCATAGGCCTTGTCGGAAATGTACTTCGCTGCCTCCTGATAAAGCGTGTCGCGCCGGCCGGGATCGAGCGTGCCCGCGGCCTGGTCGAGCAGGTTGTCGAGGTGCGGGTCGGAGACGCCGCTGAACGGTGAGGTGGAAGAGAACCGGAAGCCGACCCCGACGCCCGCGGCCGGGTCCCATGCGCCGGCCGTCGCCAGCATCGCCTGCCAACTGCCCGAGTTGTACTGCTGGACCAAAGTGGACAGCTGGTAGGTGCCCAGGTGGACGGTGATACCCGCCGCCTGCCACTGGGTCTGCAACGCGGTCGCGACCTGATCGGCGACGTAGTTTCCCTGCGTGCCGAATTCGACGGTGAACCCACCGAGCTGCCGCACGATCTGCTTGGCCTTGTCCAGGTCGAAGGTCCGGTATCCCGGCACTGTCGGATGGTGGAACAGACCGCCCGAAGCCGTGAACATCTCGCTCACCGGGTACTGGCCCTTGAACAGTCCTTTTGAGATCGCGTCGAAATCGGTCGCGTAGTAAATCGCCTCGCGCGCCAACTGGTTGTCGAAGGGAGCGATCTTCGTGTTGAGCTGGATGTCGTAGGGCGAGGTCGGTGGTTGCAGGGTCAGGTCCAGCCTGGGGTTGTTCTTCGCCTGGTCGATCAGCGGCACCGTGCTCAAGCCTTCGTAGGCCTGTGCCTGCCCGGCCAGCAAGGCCTGGTACGCGGGCTGGTCGCCGCCGATCGACTGGAAGGTCAGCCGGTCCAGATAGGGCAGTCCCGGTTTGAAATAGTCCGGGTTCCGGGCCAGGGCCAGCTCGGAACTCAACCGGTCCGACACGACCGTGAACGGGCCCGCGCCCACCGGGGTCAGTTTGAACTGATCCGCGCCCAGTTTCCGCAGCGCGGTGGGCGAGGCGATCCAGTTGACGTTGGAAATCGGGAAGCCGTTGATCACGGCGGCGTAGGGCTGGGTGAACCGGAGCACCACGGTCGACGGCCCGTCGGTGGTGATTCCGTTGTCCGCCAACTGCCACGGCGGCGCGCAGGTGCAGGGTGCGGTCAGGTCGCGTTGGAAGTTGAAGGCCACCGCGGCGGCGTCGAGCGGGGTGCCGTCGGAGAATCGGATACCGCCGCGCAGGGTGATCCGCACCGTGCTGCCGCCGTCGAGGAGTTCGTAGCTTTCGGCCTGGTTCGGCACGACCTTGACGTCACTGCCATCCGGATTGGCGGTCAGGGTGAACAGCCCGCCGTAGATCGAACTCATCTGCGAGATGTTGGCTCCGCCGGTGGTGTTGGTCGCCGGATCGAGACCCGAGGGCCAGCCGCCGGCGAAGGACTGGCCTTCCAACACGGTGATCTCACCGCCTCGCCGGGGTGGACCCGCGGCCGCCGGGTCCGAGCCGGTCGGAGTGTCCGGACCGCCGCACGCGGCACCGGCCAGGATCACCGTGAAGATCATCGTGACGGGAAGAATCAGCCTCCGTATCCGTTGTCTCATTTCGCCCTCCGCGTCGTGATCTGGCTCATTTCTCCAGCGTGACCAGGCCACGCCGGGCGGCATAGCGCCATTTCGCGAGGCGGAAACGGGTCACTACCCGAACTCGCGGTACCGGAAAGGAGAACTCGGCGACCGGAAGAGGGGACACGGCGACCGGAAGGGGGGACACGGCGACCGGAAGGGGGGACACGGCGACCGGAAGGGGGGACACGGTGGCGGGAGTGGAGAGATCAGTTGTTGGTGATCGACTTCGCGAGGAACGGGAACCTGCGTAGCTCGCGGGTGATCTCGGCGGCGGCCTCGCGGAGCGCGGGTAGCCGCTCGGCCGCCAGGTCCACCGCGGCGGCATATCCCGTGGGCGCCAGGCAGCCCACGCCGGCCACGACCACGCCGCGGGCGTCGAAGACCGGGACCCCGATCGAGGTCATGCCGTAGTCGAGTTCGTCGACCACCACGGCGTGCCCGGTCTCGCGGATGGTGGCGAGTTCGGTGCGCAGGTCCGCTTCGGTGAGCACGGTGTGCTCGGTGCGGCGCGTCAGTTCGGCGGTGGCGAAGTACTCGTCCAGCGCGGCGGGGGTCAGGTGGGCGAGCAGTACCCGGCCGGTCGAGGACACGTAGGCTGGGATCCGGGTTCCCGAGGTGACGAAGAAGCGCATCAGCCGCTGGGTCGACACGTGCGAGATGTGGATGATGTCCGGCCCGTCGAGCACGGTCAGGGAGGCGCTGTCCCCGGTGGTGTCGCGGAGTTGCTGCAGGTGCGGCTGAGCCACCTCGGTGAGATTCATCGACGCCAGATAGGCGGCTCCGAGTTCGAGGATCCGCGGCCGCAGCATGAAGCGTTTCTTCTCGTGCGCGGCGAAGCCGAGATGCACCAGCGTGCGCAGGAAACGGCGCGCCACGGCGGGGCTCAGCCCGGTCGCCTCGGCGACCTCGCTCAGCGTCATCTCCGGGTGATCCGCGTCGAACGCCTGGATGACCTCCAGGCCGCGGGCCAGCGCGATGACGAAGTCCTCCTTGCCGGGAGGGCTTGACGACATGACGCGACGCTCCTTATCTTGCTGTTCGCGAGGCGAATAAATCTTCGCTCAGCGAAAATTTAGCGAGTGGGTCCAGTGTTGTCAACCCAGGGAGTAGCGATGCGGATCGGTAAGACCGCCGACGCCAGTTCGTCGATCGCCACAGCCGATCCGGACACCATCACCGTCCGCGATCGTGACCTGTGCGCCGAGCTGATCGGGCAAATCGGGTTCACCGAGTATTTCCTGATGCTGCTCACCGGAACCGCACCGGATCCGGCGCGGCGCGCGCTCGTCGACGCCTGCCTGGTGGCCATCGCCGAGCACGGCCTGGTGCCCAGTGTCGCCGCGGCCCGGATGACGCTGGCCGCGGCGCCGGAGGCCTGGCAGGGGGCCGTGGCCGCGGGACTGCTCGGCTGCGGTTCCGTGGTGCTGGGCAGTGCTCAGGACGCCGGTACCCTGCTGCGCGCCGGTCTGTCCGATGTGGATGCCGGCGAGCCCGTCGAGCAGGTGGCCGAGGCGCTGGTGGCCCGGGCGCGCGCCGAACGTGCCGCCCTGCCCGGCTTCGGTCACCCGCTGCACCGCGACGAGGACCCCCGGTCGACCGCGTTGCTCGCCCTCGCCGATGACCTCGGCACCGCCGGAGGACACGTGCGGCTGTTGCGGGCCATCGAGGCGGCGGTGCCGGCGCACTACGGCAGGCGGCTGCCGGTCAACGTTTCCGGTGCCATCGCGGCCGTGCTGCTCGACGCCGGTTTCCCCGCCGCCGCGCTCAAGGCGGTTTCGCTGCTGGCCCGCACCGCCGGCCTGCTGGCGCACCTGCTCGAGGAAACGGATCGCCCGATCGGTTTCCTGCTCGCCGAAAGCGGGGCCGAGGCCGTCGAGTACCGCCCCGCCACCGTCCACACCGGACACTGAATCCGACACTGAACCGACACTGAATCCGACACTGAACGAGGAGAGACAGTTGTTCGACACCGAAGTCGAGACCCGGGACGAGTCGGCGCAACGGGAGCGCGACGAGACCGCCTTCTCCGACCAGCTCGAGTACCTGTACCGGAATTCCCCGTTCTACCGGGACAAGCTCACCGCGGCGGGCTTCTGCGATCCCGGTGCCGTCGGGGGCCTGGCGCGACTGGGCGCGCTGCCGTTCACCACCAAGGACGAGATCCGGGCCACCCAGGCCGAACATCCGCCCTTCGGGGCGCACCTCGCCGCCACGCCCGAGGAAGTGCGCCGGGTGTATTCGACCAGCGGCACCACGGGGGAGCCGTGCTACATCGCGGTCACCGGGCCGGATCTCAAGGCCTGGCAACGGATCAGCGCCCGCTCCTACACCGCCGCGGGCATCAGCGCGGGGCAGCGCGTGGTGCTCACCTACAACGCCGGCCCGTTCGTCGCGGGCGCGGTCATGGACTCCTTCGCCCTGATCGGCGCGACCATCATCCCGGTCGGCTCCGGAAACACCGAGCGGGTGATCCGGGCGTTCCAGCGGTTGAGCGCCGAGGCGATCGCGTGCACCCCCTCCTACGCCCTGTACCTCATCGACTGGTGCCAGGAACGCGGCATCGACCCGGCGAGCCTGGGCGTGCGCCGGTTCAGTGTGGCGGGCGAGCCCGGCGGTGGCGAAACGGCGATCCGGGAGCGGATCCAGTCGGCCTTCGGCGCGACCGTGAACGAGGCGATGGGCATCGCCGACGTGTCCCCCTCGATCTGGGGCGAGTGCCACGAACAACAGGGGATGCACTGGTCCGGCCGGGACTACGTGCACGTCGAACTCATCGATCCCGGCACCGGTGAGAAGATCCCGTGGACCGACGGCGCGGAGGGCGAGCTCGTCTACACGGCGCTGCGCCGCGAAGCCATGCCGATCCTGCGGCTGCGCAGCCGGGACCGCGTGGTGGTCAACACCAAGCCGTGCACCTGTGGGCGCAAGAGCGTGCGGGTCCGCTGCGTCGGCCGCACCGACGACCTGCTGATCGTGCGCGGGGTCAACCTGTTTCCCACCGCGGTGCGCTCGGTGGTGCACGAGTTCGGCGACCGGGTCAGCGGCGCGATCCTGATCCGCCCGCGGGTCAGGGGAATCCGGCAGGACCGGCCGCCGACGGTCGTGGTGGAGCTCGCCGAACGCGTCACCCCGGACACCGCGCTGGCCACCGAGATCGAGACGGCGATCCGCGCGAAGCTGGTCGTCAGCACCAAGGTCGAGTTCGTCGAACACGGCGCCATTCCGCGCAGCGAGTACAAGATCAAGCTCGTCGATTTCTCCGCGGCCGGCTGACGCCTCGGCCGCGGCTCACGGACAAAGGAGTCCCCGTGTCAGTTTCCATGTCCCGGGTGGCGCTCGCCGCCACCGTCGGCACCGTCATCGAATGGTACGATTTCTTCCTTTACGGCACCGCGGCGGCGCTGGTGTTCAACAAGCTCTTCTTTCCCGGTGTGGACGCGCTCAGCGGTGTGCTGCTGTCGTTCGCCACCTACGCGACCGGGTTTCTGGCCCGCCCACTCGGCGGCGTCATCTGCGGGCACTTCGGTGACCGCCTCGGCCGCCGCGCGATCCTCCAACTGACCCTGGTCCTGATGGGGGTGTCGACCTTCGCGGTGGGCCTGCTGCCGACGTATCACTCGGTCGGCGTTCTCGCGCCGGTCCTGCTGGTTCTGCTGCGCATCCTGCAGGGCCTGGCCACCGGGGGCGAATTCGGTGGCGCCGCGCTGTTGACCGTGGAGCACGCCAAGGCGCGGCGCGGGTTCTGGGGCAGCCTGCTCACCGTGGGCATCCTGCTCGGACTGGTGCTGGGCACCCTGGCGTTCTCGGTGTTCGACGGGATGGGCCAGGCCAGCTTCCTGTCCTGGGGCTGGCGGGTGCCGTTCCTGATCAGCGTCGTGCTGGTGGCACTGGGCTACTACATCCGGCGCCGGGTCGAGGAGACCCCGGAGTTCGCCGAGGTGAAACGCGACCGGCAGCAGGCGCGGCGCCCGGTGGTGGAGGTGCTGCGCGCGCCCCGCAACGTGCTGGCCATCCTCGGTATCCGGCTTGCGGAGAACAGCAGCTTCTACATCTACTCGGTGTTCGTGCTGGCCTATGTCACGCAGTTTCTGCACCTGTCCAAGTCGCTGATCCTCACCGCCGTCATGGTGGCCGCCGCGGTGGAGTGTGTGACCGCGATCGGGTTCGGCGTGCTGGCCGACCGGATCGGCAGCCGGCCGGTGATGCGCGCCGGCCTGGTGTTCCAGGTGGTGTTCGCCTTCCCGTTCTTCTGGTTGCTGAACACCACCGCGCCCGCCGCGGTCTTCCTCGCCGTGACCGCGGGCATGGCGGTGGGCAACGGCGCCGTCTCGGCGGTGGAACCGGACTTCTTCGCCCGGTTCTTCCCTGCCGGAACGCGGTACAGCGGCATCTCGATCGGTCGCGAGTCGGGCACCATCATCGGCGGCGGGCTGTTTCCGCTGGCGGCCACGGCGTTGCTGGCGGCCACCCACACGAGTTGGCCGATCGCGCTGATCATGGCCGCGTGCAGTGTGCTCGGCCTGGCCGCGCTCGGCGTGGCCAGGGAACACGAGGACGATCCGGCTTCGCGCACCCCGGCGCAGGCCCACGAAGCGGCGTAGGCGAAAGCGCTTTCCAGCACGCCGTACCGGTGGCGGGCGGGCGGTTGTTCGCGGCGCCCTCCACCGGCGACATTCCACGGTGGACCGTGCCCGGTTGTCGAATTGTCGAATCGGGGTGAACAGCCGCGAATCCGGGGTTTGCCTCGCGTTACTAATCCGACCAAGAGTAGGCCGACCCCGAGCAGTACGTAACCGTTGCTACGCAAGCGGATAGCCGTGACTGTGGTCGGATTAGTAACGAACAGCACTGTAACCCTCGGCAGACGCCGGGACAACGTTCGTGCGGTCAGGGTCGGCGCAGGCGCCTCGATGAACCCCGGCCGAACACGGAAAGGTCCCCGTCAGCATGCGAACTTCCGCCGGGCCGGCCGAACTGGCCGGCCCCGATGGCGCCGGTGTCGTTCCCGGGCCCCGTCGCGGGGCCGGCGCGCCGGGAAAGCGGTTGCGCCCGCTGGAGGTGGCGACCGCGGGGGTGCTGGCGGGGGTCGCCGTGGAGATGGTGGCCCTGGGCGCCCTGCTGCCGCGTGCGGGTGCCCTCGAACTGCTCGCCGCGGTGCCGCTGGCCATCGTCGCGCGGCGTCATCGCCTGCGGGCGACGGCGACCGCGGCGATCGCCGGGAGCGTGACCGCCTTCACCTGCGCGGGGCTCGACGCCGGGGTGGCGGTACTCGCCTGCGGCGTGATCGGCGCGGTGGTGGGCAGCTTGTACCGGCGCTCGCGGTCACCGGTGTGGCCGTCGCCGCGGTGGCGGTACTGAGCTGGTAGGCGGGTAGTCCCCACGGATTATCCCCTCACCGTGCGCGTTCCTCGTTGAGCGCCGCCCATTCCCGGTCCCAGCCGGCCGACCGGTGCCGGTCGAGGAACGCGCGCCCACCCCGGTGGACACCGGCGAGGAGCGCGGCGGCGCCGGCCCAGACCATGAGCCCGACGAAAACGCCCCGCATGGCGGCCGCCGCCGCCGATTCCGGCGCCGCGACGGGTTCCCCCGTGCCGGAGACCCAGATGCCCACGGTCGTTCCCGTGGTGCTTCCCGACGGGACGCGGATCTTTCCCTCGTGGACGGTCCCGGTTGGACTCCTCCACCGGGCCGGCACGGCCGCGGTCCCGATGACCGTGCCCTGGCCTTCATCGAGCTTGACCGGTGCCGGGGCGCTCCCGAGGAGAATCGCGGGGACCAGCCGAGCACTCCCGGCTTCCCGCGTCGAGGCCGCCCGGTCGCGGGCGTAGCTCGAATGGCCGACGGCCACGGCGAACGGCACCGCGAGCGCCATCCCGGCGATCATGGTGATCAGCAGGGCCGCTTCGAGCCGGTCGGTGACGCGCGCGAGCGGGTTCCGCCCGGGACGTACCCGCCGCCGAATCCTCCGGGCCAGGACGAACATCCCTGCCACTACAACCCCTTCCCTGAACCGGTACGGACGCGAAGTCGCGGCCCGAGTGGCCGCCGGTGCATCGTCTGTCTCTTCAGGATGGCCGCGACCGGCCGCGCTCGCTTCCCGTCTTGCCAAGAATTAACCGGCTTTTGGCCTGCTCACCGGTTCCCTTGCGCTGTCCGGGTGACCCAGGGTCGTTCCCCAGGGCGGCCGGGACGGGGGCGACGGCAGGGTCGGGAGGAGGCGTGACCACCACTGTTTCGCGTGGGGATCGCGAACTTCGTCAGAGGAGGAGCAGGAAATGTCCGCACCCGAGGAGAACGGCGCCCTGGGCGATCTGCAGATCATCGGTGCCGCGTATGGGCGTACCACCGTGACTTCGAAAATCATCGGGCTGGTGAACCGGGCGAGCGCACCCCAGTCGCTGTCGATCGTGGTGAGCAACAGGCTTTTCGGGGATACCTGGCCGGGCGTCGACAAATCTCTCACCGTCGTCTATCGCTACGGCGAAACCGGGGCTTCGCACGTCGCCAGCGCGAAAGAGGGGAATCGGCTCACGATCACCGGAGTTCCGGGCGAAGCCGCGAATCCGATCTCCGAACCGGCCCCGTCCGCGGACGCCGTGCCGCCGCGGCTCACGATCCTGGGCGCCACCTACGGCCCCGTGGACAAGACGGCTGTCGTCCGCGGCTTGGTGAGCCGGACCACCGAGTCCCTGGCGATCAAAGTGGACAACCAGACCTTCGGCGACACCTGGAAAGGCGTGGACAAGACACTGGTCGTCGTCGCGGCCTACCCGGGGGAGATCCCGTTCGTCGACATCGTCACCGAGGGGAAGTCCTACCTCCTGAAGTACCGGCCGCAACTGCGGATTCTCAGTGCGACCTGGGGACTCGCCGATGTCACCGGCATCGCGCAGCGCGCCCTACGCGGACGTTCACTCTCGCTGAAGGCCAGCAACGAGGTGCTGGGCGAGGGATGGCCGGGTGCCGACAAGACCTTGGCGGTCGTCTACCGGTACGGCTCCGAGCAGCCGCAGATCGCGATCGCGACCGAGGGAAAGACGCTGAGCATCGGGTACAGTCCGCGACCGCACTACGAACCGAATCCGGATCCGCGCACCCTCAACGTGATCAAGGCCTGCTACGGCCGTTCCGACGTCACCGAGCTGGTGGCGGCACAGGCCCGGAACAACCGGCTGCGGTTCCGGGTGGGTAACGCGCTGTTCGGCGACACCTGGCCCGGCGTCAAGAAATCCTTCGATCTGACCTACAGCTGGGGACCGATGGACCCGCTGAGCCTGTCGGTCCCCGAAGGCTCGACGCTCGACGTCCAGCTTCCCACCCCGTCGGTGTCGACCGGGCTGGTCAGCCTGGCGGGGTTGTTCGCCGACGGTGACATCGCGGCGATCCAGGCCGGCAACGGTCGGTTCTGGACGGTGGACCCCACCAGGAAGATCGCCGCGACGGCGGAGTCCCGCCAGGCCGCGACCGACTTCACCCTCCACGTGGCGGGCGACACCGGCCAGGTCTGGCTGACCGGTCCGGACGGGGCCGCGGTGTGTGTCGGTGCGGACGGCTACCTCGCCGTGGGACCGGGGCGTCCCGCGGCGGCCGTCGTGCCGTCCCTCACCACGACGGGGTCGATCGCGATCAGCGTCCTGGGCCAGGCGAAACCGTACGCGGCACTCGGCGAGAACGAAGGCATCCTCGCCTCGGGAAGCTACCTTCCCACGTTCGACGCCTGCTTTTCGCTCCGGCTGATGGCGACCGACACCGGCACCGAAAGTCACCTGCGCGCCTGCGGGGTGAACCCGGAGCCGGAACTCGCCGTGGACTGGAAGCTGGCGAAGCTCATCTGGGACCTCACCGGGGGCTTCTTCCTCGCGATCGGGCTCGGCCCGCTGATCAGGGGGAAGGATCCGGCTCCCGGATTCTACGCGCTGATCACGCAGAATCCGCGGGTGAACCGGGCCCTGCAGGAGATCATCGACAAGGTGTACGCGAACCCCGGGTCGATGCTGCCGGTCGTCAACCTCTTCGCCTTCATCGGGGTGCTCTGGGACGCCGGACTGATGTGGAAGATCTTCCGGTTCCTGCTGGTCCAGGGCTCGTGGTACGCGGGGGCCTGGGCCGCCGCCGAGTTGCTGAAATGGACGGTCCTGCCGGAGGCGGCGGCCGCGGAACTGCTGGTCAGCTTCGCCATCTGGGCCTATACGACGACGACCGACGCGCTCGCCTATGTCAACTCCATCGGCCGGCGCCCGGCGCTGACCGAACAGCCCGTCACCGTCTAGTACGGCAGGGCCCGAGCTTCGGCGGGTCCAGGCCAACTCCGGCGTACGACCCGGTGGAACTCGACAGTCGGACACTTCGGCTGGGTCGCGTGGCGTCTGGCAGACTGCGGACAAGTGGACATCCTGCTGCTGAAGCTGTTCCTGGCGCCCCTGCTCGTCGTGGCATCCGCGCTGGCCGGCCGCCGATGGGGGCCGAACGTCGCCGGCGTTCTCGTGGGGCTCCCGATCGTCGCCGGGCCGATCCTGTTCATCACCTACCGGCAACACGGCGCGGAGTTCGTCGCCGCCGCGGCTGGTTCCGCGCTGTTCGGGCTCGTGGCACTGGCCACGTTCGCGGTGGTGTACTCCCGTGTCGCCCACCGGGCCGGCTGGCTGTCCACAATGGCCACGACCTGGATCGCCGTCATGGTCGTGGACGTGGCACTGTCCTTCGTCCACGTCACGGTGCTGGCCGCGTTCGCGATCACGCTGATCGCGAACGCGGCGGCGATGCGGTCCATGCCGAAGATCGATGCGGGGAACGCAGGCGGGGCAGCACCACCGCGCTGGGACCTGCCGGGCCGTGCTCTCGCCACCGCCATCCTGGTGCTGACCGTGACCACGGCGTCCACCGCGCTGGGCCCCCGCTGGACCGGGCTGCTGGCCCCCTTCCCGATCGCGACCAGCGTCCTCGCCGGCTTTGTCCACGCGCAGCACGGGCCGGTGGTGACCACGCGCGCTCTGGCCGGGGTGCTCATGGGCCTGTTCGGTTTCGCGACCTTCTGCCTCACCGTCGCCGTCCTGGCGCGTCCGCTCGGCGCCGCCGCGTTGGCGCTCGGTGCCGCGGTGACGGTCGCCGTTCAGCTCCTGGTGGGCCTTACTCGCGGCACTCTCCGCGGCAAATGGCGCGACGGAAGGAAAACGCTCGGCGCGTGACGTTCCATCACGCGGTGAACACCGCCTGCGGGCGACAGCTCCGACACCTACGACGAGGACGCGCCGGCGGGCGGGGCGAGCAGCTCACGCAGCTGGCGTCGGCCGCTGATGCCGAGCTTGAGGAAGATGTTGCCCAGGTGGTATTCGACGGTTTTGGTCGTGACGTAGAGCTGAGCGGCGATCTCGCGGTTGGTGTGGTTGAGCCGGACCAGATGCGCGATCTGACTTTCGCGGCCGGACAGCCCCGGCACCCGCTGGTGTGCGGGGGCCGGTTCCGCGGCGGGCGCGCACCGGCTGATGGCCCGGCTCACCCGTTCCTCGAACGGTTTCGCGCTGAGCGCGGCGAATCGGGCACGCGCGGAGGTGAGAAACGGTGTCGCTTCGTCCGCGCGCCCCGCGGTGGCAAGGCGTTCACCATAGAGGGCTTCGAGCATTGCCTGGGAGAACGAGGCCGGTGGCGCGCTCGCGGCCAGTTCACCGATTTTGTCCGCGGCGCGGCCGGGCCCCGTGCCGGGGGAAAGCGCTGTCTCCAACCGGAGAAGCGTGGCGTCGAGGTAGCGGACGTCGGCGGCCTGCCGGCGCAGCTCCGCCAGGTGTTCCGCGGCCTCGGCGCGTCCTCCGGTTCCGGCCAGCGCCTCGACGAGCAGCGGCCGCCACCACAGTCCCCACCAGGTGTGCGTGCCCTGGCGCTCCCGGCCGCGGGCCAGCGGCAGCTTGCGCATCGCGGCCAGCATTTCCGCCGGTCTGCCGCGCGCCTGGTGCAGCGTCGCCTCCGCGATGGCGGCGTAGCGGAGGTCCTGCGGACTCGACGTCCGGTGCGCGCTGGACCACGCCCGGGCGACGTGCGCCGCGGCGGTCGCCCATTCGCCGCGCCCGGCGGGTACCAGCGTCGCCACCATGTGCCGCAGCGCCCGGTGGTGTGGTTGCTCGTCGGGATCGGCGAGCGAGAGCGCCTGGTGGACCAGGATCGAGGCGTCCTCCCACTCGCCCCGGACGTAGTGGACGGCGGCGAGATAGGAGTGGGGCGTCGTCCCGGCCATGGTGTAGACCCCGGCCCGGTATTGCGCGACGGCCATCCGCAGGTCCCCTTCGGCCTCGCCGAACCGCCCGAGCATGGTGTGGATGGCGCCCCGGCAGGTGAGGGAGTCGAGCTGTTCGGGAGCCACCTCCGCCGGGTCCGCCGGAAGGTGCCCGAGCTCGGTGAGACCGGCGGCCATGCCCTCGGCGCGGCAGCGGGCCACCGCGACGAACACGCGGACGAAGTCGCCCAGCCGCACCGGCAGGTCACCCAGCCGCAGGGCGAGCCGGCCCGGCGCGATGGCGTCCTCGGCGGCGCCGTGCCACATCGACGCGCCGGAGAGCCCGGCCGCGGAGACCGCCCGGACCCAGACGTCGTGGTCCCCCGCCTGGTCGAGTGCGGCGGTCAGGTGCCGGGTCGCGGCGTTGCGGTCACCGGCGGCGAAGAGCTCGATCAGGCCGAGCGTCATCGACTTCAACGGTGAACCACCGCAACGTTCGACCTCTTCGCGCAGAGCCAACGCCGCATTGCGGTTGTGGCCGAACAACGTCTGCACGCACGAGCGGAGCAGGCGCCGTTCGTATTCGGCGCGGTCGGCGGACAAGTCCGCGGACCAGCGGAGATAACGCGCGGCGAGCGCGTGTTGCGCGGACCGGGCTTCCGCTTCGGCCGCCGCGTCGAGTTCGGCGGCCAGCACCGGGTCGGCCGCGGTCGCCGCGGCGACCCGGTGTGCCCAACGGCCGGCCGGTCCGGTCACTTCGGCGGCACGTCGGTGCAGATCGCCGCGCCGGACGGGCGGGATGACGTCGTAGATGGCCTCCCGGTGCAGGCCGTGGGCCAGGCGCAGCCTGGTCGACGGCTCACGGGTCGTGCCCGCCAGCAGGCCGGCCTCGATGCCGGGGCCGACCGAGCCCGCGACGTCGTCGATCCCCGCGACGTGGGCCACGTGTGCCCGTGGGCTCGGCTCGTCGAGCACCGCGAGCGCTTCGAGCAGGGCCCTGGTCGGCGGGGGCAGCCGGTCCAGCGCCGAGGAGACGGCGGTGACGATCGGCCTCGGCGTGGGCAGCGGGCGGTTCTCGTCGGCCACCACGTCTGCCGGTAATTCGTACAGCAACGCGCGAATGTGCAGCGGATTCCCGCCGGTGTGCGCGCGCAGCCGTTCCGCCGCGCGTGCCGGCAGCTGGTATCCGCGCACCGCGCGCGACAGCTCGGCGACGTCCTCGCCGTGCAGGCCCTCGAGTCTCACCGTGACCGCGCCCGGGCTGCTGCGATCAAGGCCGTGCAGGGGACTTTCCGGGTCGTATCCGGCGGGTTCGCGACTGATGAGCAGGGCCAGCACCTGGTCGGCCCACATCCGCCGCAGGACGAAACCGAGCGCGTGCGCCGAAGCCGCGTCGATCCACTGGAGGTCGTCGACGATCATCGCCACCGGCCCGTCGTTCTGCAGGGTGCTCAACAGGTCGAGCAGTTCGGCGCCGACCGCGAACGGGCTGGTGCTGGGGGGAACGGGTCCGGACAGCAGCGCCGGCGACCGCGGGCGCGCCGGAATCCGGCGCACGAGCTGCTCGACGACGCCGAATTCGAGCACCGACTCGGCCTGGTCGGCGGTGGCGTGCAGGACCGTGAACCCGGGCGAGGCCGTACCGATCGCGGTGCCGAGCAGGGCCCGGCGGGCGAAGGTGGTCTTCCCGATCCCCGCCTCGCCGCGCACCCACACCACCTGCGGCGTGCCGCTGACCACCTTCGCGACCAGGTCGGACATCCGGGCGAGTTCGTCATGGCGGCCGAAGAAACCTTCCTGCGGCAGGGGCCGGCCTTCGCCAGCTGACTCGCCGTTTCGCACCAGTGCGCCCGCCCGGTTTCCGTGATTCCGCCCGTTTCGATCCGCTCCGGATGCTAATGGCAGGGCACGGCGGACAGTCCAGTCCTCTCGCCCGTTAGGAGCAGTGCGGGGTAACCGAAATCTCCGTTCGCCGAGCGATTCCTCGGCGTGGCGAAGGTCAGTCGCCGATCGGTTCCGGGTCCTGGTTCCGGCGGGCATCGAGATGGTTCGCCAGATGGCGCGTGAGGTCACGCGCGTCGGCCGCGGCGCCGTCGATGAGGCTCGACCGGCGCCGCCGGAGAAACGGCATCCCGATCAGGTAGAGGCCGGGCCAGGCGGTCACCCCGCCGTCATGCACGATCCGGCCCTTCCGGTCCAGCACGGGGACGTCGAGCCAGGAAAGGTCCGGACGGAACCCGGTGGCCCAGACGATGGCGCGGATCCCGCCCCCGGCCAGATCGAGGGTGAGCGGCGGCGACGCGGGGAGTTCCGTCGCGGCGAACCGTTCGACCTTCTCGCCGCCGGTGAACCCGGCGGAAGCCGCCCAGGCGTCGAAGGTGCCGAGCAACCGCCCCAGTTTCAGGTCGGCCAGCGCGGTCATGTTGGGCAGCGAACCGGAGAACTGCGCGCGCCCGTCCCGCACGCCCGCGAGCCGGCCCGCCAGCCGCACGCCGATGCGGGTCAGGGCATTGAGGTCCACCGTGACCCGGTCCGGGGAGCCGACGAGTTGCATCGACGGCAGGGCGCGGGCCCGCGGCAGATCGGGGATCTGGTCGTAGCGTTCGTCGAGCACGCCGGAGGCGTCCATCCACCACAGGATGTCCCGTCCTCGGTAGCGCCGGGGCATCCGCACGTGCTCGCCGACCGCCAGCGTCACCGGCCGGCCGGAACGGTGCACTTCGCGGGCGATCTGGACGCCGCTGGACGACGCGCCCACCACGAGCACCGCGCCCTCCGGCAGCTGTTCGGGCGAGCGGTAGTCCAGCGCGGTCAACGACACGATTCCCGGAGGAACCGCACCGGCGATCCCGGGCACCCGCGGCAGATTGCACGCACCGGAGGCCAGCACGACCGTGCGGGCTCCGAACACCTCGTGTTCGGTCCGCACCAGGAACCCGTCCTCGTCGGGCCGCACCGACGTCACCGCGGTGTTCTGCCGGACCGGAGCGTCGATTTCGGCGGCGTACTCGTCGATCAGCCGCACGATCCCGGGCGTGTCCAGGTAACCGTCGGGGTCGTCGTCGCTGCCGGTGGGGGAACGGCCCGGCAGCCGGGTCATCCAGGTGGGCGTGAGCAGGCGGAAGGAGTCCCATCGCTGGGTCCGCCACGAGTTCGCCACCGCACCGCGCTCGAGGACCACATGGTCGATCGAACGCTCGGTGAGGCAGCGACTCATGGCCAGGCCACCATGACCGGCTCCGATGACGACGGTGGTCACCTTCGGCACGGGCGCGCTCCCCGGTGGCGGCGGCGGATCAGACCACTTCCACGGTGACGTTGGTCGGGTTGGTCAGGATGTCGTAGACCGCCGACCGCTTCTGCGACTGGGCCACCAGCGCCCTGATCTCCTCGGAGCTCGCGTCCGCGTCGATTTCGTAGTTCACCCGCACACCGCTGAAACCGTTGCGCACCTCCGGGTCGGCGCCGAGGATGCCGTGCAGGTCCATGTCCGCTTCGACGGTGGCCCGCACCGAACGCAGCTGGATCTGCCGCTGCTGTGCCACCGCCGCCACGCCGGCGGTGAGGCAGCTGCCCAGGGCGACGAGCACGAACTCCACGGGAGTCACGCCGTTGTCCTCGGCGGCGAACGCCTCGGGGTGGTCGCCGTCGTAGGTGTAGGTCGTCTTGTGCCGTTGTGCTGCCCCGAAACCGTGGAAGGTCTCCACACTGGACCGGCTGTGGGTGCCCTTGACCCAGGTATTCACCGCGCGCCACCGGAACTGTCCGATTTCGGGAGTTTCGGCCAGTGCGTCGCGGGCCCCGAGAAGCGCTTCCACATTGACGCCGTTATCAACCGGAACATCGGTCGCGGTCATGAGATCGTCCTCCCCGAAAGGTTTTTGGTGTGCCTGCGGACGAGTGGTCAGTCTGGGGGAGACCGCCGGCGAGCACGAGCCCGTCTCAGCACGTGGACAGGCGAGGCGCTCCCGCTGCCTTCGGTGACTCGCTTCGTGTTTGTCACCCAGCCTAGTGATCGACACGTCCGCGGCGCGCTGACAGGATCCACGCCGGAAGACACGTGCTCACCCTGACGGTCGCGCTGCACGAAGATGTGCGCGCGATCGGCCGCCCGACAGCGATCTCTTCTGCCCTGCCGGTGTTTTCCGAGGGCAGGCGAACGGAGAACACCATGCGCATGACCGATCTCCAGCGGTGCGAGATCCGGCCCGGCCGTCTCGTCGAATGGACGCTGCCGCCGGAAATCGTCGAGGCCGCGACCAGCGGACCGGAAGATGCGCGCCCGCCGGCCTATGTTCAGGAATCCCACCTCAAAACGGCGCGGTCGGTCCGCGACGACGGCTTGTTCGTGCCGACCTGGCTCGGCACGGCCTTCGACCTTCCCGGACCGGTCGATCTCGGCCTCCTCCAGGACGCGCTGCTGGCATGGACGCTGCGGCACGAGACGTTGCGCAGCGGTTTCCGGTGGGACAACGGGGAAATGCGACGCTTCACGCTCCAGCCGGATGTCCTCGCGCTGCATCGCGAGGACATCGGCGACTTCCCCGACGCGGCGGTGCTGACCCAGTATCTGCAGGATCGCTTCGATGTCGCGGCGGACGCGCTGACGTGGCCGAACTTCATCTTCGCCGCGGTCGTCCGGGCCGCGGGCACCAGCGTCTACCTCGCATTCGACCACAGCAACGTCGACGCGTATTCGATTCAGCGAATCCCCGCGGAGATCCACGAACTCTACGCGGCCCGGACGGCCGGCCGTGGAGTGGCACCGACACCGGTCGCCAGCTACGTCGATTTCGGTGTGATCGAACGCGGCGCCGCCGACCGGATCGACGAGACACACCCGATCGTCGGTCAGTGGCGCGAGTTCGTCGCGCACTGCGACGGGAAACTGCCCAATTTCCCCGTCGATCTCGGCCTCGACCCCGAAGGGCCGCTGCCCACCCAGAAGTTCATGCACGAGATGCTGGTGGACGACGCCGACGCGGCGGCGTTCGAGGCCTACTGTCGCCCGTACGGCGGAAGCCTGATCGGCATCCTGGCGGCGACCGCGCTCATCGTCCACCGGATCGGCGGACAGCAGGTGTACCGCACCGTGATGCCGTTCCACACCAGGACGAAATCCCGGTGGTCGGACTCGGTCGGCTGGTACGTGGGCGGCGCGCCGCTCGAGATTCCGGTGGCCCCGGAGCTGGATTTCGACGGCGCGCTCGAGTCGGTCCGCGCCGAACTGCGGAAGAACCGGCCGCTGTCCCGGGTACCCATCGCCCGCGTGCTCGCCCTGCTGGGCGCCGATTTCCGGCCGACGTCTCCGGACCTGTACTCGATCGTCTCGTTCGTCGACGCGCGCGGCATCCCCGGATCGCGGCGGTGGGCGGAGCTGAAGGCGTACGGCCTGATCCGGGTTTCCTACGGCGACCAGGTGTGCGTGTGGACCACCCGGCTCCACGAGGGCCTGCAGTTCGCCTGCCGCTACCCCGACACCGCCGTCGCGTACCAGAACTTGCGAAGCTACGTCGAGCGGCTGCGGGAACTCATCGTTTCGGTGGCGCGCGGAGACTCTCCGGTCTCTGGTGGTCTGGGCAGCGACACGGGGTCTTCCGTGGTCGTCGGCGAGTGCGCCCCCGTCCCGGTCGCGTGAGCGGGTAAGGAGCACGGCGGCGCGAGACACGGCTGCCCGAGCCGGGGTCACGCGAGCTCGGTGGAGATCGATTCACCGGCTCGACCGGACAGCCGTGTCCGGGCCACGGGCGAGGTCGTCGAGCACCGCGGATCCCTCATCCCGAACAGGGAGGCCGAACAAGGAGGCCGAACAAGGAGGCCATACGAGGACGAAACACCCGGGTATGGCATCATTCGTCTTCGCCGCCGGATTATCGGAACAGCTCCGGCGGGTGAATGCGGTGCGTGACGCCCGCGACGAGCCCCGACCGGAGCCGCCGGTCCACCGCGGTATCAAGCCGTCTGACTACCCCGGAGTCCGACATGAGCGACTTGACCCCCGTGCCGCTTCGGAAGCGGACCTGTCCCTGGTGCGGCGACGCCCGGGTCTATGCGTTCGGCGAGGAGGCCGTGCGGCGCGCGCTGGCCAACCACCTGCGCGACTGCGCGGGCCCCGCCGAAGTGCCCGACGAGCGCAGCGCCTGACCGTCCCTGGTGGTGGAACACGTGGTGGGACACGTGGTGGGACACGGTGTGCGGGCACGGGGACCCAGCGTCACCTAGAGCACCGTCTTCACGACCAGGACCGAGGCGACGACGACCACGGTTCCCGAGAAGACCCTGCTGATCGCGGCGGCGGGCAGCTTCAGCGACCACCTCGACGCCAGCGCCGCCGCACCCATCGTCGCCGCCGCGAAGCACAGCGTGATGGTCCAGTCCAGGTGCGTCCCGGACAGGTGTCCGGCGAAGCCGACCGCGGAGTTGATCGCGATCACCACCAGCGAGGTGCCCACGGCCCGGGACAGTGGCAGCTTCAGCGCCATGGTGAGGGTGGGAACGATGAGAAATCCTCCGCCGACGCCCAGTATCCCGGTGAGGGTGCCCACCGCGGCGCCGGCGGCGATGGCCCGCGCGAGGGTGCCGCGCGGGCGGTGGCGGTCCTCTTCGATCGCCTCGCGCCCGGGTCTTTTGCGGACCAGCACCGCCGCGAGGAGCAGCACCGCGGCGAACAGCAGTGTCAGCACCGTATCGCTGATCCGTTGCCCTAGCACGCTTCCCGCCAGCGTGAACGGGATTCCGGCCAGTGCCATCGCGACCGCGGCGGTCCAGTCGACGCCACCCCGCAGTCGCGGAAGGACCGAGGTGACCGCCGCCGCGAACACGACGGCGAGTGCGGTGGCCATCGCCTCGTGCACCGGCAGTCCCGCCGCGTAGACGAGCGTCGGGACGGCGAGGATCGACCCGCCCGAGCCCACCGTTCCCAGGACCGCGCCGACGAGGAGACCGGCGATGATCGTCAGGAGCAGTGACATCACCGCTCACCCGGCGAGGTACACGGTCTCGGCGACCGGGAAGTGGTCTGCCACGCGGCGAATCCGCCTCGCAGGTCCGTGACATCGCGGTGGCCGTGCGTGCGCAGCAGGCTCGCGGCGACGCTGGAACGCCAGCCGCCGGCGCAGTACACGACGATCGGCCGATCCGGCGGTAGCTCGGTGTGGCGGCGGGCCAACTCCGCGAGCGGGAGGTGGCGGGAACCGGTGATCGCGCCGGCCTCCCGTTCGCCGGCGTTGCGCACGTCGAGCACCGTGACCTCGTCGCGCAGCCGCTCGAAATCCTCGACGGTGAAGCGCTCCGAGGACTCGATCAACTCCCGCGCCTCGCCGGGAAACCCGTCGGTGGCGTCGAAGTGCCCGGCGACCGTGTCGAACCCGATCCGGCCGAGCCGCAGGACGCACTCCCGCGCCCGTCCCCCGGCCGTGACGACCACGATCGGCTCGCCGTGCGGAAGGACCATCCCGGCCGTCTCGGCGAACCGCCCGTCGAGGCCGACATTCACCGCTCCGCGAAGATGTCCTGCCGCGAACGCCTCCGGATCGCGGGTATCGAGCACGCGCGCCCCGGCTCCCAGAGCTTCGAATAGGCGCGTTCCGGTCATTTCCTCGACGTCGGTGTCCGGGTCGAACACCGGACGCTGTTGGCGATTGAGCAGGACGTCGACGCCGAAATAGCCGGGAATCGCCGGTTGGCCCGATGTCACGCGCTGGACGAACTCCTCTTCGGTCATCGGCCGCACGGCGGGATTTCGCAGCCGCTGTTCGCCGATGGTCGAGGTGAGTTCGGCGGAGAGGTTCTTGCCGCACGCCGAGCCGGCCCCGTGCGCGGGCATCACCCGGACCGGGTCGGGCAGCGCGAGGAGGACACTGTGGACAGAGCGGTACTGGGCGCGGGCCAGCTCGTCCGCCTGCGCGCTCACCCCACCCACGGCGGCCGGGTCCGGGCGACCCACATCGCCGATGAACAGGCAGTCGCCGGTGAGCACCGCGTAGGGGTCCGCGTGCGGAGTTTCGCGGATCAGGAGGCTGATCGATTCCCAGGTGTGGCCGGGGGTCTCCAGCACCTCCAGGTCGACCTCGCCGAGCCGGAGGTGATCGCCGTGGGAAAGGGGTCGGATCGGATACTCGGTGCGCGCTCGCGCACCGAAGCCGATCCATGCTCCGGTGGCTTCGGCGAGTTCGAGGTGCCCCGACACGAAGTCCGCGTGCACGTGGGTGTTGACCACGCCGACGATCCGCAGGTTCGCGTTCCGGCCGTCGTCGAGATAGCCGGTGATATCCCGCTGGGGATCGACGACGACCGCCTCGCCGGAACTTTCGTCGCCGACGAGATAGGAGGCGTGGGAAAGACATTCGAGATAATACTGTCTGAAGAACATGCTCAACCTTCGGTGATGGGGTGTCCGGATCGGGACCAGGCGTCCGTGCCGCCCGCGACCGAGACCGCCTTGTGCCCGGCGTCGATCAGCATGGCCGCGGCCCGCAGACTGCGCCGGCCCGATTTGCAGATGACATAAAGGACACCCGAAGCATCCATTTCGGAGAGCCGATCGTGCAGGACGCTCAGTGGCACCGAGACCGCGCCCGGAACGTGACCGGCGGCAAACTCCGCGGGCTCCCGGACGTCGACGATCCTCGCGCCCTCGCGCTGGGCCAGGACGAATTCGGCCAGTTCGGCCTCGGGTGGCATGGGGGTACTCATGGCGGACTCACCTCGTTTTCTTTCCGGGTCTCTCCCGGTCTTTCCCGCCTCGATTTCCGGGCATGGCGGGAGCCCGAACGGAATTCAGGACGGAATCACCGGGAAGAGTGTGGTGATTCCGGTCGAAGACCCCGTGGAAAAGGGGATGTGAAACGCGTTTCCCGGTTTCCGGGAAACTCCTCTGCTCAGCCGGCCGGCTCGGTGGCCGCGATCGCCCAGTCGTGCAGCTTCCCGGAGTGGTACAGCAGCGGCTGGGCGCCGGACCGGCGGACGGTGTGCACCTGCCCGAGGAGGATCACGTGGTCGCCGCCGTCGTAGATGCGGGCGATGTGGCAGTCCAGCCACGCGGCGACGCCGGTCAGCAGCGGGACGCCGTGGGAACCGGCCTCGAAGTCGACGCCGGTGAACCGGTCTTCCTGGCGGCTCGCGAATCGCTTTGCCAGCCACGCCTGGTCGTTGGCCAGCACGTTGACGCCCATCGCGGCGCCGACCCGGAACGCGGGCAGGCTGTTGGCGGTCCGCGCGACGCACACGAGCAGCAGCGGCGGGTCCAGGGAGACCGAGGCGAACGAGCTGATGGTCAGTCCGACGGGCCTGCCGCCGGACGTGGTGGTGATGATGGTGACACCGCTGGGAAAGGCGCCGGCGGTGTTGCGCAGGGAGCCCGCGTCGACCGCCTGTCCCCGGGTCCATTCACCGGTGAGGTCGTCGTGGGCCACCGTGGCCGGGGCGATGCCGGAACTTCTCACGAGGGATCGTCCTTTCGAATCGACCGGGCATGCGTGAGCAGGCTGGTGATGCGGGGGTCGGTCAGGGGGAGCGTCTCGTCGGTCCGGGTGCGCAGGATCCGGCGCAGATCCTGGAGTTGTTCGAGGAAGATCCGGCAGGGCGGGCATTCCCGCAGATGGCGCGTGACCTGGGCGTCCCAGCGCTCGTCATCGACCTCGACCAGATCGTCGACGAGCCCGAGGAAGTCGACGCAGTCGATCGCGGCGGCGCGGGCCGGGTCGAATTCGTCACCGATCACAGCCAACTCCCGGATCCGGAGTCCGGGCACCCGCGCCCGAACTGGTAGCACTCGATGTGGGCGCGCAGCTTCGCGCGGCCACGGTGCAGGAGGATGCGCTGGTTGCCGGGGTCGAGATCGAGCAGGTCGCACACTTCCTCCGCGCTGAAGTCCTCGACGTCCCTCAGCAGCACCACCATGCGTTGCCGCGGCGGCAGTTTGTCCAGCGCCTCGAACACCTTCTGGCGCAGTTCGGCGGTGACCGCGCGTTCTTCGGGAATGAACCGCGCCGACGGTGGTACGGACCAGTGGCCCGCGTCGGGATGGCCGGGGGGATGCAGGCGGCCGGCGAGTGGATCGCCTTCGCCCGCCGGCTCCTCGATCTCGCGGGCACGGCGCCGGATCTCGCTGCCGAGCGCCTGCCGTGCCTTGTTCCGCAGTACCGCGTAGATCCAGGTGCGCAGCGTGGAACGGCCCTCGAACGCACTCGCGCCCTTGAGTACCGCGATCCACGTTTCCTGGACCACGTCCTCGGCAAGCGCGGGCGGAGCGATCGTGTGGGCGAACCGGAGCATCGCCGGGTAGAGCGACGCGATCTGCTCGGCGAGCAGGAGCCGTTCCCCGGCGAGCCCGGTGCCCTCCGCCGCCGTTACGGCGGTGTCGAAGCCGCTGTCCAAGCTGTCGGCAAGGCCGGTTTGCGGACCGGTGTCCAATGTGGAGTGTTCGCCGGTCATTGTCCACATGCGGCCAGCTCCCAGCGGAGCTGGGACTCCGAGGGCGACTGCACGGGGATGAAGGCGGCTTCACGGTAGCGACGGCTGGTGCCCGAGCTGCCGGCGTAGCCCTTGCCGCCCGCGGTCTTCGCCTCGAGCGTCGCCGCGCCGGTGGCGACCTCCGCCGCGGCCAGACGCAGGGCGAGCAGCTCGGCGCGGGTCGGCGGAATCAGTCCCCCGACACCGTGCGCGGACTTGAGCATCGCCGCGTTCACCAGGGCGAGCTTGCCCGCCATGGCTTCGACCTCGGTGGCGAACACCGCGTTGACGCCGAGCAGGCACGCCCGCGCCTGGGTGAGGCAGGTCCGGGCCAGTCCCAGGCACATCGCCGTCTGCAGCACCATGAACGTCGGCCGCACCGAGGTCAGGAAGCCCTCGAAATCGTGGGTCAGCACCTGCTCGGCCGTGATCCGCACGTCGGTCAGCGAGAGGAACGACGAGGCGGTGCTGCCCAGGGCGAGCAGGGAGAAGGACTTGCCGACCTTGATTCCCGGGGTGTCCAGCGGCAGCGCGACGATCACCTTGTCGCCCTTGTCGGTGCGCGCCCCGGTGACGAGCAACGCGTCGTCGTGGAGGTTCGACGCCCACCGGATCGGCCCGTTGAGCAGATAGCCGTCGCCGTCGGCGGTCGCGGTGATCTCGAGCGACCCGCAGCCGGCCAGATCGCGGAACGACGAGGCCATCCCGGTGATCCCGGGCATCCGGCCGGACCGCAGCAGCGGCAGCATCCGTTCGGCGTAGGGGGTGGCGGCGATCGCCAGGTACTCGATCGTCATCCGGTGGGCCCAGGTGGTGAACGCCGAGCTCATGCACCGTTCGGCGAGGGCCGAGACGACCGCGGCCATCGCTTCCAGTTCACCGTCGGTGTTGGCCGGCGCGCCCAGGTCCAGCAGTCCCTCGCCGGCCAGCGCCGGGAGCACCCGCCGGGCCTGGAGCTCACCGCGGTCGAGCGCGTCGGCCTCGCTCGCGATCTCCTCGCGAAGCCGCTCGGAAAGCAGGCCGGCCGGATTCGTCCGGTGCCGGGTCGGCTGTGGCTGTGGGATGCCGGTCTTCATCGGGATTCCTCCGGGGTGCTGCGGGGCGTCGGTCGGGCGTCTGGCGGGCGTTCGGGTGGGTGTCTAATGAGCAAGGCGTAAGTCGGTGGAGTTCACGGGAATTCCCCGGAATTCACCACTGGTAGTCGAGGAACTTTCCGTCGAGGGTGACGACGACCCGGTCGCCGGCCGGGTCGGGGCGGCGCTGGACGTCCAGCCGGAAATTGATCGCGCTCATGATCCCGTCGCCGAACTTCTCGTGGATCAGTTCCTTGATCGCGGGCCCGTACACCATCAGTGCCTCGTAAAAGCGGTAAATCGTCGGGTCGGTGGGAATCCGCTGCTCGCCCGGCCCGCGGTAGGGCTGCGTCCGCAGTGCCTCGGCGACGGACTCGGCGATCGACTCGTCCAGGTCGAGCAGTGCCACTATGGCCGCCGCGTCGTCGCTGGTCAAGGCATGCTGGCCGAGCAGTGCCGCGGTCGTCCACACCGCGGGTTTGCCGATCTTCTCGGCGAGCCGCTCCCACGGCAGGTCCGCGCGGACCCGCGCGGCGGCGATGATTTTCGCGGCTTCTTCCTTGCTGATCACCGGTTTCATGATTCTCCTTCTCGGCGTCTTCGGGGAAACGTGACCGCGTCCCCGCGGCCGGTCGGTAACGCTATCTTCGAGTTATTGCGTACTCATTAATGCGGTGAATCCGGATTCCGGTGGGGGCCGTGTGGGCCCCCTACCGGAAAACGGGCGAAAGGGTCAGCCGATGGTGAGGGTGGAACTCATCTCGACCGGCCGCGAGAACGTGTTCACCACCGGTGACCACACCATCGCGTTGTTCTTGATCTCCTCGAGTGTCGCCGCGTCGGTGTCGCCGGCGAGCGTGACGGCGCAGCGAACGGCGGTGAACCCGGGCACCTTGCCCTCCGCGGTGTCACCGACACCCCACACGGCCGAGATGTCGATGTCGCCCTCCATCGCCACCTCGATCTTGCTCAGGCTGACGCCCCGGGCGGTCGCGTTCGCGAGCAGTCCGACCGAGATGCAGGAACCCAGGGCGGCCAGCGCCACCTCCGACGGGTTGGGCGCGGCATCGTCACCGAGCAGGGCGCAGGGCTCCGACACCAGCACCGGTGCCAGGGAGCGGATCCGGGTCAGGTTGCGGAAACCGCCCTCGCAGGTCGTGGTGGCCTTGAGGGTCTTCTTGCCCACCGAAGGGTCCGCCTTCGCGTTCTCCGACAGCCGCGTCAGGCCCTCCGCGTCGATGCCGGCGAGAGCGGTGATGGTGTCAGACATGGTGATCCTTCCGGGTAGCCGACGGGAATGTCGGCGGGGCGGCGCCGGCGGCGCGTTCCCGAACTGAATGAGGCGCAGCGGTAGTTCCCCTCGACCGCCCCGCCGTTACGCGGATCTGCCGGGAAAATTCGACGGCCGGTCGATTTAACGTCGCCGAAATACCGGCGAAGAACGGCGGAAACATCGGTACCGCGAAAGCGGGCACTCGTTTTCGGAACGCGTCTCACGGTTGGCGCAACCGAGCGGCGGCGCGGTCCTGCAGGGTGGCGATCAGCCAGAACGGAAGCGCCACGAAGACGGTACCGCCGACCAGGTTACCCAGCGTCGCCCAGATCAGGTTGCGCAGGAGGCCGTGGGCGCCCAGCCCCCAGGAGAGGCCGGCCGCGATGCCCGGGGAAGCAGACTGGACCGGGTGGAGGAGGTCGAGCAGCAGCGGGAAACAGACGAACCCCATGTTGGCGATGACGTGCTCGGTCATGCCGACGACGAAGGCGAAGGGACCGTAGAAGGCGAACGACATGCGGGCGACGTCCGTGCGTGCCTTGAAGAACATGAACATGGCGGTCTGCAGGAACCAGGTGCAGATGATCGCGAGCAGGAAGGTCGACAGGTCGGACGTTCCGCTCTTGGACAGCGCGACCGTGGCGGCGTGCGTGACGAACGCGGCGGAGGTGTAGGGGCCGCCGGCACCCGCCGCGACCGCGACGAACACGAAGGCGCCGGCGATGTTTCCGACCCAGCCCACGCAGAGGAAGCGGAGGTAGCGCGGCAGGGTCATGCGGCGCGCCAGGACTGCGACGAGACCGGCCGCCATGTCGGCGGTGATCAGCGACATGGACGACACCAGGATGAGCACGAACGAGAAGCCGAAGGCCAGGCCCATCGCCACGGTGGCCAGGCCGGGCGTCTGGATCCCCGTGCTCACCGAAAGCGCCAGGAGCACGCCGAACGCGACCATCGCGCCGCCGACGAGCGAGCGGAGAAGATGGGCGAGCGGCGCCCCCGCCTTCTCCAGCGCCACGTCCGCGGCCCGGGTGAGCGCGGTGCCCAGGGGATGGGGCTCGAACGGGTCCGCCCCCGGCGGCGGTGCGTCCGGGGGCGGGGTGAGCCGCGGGTGTTCCTCGGCGGCGACAACGGTGTTCGTCATGGTTCTCCTTCGGTCGACGTGCTCCTCCTGGCCTGGTGAACGGACAATCGGCGCCGGCGTCCGTTCGCGCCGGTAGTTCATGCCCCGAGCCCGTCCGTTACGCCGGAAACCGCTCCACTGCCGGACGGAATCGAATCCTTAACATTTCCGCGAATCCGGGAAATCCGGCGGAAACGAGGAACCCGCGACCGGAAACAATCGGTTCACCGGCCGCGGCGCGCGGGCGTTCCGGCGCCGGGTGAGCCCGGCATCGTCTCGGAAGGAATTCCGGTCCGGCTCCCCTGAGTGGCAGCCCGCCCTGCCGGGGTGTGAGCCGGAACCGGCCGACGTCGCCCGGATCATCCATAATGGACATTTGTCGTTCCCGGTGGAGGCGTGGAAGCGCGGGCCGGTCGCGATCGTGGTCCTACGCGGGCCGGTCGTCGGTCACCGGCTCCGCTTCCGGCGCCATGGTGTTCGCGATCAGTCGGCACAGCCAGCGGTGCCCGGGGTCACGCGCGTCCCGGACCCGCCAGCGCAGGTCGACGGCGAAGGTGACCTCCTTGAGCGGGAGCGGCTGCCAGACGCATCCTTGCGAGAACGCGGGTCCTCGTGCCCACCGCCCGGGCATCGCGGCCACCAGATCGGTGCTCGCGATGACGCTCCGCATCTCGAACCAGCTCGGCACCGACAGGGCGATGGTGCGGCGCAGGCCGCGCCGGGCGAGCGCGTCATCGATCATGTTCGTGCCCAGCGCCGCCGCGGCGACCTTCATGTGGGGCAGTTCGAGATACCGCTCGAGCGTCATCTTCCGGCGGGCCTGCGGATGGTCCCGGCTCATCAGCACGACGAACTCGTCCTCGGCCAGCCGTACTCCCGCGCTGCCCGCCGGAGGCGGCTCCGCCGAGGCCATCCGGACCTGGATGTCGTCCGGGTCGACCCGGCCGGCGTCGTCGAGGTCGAAGTGGTCGACCCGCAGGGTCAGGCGCGGGGCCTCACGCCGTACCCGGGCGCACAACGCGGGCAGCAGGAAGGGCGCGACGTACTCGGAGATGCGCAGCGTGAACTGCCGTTCGGAGCTGCGCGGATCGAATTCGCGCTGCTCGTCGATCACCCGCTCGATCTGCGCGAGGGCCTGGCTCACGGAGTCCGAGATCTGGAGCGCACGCGGTGTCGGCTCCATCCCGTTCGGGCCACGCACCACCAGTTGGTCGCCGAACAGCTCGCGGAGCCTGCGAAGCGCGTGACTGACCGCGGACTGGGTCAGTCCGAGACGCCGCGCGGCGGCCGACACGCTGCGTTCGGCGAGCACGGCCTCGAACGTCACGAGCAGGTTCAGATCGACTGACCGAAGGTTCATTCCGCTGCCTCGTCCGCATGAATGTCTCTCATAGCGCGATGAAAACCATGCGCTGGTTGCATCGAGGTTACCTGCCTACAGTGAGCCGGAACACGAACCAGGGGCGACCCGCGGTGAGGAGACAACGATGTTGCAGCACAGAAAACGCTACCTGGTCTACGGCGGCATGTTCGTCCTGATGCTGGTCAGCTATGTCGACCGCATCAATCTGTCGATAGCCGCGAAACCGATCGCGAACGCGTATGGTCTCAGCACGATCGCGGTCGGTTACCTGTTGTCCGCTTATTTGTGGACCTACCTCGTCTTCCTCATACCGCTGGGGTTCGCGGTCGACCGGTGGGGCGCGCGCCGGGTGACCGCCGCGAGCATGGTGCTGTGGTCCGCCGGCGGCGCGCTGACCGGTGTCGCCGGCGGCTTCGCCAGCATGCTCGGCAGCCGGATGGTGCTCGGCGCCGGGGAGGCCGCGGGCTACCCGGCGGGCGGCCGGGTCATCCGCGAGTGGGCGCCCCGGTCCGAACGGGGCCTCGCGGCGGCCTGGCTCAACGGCGGCGCCTACGCGGGCCCGGCCATCGGCGCGGTCGTCGTCGGCTGGGTCGTCACGCAGTTCGGCTGGCAGCAGTCCTTCCTGGTCACCGGTGCTGTCGGGCTCGTCATCGCGGCACTGTGGTACGTGCTCTACCGCGGCCCCGAGCGGGCCGGGTGGATCAGCGGGACGGAACGCGAGCTGATCCTGCGCGAGCGCGACGACGCGCCCGTGCAGGGCAGCGGGCGGGAGAAGGCGCGGGCGTCGCTGCGCGTCCTCCTGCGCAGCAAGACGATGTGGGGACTGCTGCTCACCCAGGGCTGTGCCGGCTACACCTTGTATCTGTTCATGAGTTGGCTGCCCACCTACCTGGCGTCCTCGCGCGGGCTCGACGTCCTCAAGTCCAGCGCCTTCACCGCGGTGCCCTACGCCGCGGCCGCGGTGCTGGGCCTGGCACTCGGCAAGGCCAGCGACGCCTTCCTCCGGCGCAGCCACCTCGCCTCCGGTGGCCGCCGCAAGATCATCGCCGTCTGCACGCTGCTGTCCGCGGTCATCCTCGCGGCGCCGTTCGTCACCGCGACCTGGCTGCTGCTCGCCCTGTTCAGCGTCTCGCTGACCTGTGTCTCCACCGCGATGGCCATGAACATCGCGCTGACCAACGACCTGCTCACCGACGGCTCGCGAAGCGGCGTCGCCGTCAGCGTGCTCATCTTCGGCGGCAACACCTTCGGCCTGCTGGCGCCGATCGTGACCGGTTACGCCGTCGCGGCCACGAGCAGTTTCTCCACCGCCTTCGGTATCGCGGGGCTGCTGTTGCTGATCGGCACCACGCTGATCCTGACCATGACCCGGCGGCCCATCGACACCGCCACGACCGTCGCGGCGCCGACCGCCGGCGCCGCGATCCCCACCAGGAAATGAGGAACCACGTGGATCACGTAAAGCTCGCCGCGGTATCCCGGAACTACTTCAACATGCCGCTGTGGGCGGCCATCCACGCCGGGCATTTCGCCGCCGAGCGGCTGGACGTCGCGCTCGAACTGTACGAGCCCATCGACGAGGTCACCGAGCGGCTGAAGGACGGCCGGGTGCAGTTCGCCTGCGGCGTGACCGAGCAGGTCATCCTGGACAGTGAGAGCGGCGGCCGGCTCGAGATCATCGGGGGCAACGTCAACCGGCTGCCCTTCGACCTGATCGCCCGGCCGGAGATCGGTTCCTTCGAGGACATGCGCGGCCGGACGGTCGGGGTGTCGTCGCTGGAAGCCGGCAGCTCGTCGCTGGTGATGAAGCTGTTCTCGGCGCACGGGCTGGAGTACCCGCGCGACTACAAGATCATCGCGGTGGGCCCGATCCTCACCCGCTGGCGCATGCTGCAGTCCGGCGAGATCGACGCCGGGCTGCAGGGGGTGCCGCTCAACCTGATCGCCCTCGACGCCGGGTACACCACGCTGGCCGCGCCCCGCGAGCAGTTCCCGGACTTCCAGTTCACCTCGCTCAACGTCGATACCGACTGGGCGCGGGCCAACTCCGGCCTGGTGCTGCGCTTCATGCGCGCCTTCATCCGGGCACACGAGTGGTTCTACGCCAACCGGGAGGCCGCCACGGACATCGCGGTCGAGCAGACCGGAGTCGACCGCTCCTACGCGTTGCGGGCCTGGGACGAGTACACGCGTGCCGAGATCTTCCCGCGCGACGGCGACGCCAGCGACGCGGCGGTGCAGGCGCTCATCGACATCAGCTCGCTGATCCGGGCGTTGCCGGTCAGGGCGAAGACCAACGCCGCCGACTACATCAACCGCGGTTATCTCGATCAGGCGCGGGCGAGCCTGGCGGCCGGCGCGTGAGGGCGCCGGACAGCGTCCGGCACCGCGAGTCGGACCGGGTTTCGCTTGCCGGGCCGGGCATCGACTACGGCGAGCGGCTCCGGCTCGGCATCGTGGTGCCCTCCGGGAACGTGATCGCCGAACCGCAGATCCGCGCGATGCTGCCGCCCGGTGTGGCGCCCTACTTCACGCGGTTGCGGTTGCGCGGCAGCTCCGAAAGCGAATTGATGGCGATGCTCGACGGTGTGGAGGAGGCCACCGCGCTCCTCGCGGACGCCGCGGTCGACCAGCTGGTGTTCCACTGCACCGCGGTCACGACCTTCTCGCCGTCGTTGGGCGCCGACATCGGGGAGCGGATGCGTGCCTCCTCCGGCATACCGTCGATGACCACGGCGGAGGCCATCACGGCGGCGCTGGGCGCCCTGCGGGCGCGCGACATCGTGCTGCTGACCCCCTACCTCGCCGGCCCGCACCGGCGCGAGATCGAGTTCGTGCACGCCCATGGCGGGATCGTGCTCGCCGATGCCGCGCTCGGCATCGACACGAACACCGAAATGGCGAGGCTGTCGCCGGAAGAGCTGTTCGAGTTCGTGGTGCGGCACCGGAATCCGGACGCGCAGGCCTATTTCCTCAGCTGCACGGCATTGCGGTCGGCCGAGATCATCGAACCGCTGGAGGGGGAGCTGGGGCGGCCCGTGCTCACGAGCAACCAGGCCATGGTGTGGCACGCGTTGCGCGGCGGCGGCATCGAGGACACCGTCGACGGGTTCGGAAGACTGCTGCGCAGGTGAGTTCCGACATCGCCGGACCCGACCCACGGTCAGGTCCGGCGAGCGTCCGCCACGGGACAACGCCGGCGCCGAAACACCTCAGTTCTCCGGAACGACCTCGGTGCAGGTCCGGACCTCGTCGGGGGACAGCCGGATCGCCTGGGCGGCCACGTTTTCCTTGAAATGGCCGGGATCCGTGGTGCCGGGGATCGGCAGGGTCACCGGTGACCGGTGCAGCTGCCAGGCGAGCGCGATCTGCCGCACGGTGGCGCCGTGCTCGCGGGCGATCGGGCCGAGGACCTCGGCGACCCGGGCCGGGGCGGCTCCCTCGTCGACCCGGACCGGATGCCAGGGGGAGAACACCGCGCCCGCCTCCTCGGCGGCTTCGAGCAGCGCGGCGCCGGTCCGGACTCCGATGTTGTAGTGCGCGGTGACGGCGGCGATGTCGACGATGCCCTGGGCGGCACGGAGTTGGTCGAGTGTGACATTGGACAGTCCGATGTGGCGGATCAAGCCCGCTTCGCGGAGTTCGGCGAGCGTGGCGACCTGGTCCTCGAAGGGAACATCGGTGGCGCGCCCGCTGTGCAGGTAGTACAGGTCCAGGTGCTCGACGCCCAGCCGCCGGGCGCTCAGGTGGGCGCTTTGCCGCAGGTAGGCCCGGTTGCCGACGGCGTCGAGCGTGGCGTAGTCCGACCCGCCGCGCACGAACCCGCCCTTGGTGGCGATGACCAGGCCCTCGGGGTAGGGGTGCAGTGCGTCGTGGATGAGGATCTCGTTGGTGTGCGGGCCGTAGACGTCGGCGGTGTCGAGGAAGGTGACCCCGGCGTCCACGACCTCCCGGAGCAGGGCGATCCCGGCTTCCCGGTCGGGGAACTCGCCCCATACCCGGCTTCCCGTCAGCTGCATCGCACCGTAGCCGAGCCGGTCGACGACGAGGTCGCCCCCGATGGTGATCTCGCGTGGGGGAGCTGTCGGCATGATCGGTCCTGCCTTCCTGACGGATATACTGATAGTCGACCTCCAGATTAACGGAGGCTGGCTATCAGTTTCAAAGGGGTGGGGATGGGTAAGGCACTGTCGGACCTGCTGGCGCGGCGCCGGCCGAACCGTGCGGACGCGCGGCGCAACTTCGACGCGCTGCTCGCCGCCGCGGCCGAGGCGTTCACCGAACTCGGCGCCGAGGTGCCACTGGAGGAGATCGCCCGCCGCGCCGGGGTCGGCATCGCGACGCTCTACCGCAACTTTCCCACCCGCGAGGACCTGATGGAATGCGTCTACGTCACCTCGGTGGAGGAACTGTGCCGCCACGCCGAGCGGCTGGCCGAGGACGATCCCTGGCCGGCGCTGGTGGCGTGGCTCCGGCGGTTCGTCGTCTACCTGGGCACCAAACATGTCCTCCGCGCTGTTCTTTCCCGTGAGTCCGAGGTGTTTCAGCCGTGTCGCGATGCGTTGTACGGCGTCGCCGGGCCTTTGCTCGAACGGGCTCAGCGCGCCCATGCCGCCCGGACCGACGTGGACATCGACGACATCCTCCGGCTCGTCTTCGGTGTCACCGGCGGTATCTACCGAGACGGCGAGCAACGAGAACGGGTCATTCGGATAGTGGTCGACGGGCTTCGCGCGCCCGCGCCGGATAGCCGGGTCTGACGACCTCGCGGCGGGATTGTTCGTCCATTGTGGTCGGATACGGGCGATGCGCCGGCGATTACGCAGGCTGCGGCGAAACCGGCGCCGAGGCAGGCTTTCCGTGGTCCGGTTTCGCCGGGATCGGCTCCACATCTTCTTTTTCGAGGCTGCCGGCCGGGCGGGAACGGGCACCGGGAAACGTATTCCGGAACCGCGTTGGTGATCCTTTCCCGGGTGGCCTTGTTTCCCGCCTGGGAGAACAATCACCGAAGCAAACACCCGTTTCGGGAACAAGGTGTGCCATGGGCGCCACGAGGTGCGACCACCGGTCCGTTCTTTTCTCCGATCGCGGCCGGACCGAAATCGAAGTCACCTGTTCGGCCGAGTCGGGGGAAACGGGCGCTCGCTAAGGTGTGCGAGGGTGAGGTTGCGAGGCGGAGCGGCCCCGTGCTGACACCGTTCGATCGGAGGGATTGGCAAGGGCCGCGCGATGTCTTGTCGATCGGTTATGGGTACCGGGGACGCTTCCGCGGCAGGGCGCTGGGACGTCGCGGGGATGGCACCGGGAAGTCACCTGGTCGGCCCGCATGTCCGAGCGCGGACCTGCCGCGCCTTCTCTCGTGGTACTCCAGGCCCCCGACGCCGGGCCGACACGTCGCCGAATTCGTCATGTGAGGACATCGCCGTAATGCTTCAAGAACTGTCCCGAAGATTCGAGTTATTCGATTCCGTAGAGGTCGACGAGGTGGCCGAGAAGTCGTCGAAGATCCTCTACCCGAACCGTGTCTTCACGGTCGGCCGGCCGGATTACTTCCGGGTGAGCCACCGGGCCGTCGCCTTGCGGTCGGTGTCCTTTCACCTCCTGCGGTATCGCGGTGTGGCCCGGGTCGACTTCGGGCGGCTCGATCACTTTTTCCTGGTGGCGATCCCGCTGCGCGGGCAGGTCCTGGTGCGCGTGGGGGAGCGGCAGGTGCACGCGAACCGAGAGGTCGCCGCTGTTGTTTCCCCCGGTGCGTCGCTGTCGATGACGCCGTCGGGCGCCTGCGCCGTTTTCATCGTCAAGATCCGGCGCCATGTGCTGGAAGGGTATTCCGCGTGCCGGGAATACGCTCCGACGGCCGGGTCCCTGTTGTTCGAACCCGGAATGGCCGTCACCAACGGGCCCGCCCGGCAATGGTGGGAGATCGTGCGCTGCCTGGCCGAGGGGCTCGACCGGGACGATTCCCTGCTCCGGAACCCGGTCGTGGTCAAGCCCGCCGAGAATCTGCTGATGGCGGCCTTGCTGCAGGCGCAGCCGAACAACCACGCGCGGGCTCTCGAACCGCCCGGGGACCACAGCGCGACGTTCATCCGCGAGGTCGTCGACAAGCTCGAAACCGCCCCGGAGGTGCCTCGGAGCGTTGTCGAACTCGCGGACCAGGCCGGTGTCAGCCTGCGTACCCTGCAGGAACGATTCCGCCGCCATCTCAAGACATCGCCGTCGAGGTACCTGACGGACATCCGGTTGCGCCGCGCGCGGGAGGATCTCCTGTCGGCCGGGCCGGGCTCGCGCGCCACGGTGACCGACATCGCACAGCGGTACGATTTCAGCCATCTTTCCCGGTTTTCCCATCTCTACCGGGACAGATTCGGGGAAACCCCGAGCGACACCCGATCACGCGCGCACCGGGACCACGGGGACTGACCTACTCGGGTTGCGCCACGCCGTGCAGGAAGAGATCCAGGAGGTGGTCGGCGACCTCGGCCGAACCCAGCTCCCCGCCCGGGCGGTACCACTGGTACGACCAGTTGGTGATGCCGAACAGGGCCAGCGTGGTGAGCCGGGTGCGGGTCTTGCGGAAGACACCCCGCCGGACGCCCTCCTCGATCAGCGATTCGACCAGCCCCTCGTAGCGGTCCCGCTGGTGCGCCGCCTCGGCCTGCAGCGGTCCGGGCAGCTCGCGGTGGTTTTCGAAGTAGACCCGCAGGTGGCCGGGCTTGGTCTCCATGATGTCGAGGATGTCGGCCACCACCTGCCGCAGCCCCTCCCGCGGATCGATGTCACGGGCGACGTTGGCTTCGAGCCGCTGCAGGAGCGGGTTCATGACGTCGTTGTGGATCCAGACGACGATCTCGGCCTTGCTCCGGACATAGTGGTACAGCGTCGGTTTGCGCAGTCCCACGGCTTCGGCGATGTCGTCCATGCCGGTGTTGTGATAGCCCTTGCGCTCGAAGAGCCGCGCCGCGGCACGGACGATCTGCGCGCGTCGCCGCTCCGCGCTGCTCTCGGCCATCGGCGCACTCCCGGTTCGGCTCCGTCCGCGGCTCGCCGCGGATGTCAGGTCTCAGGCAGACACGTTAGGTGAACCGCCGAGCGCGTCAAGGGTCGACCCGCGCGATCGGATCACCGATCTTCAGCTCGGCGCCCTCGGCGACGAGGAGCCCGGTGATGGTGCCGGCGACCTGGCTGACGATCTCCTGGCTCACCTTGTCGGTCTCCACCTCGGCCACCGGCTCGTCGACCTCGACCCGGTCGCCGACTTGTTTGTACCATTCGATCAGCGTGACTTCCTCGGTGGTCAGGCCCCATTTGGGCACCACGATCTCGCTCATGCCGGCTCCTTCGTCAGACTCCGCCGCACGGCGGTGACCACGTCTTCGGTCCGCGGGAAATAGGCTCGGGTCAGGGCAGGCGGGAAGGGCACCGGTGCGAACGGCGGCGCGACGACGACCGGTGCGGCCCGCAGCGAGGCGAACCCGGCGGTGGTCACCAGCCGCACGACTTCGGCGCCGACGCTGCACGGCCCGGTGGCGTCCTGGACCACGACGAGCCGGCCGGTCCCCGCGACCGACGACAACAGCCGATCATGGTCCAGCGGACTGAGCGTGCGCAGGTCGAGCACTTCGGTGTCGACGCCTTCCTCGGCGAGCCGTTCCGCGGCGGCGTCGGCGCGGGGGACGGTGCCGCCCCAGCAGACCAGCGTGACGTCCGTGCCGGCCCGCCGGATGGCGGCCTCCCCGATGCCGACCTGGTGTGCGGGATCGTCCGGCACCTCGCCTCGCGCCGCCCACAGGCCCGCGCTTTCGATGACCACCACCGGGTCCGGGTCCCGGATCGCGGCCTTGAGCAGGCCCTTCGCGTCGGCCGGCGTGCCGCCCCAGACGACCTTGAGCCCGGGCACGGCCGCGACCCAGGCCTCGAGCTGCTGGGAATGCTGGGGTCCGGAACCCAGGTGGGCGCCGCACATCGTGCGCAGGGTCAGCGGCACCGCGTAGTGGCCCAGGGACAGATACGACATCTTGGCCGCCTGGTTGGCGAGCTGATCCATGGCCAGGGTGATGAAGTCCAGGAACATGATCTCGACGACAGGGCGCAGCCCGGCCATGGCCGCGCCGACCGCCACCCCGGTGATGGCGCCTTCGCTGATCGGCGTGTCCCGCACCCGGTTCGCGCCGAATTCCGCGAGCAGGCCCTTGCTGGCGCCGAACGCGCCACCCGGCGCGGCGACGTCTTCCCCGAAGAGGATCACGCGCTCGTCGCGCCGCAGTTCTTCGGCCAGGCCGTCGTTGATGGCCTGCCAGTACTTGCGGCGGGTCATCGCGGTGCCCCATCCGAGGAAACCGGCCGTGCGTAGACGTGGTCGGTCAGGCTGGCCGCACCGGGTTCGGGCTGGGACCGCGCCCACCGCGTGGCCTCGTCGACGCGCTGTGCGCATTCGGTGTCGATCGACGAAAGGCGGGCGGACAACCGGGAATCGCCCGCCGCCCGCTCGGCGAGCAGGCGCAGCGGATCACGCAGTTCCCATGCCGCGGCGTCGTCGGCGGTGCGGTAGCGCTGGGCGTCGCCTTCGAAATGCCCGCGCCGGCGATAAGTCCGGCATTCGAGCAGCGTCGGTCCGTCACCGTCGCGGGCGCGCGCGATGGCGCGCCGGGCGGCGTCGTACACCGCGAAGACGTCGTTGCCGTCGACGGTCTCGCCGGGAATCCGGTGGGGCGCGGCGTAAGCGCTCACCGTGGTGCTGCGCAGATGCACCTCCGTGGGCGTCATTTCCGCATAGGAGTTGTTCTCGCAGACGAAGACGACGGGAAGGTCCCACAATGCGGCGAGGTTCAGCGATTCGTGGAAGATCCCCTCGGCGACCGCCCCGTCGCCGAAGAACGCGACGGCCACCCGGCCGTCACCGAGCACCTGCGCGGCCAGCGCGCCACCCACCGCGATCGGGATGCCGGCGCCGACGATCGCGTTGGCGCCGAGGATCCCGGCCGCCGGATCGGCCACGTGCATGGAGCCGGAGCGCCCGCCGCAGTAGCCGCCCGCGCGGGCGAAGATCTCGGCCAGCATGGCCTCGACCGCCGCGCCCTTCGCGATGCAGTGGCCGTGCCCGCGATGCGTGGTGGTGATGTAGTCGCCTTCGCCGAGTGTTTCGCAGACACCGGCCGCGACGGCTTCCTGCCCGATCGACAGGTGCAGGAAGCCGTTCAGCTCGCCGGATGCGAGCAGCCGGGCCGCGGTGGTTTCGAAGTGACGGATCAGTGACATCGTGCGGTAAAGGCGTTCGGTGAGCGCGGTGGGCGGCAAGGCGGCGGTCGACGCGGCCGTCGAGGTGGTGGTCATCGGATGCCTCCGGGGAGTACGACGCGGGCATGGCCGGGCGCGCAGAGGGTGCCGTGCTCGTCGTGTTCTTCGAGGGTCACCTCGGCCACCGTCCGGCCGCCTTCCCGCGCGTTATCGAGCGCCGTGTCGAGCGCGGTGACGGTGCCGGTGACGGTGAGCAGGACGCCGGCCACCGCGACGGCCCGGTTTTCCCAGCCGAACGTGGAAAGGTACGCGCCCGGGCCCGCCCAGGCGAGCACGGCGTTCGCGAGAAAACAGCCGTGCAGGTGAGATTGGACGACGACGTCCGCATAGCCCTCGCTGCGCGCGTACGCGGCGTCATAGTGGATGCGGTGCGCGTTCCAGGTCACCGCGCTGAACCGGAAGAGCTGCACGGTGCTGGGCCGCACTCGGTACGGCGTGATCCGCGTGCCGACCGAGACGGCCGGTGCGGTGGTGTGGTGCTGGACATTGCTCACGGGTGACCTCAGCGGGCGATGAAGGATTCCTGGCAGGTGAGCAGCGGCCGATCCGTTTCGTCGGTGAACCGGCGCAGGATGCGCATGATCAGCAGCGGGCCGCTGCGTCCGTGTTTGAGCCGGACTTCGGCGAGTCTGGTGTGCACGACGATGGTCGTTTCCGCCGTCACCGGGGCATGGAATTCCAGTTCCTGCCCGGCGCCCATCAGACGGACCTCGCCCAGCGGCAGGCCCCGGGTCTCGGTGGCACCGGCGCCGTCCGTGCCGAGCCGGTCTTCGGCCGGGCCGGCGTCCCAGCCCATCAGCGAACTCAGGAAAAGCGGCACCTGCCCGGGTGGGCACCGCGCGGCGACCGCGAAGCGCATCAGGTCGCGGCCGGAGACGACCCCGAGCGTTTCGGTGCGTTCCCGCCCGAGCAGGGCCTGCAGCCGCAGGTAGTCTTCTTCCAGATTTTCGGTCATGGCAGTGGTTCCCAGCGCTCGGTGGCCGCGCGCAACAGCTTCTTCTCGATCTTGCCGATCGAGGTCTTCGGCAGTTCGGCACGCAGTTCGACGACCGCCGGGACCTTGAAGCCGGCCAGGTGCCCGGTGCAGTGGTCGAGCACCGCGGCGGGGGTCAGGTCGGAGCCCGGCACCGGCACGACGAACGCGACCGGCACCTCGTCCCGGACCGCATGCGGCACCCCGATCACCGCCGCTTCCACGATGTCCGGATGGGTCAGCAGGACGCGCTCGACCTCGGACGCGGACACGTTTTCGGCGGCCGTCTTGATGACGTCCTTGCGGCGGTCGAAGAAATACAGATAACCGAACTCGTCGAAATAGCCGTTGTCGCCGGTGTGGAGCCAGCCGTCGCGCAGCGTTTCGGCCGTGGCTTCCGGATTCTTGTAGTACCCCTGCATCAGGTTCCGCCCGGGCGTGCCGCCCACGATGATCTGGCCGACCGCGCCGGGCGCGACGTCGGCGCCGTCTTCGTCGACCACGCGCACCGACCGGTCGATGGTGGGAAGGCCGATCGAGGGCCACCGTTTCTCGCCGTGCACCGGCGCTATCGTCACGATCGTCATGGCCTCCGACAGGCCGTAGCCGTTGATCAGCTCGACGCCGAAGCGCCGCTCGAACGCTTCCTTCTCCGCGTCGAGCACATTGATCGCGTACATGACCCGACGGACCAGGTGCCGTGTGTCGGTGTCCCGAGCTGGCTGGGCCAGGAGGGTGCGCACCTGCATGGCGACCAGGGAAACCGCCGTCGCCGCCAGGGTTCGGACCTGTTCCCAGAAGCGGCTCGCCCGGTACTCGGCCAGCAGAACGCAGGTCGCGCCGACGGTGAGCGCGGACAGGATCGTGATGGTCTGCGCGTTGACGTGGAAGGCGGGCAGCGCGGTCAGGCAGCGGTCGGTCTCGTCCAGTCCGAGGATCCGCCATTCCCGCTCGCCCGCGTGCAGGCAGTTCGCGTGCGTGAGCATGACCGCCTTGGGCAACGCGGTGGTCCCCGAGGTGAACAGCAGTTCCGCCACGTCGGCCGAGTACACCGGCATCTCGGGCGGGGCCGCCCGGGACCGGACGAGGTCGGCGAAGGCCACCCAGCCGTCCGAGGCGGCCGGCCCCGTCACGATCCTCGTCTTCACCGCGGGGAACTCCTCGGCCACCGAGCCGATCATCTCGCGGTGTGCCGGCGTGGTGACGACCCCGGCGGCGTCCGAAAAGGACACCACGTGCCGCATCTCGGTCGCGGTGTTCGCCGTGTTGGACGGCACCGTGACGGCGCCGAGCCAGGCCAGGCCGAACCAGCAGAACAGGAATTCCGGGCAGTTCGGCAGATGCAGGACCACCTTGTCGCCCCGGCCGATTCCGCGGGCGGCGAAACCGGCCGCGGTGGCGCGGACGCGGCCGACGAACTCGCGGTAGGAGAATTCGGCGACCGAGGAGTCGCGCCCCACGAACACGAGGCACGGCTTGTCCCCGAAGCGGCGTTCCCGTTCCGTCAGCAGGTCGCGCAGCGTGCGGTTACCGACGATGTCCATCCTTCACCTGCCTGCCTTGGGGAATCACTCGACGCTCGTTTCGTCGGTTTCGGGTCGGAGAGTGTGTCAGTCGCGGGAGGAAAGACCGAGCAGATTGCGGGCGATCATCCAGCGGTGGATCTCGGCGGTTCCGTGGCCGATCCGCCACACCCGCACCTGGCGGTAGAAACTCTGGATCGGCAGTTCCCTGCTGTAGCCGAGCCCGCCGAGGATCTGCAGGCACCGGTCGGTGACGCGTTGCGCCATCTCCGTGGCGTACAGCTTGGCCATGAACGCCTCGTTCTCATGCGGCCTCCCTTCGTCGGCCAGCCACGCCGCGCGATAGACCAGCAGGCGCGCGGCGTCGAGCTCGGTCACCGAATCCGCCAGCATCCACTGCACCCCCTGCCGCGCGGCGATCGGTTTTCCCCAGGTCACCCGTTGTTTCGCCCAGTCGACGGCGATGTCGATGCACCGCTGGGCGATGCCGAGCTGGAACGCGGCGATCTTCAACCGCCCGTGGGTCAGCTGGCCGGCCGCGAGCTGCCAGCCCTCGCCGACCTCGCCGAGACGATTGGCGTCGGGCACCACACAGTCCGCGAAGAGGAGTTCGTGCGGTTCCCAGTCGTCACCCATGGTCGGGATGGGCCGGGACAGGCTGAATCCGGGGGTGCCCTTCTCGACGAGGAAACAGGTGATGCCGTGGGCGCCCCGGGCACGGTCCGTCGTCGCGAACAGGATGACGAAATCCGCGCGGTCGGCGTAGGAGATGAACGTCTTGGTCCCGTTGATGACCCACGACTCGCCGTCGGGCACCGCGGTCGTGCGGATCGCCGCGAAGTCCGATCCGCCACCCGGCTCCGTGAAGGCATAGCAGCAGTGACGGCCCTCCTTGATGATGGGATGGAGGAAACGGGTCCGCTGATCCTCGTTTCCCGCGTAGAGCACCGGTTCGGGACTACCCCCGAACTCGAACATGGCCGGGTGCTTGAACAGTTCCTCGGCCACCAGGCAGGTGGCCAGGGCACCCATTCCCTGGCCACCGTGTTCGGTGGGCACGTCCAGCGCCCAGAATCCCTGTCGCCGGGCCCGCTCCTCCAACTCCGTCCGTACTCCGGCGGGAAATCCGCCATTGCGGAGGAAATCATGTTCCAGCGGCATCAGCTCCTTTTCGCGGAACTGGCCGACGGTGGCCACGAACATTTTCAGCTCGTCCGGGATGGCGAAGTCCATGCCGTGCCCTCTTCCCCTCGCGACATGGCGCCGAGCACCGTCCCGGTGGCCGCCAGGACCGGGTGCGCGTGCCCGGCGCCACGCCGATCACACTGGGTTCCACTCGTTCGACCGACTAGTCGGTCGGGATCACTGTCACATGCGCTGACCAGGCACGTCAAGCCCCGGGGGTGAGAAAGCGATGGAATGGGGACCGCGGCTTGCATACCGGTGCCCGGCGGCTTACCGTGTTTTACATCACAGTCGACCGACCAGTCGGTCGGAAAGCGGGGTTTTGTGTCGACCACGGAATCCGGCATCGACAGAGAGGTCGACAGAGAGGTCGACAAGGAGGTCGCCGTGGGTGATTCCGAAAACGGCACCGAGGAATCCGCGGTGGTGCCGCGAGAAGAGATCGAGGGCGTTTGTCCCCGATGTGCGTCCAGCGCGCTCAGAGCGTATCCGGTGCTGTCCGAAGGCGGCTGGTTCCAGGTCGTCAAATGCCAGCACTGCCTGTATTCGGTCAGCCGCGAGCCCTGGCACCTGCTCGGCCCGGTTCAGCTCACCTCGGCCGGGCTGGTCCTCGATTAGGCGAGCTTTCGGCGTCCGACCTGCCCCACCTGGGGAGAAAACGAGGACTTGTCATGCTCGGAGTCGATGTCGGGGGCACCTTCACCGACGTGGTGGCCGTGTCCGACGGAGTGATCACCACGGTCAAGGTCCCCACTGATACCCGCAACACCGAACAGGGCGTGCTGCGGGGAGCGGACGAGATCGGCGTGCACTCGGCGGCGATCTTCAACCACGCCAGCACCCACGGGCTGAACGCGATCATCACCCGGCAGCTGCCCAAGATCGCCTTCCTGACCACCCTGGGCCACCGGGACATCCTCGACATCGGACGGACCTGGCGGCCGATGGAAGGCCTCACCAATCCCGGCTGGCGCCGGTCCTATGGGGACGCCGCCCGCCCGATGGTGCCCCGGTACCTGCGGCGCGGGATCCGCGAGCGGATCACCGCGCTGGGCAACACCCTGATCGCCCTCGACGAGGAGCAGGCGCGCGAGCAGTTGCGGGTCCTGCGCCGCTGCGAGGTCGAGGGCATCGCGATCTGCCTGCTCAACGCCTATGTGGACGCCCGGCACGAGATCCGCCTGCGCGAGCTGGTTCGCGAGGAGCTCGGCGCGATCCCGGTCTCGATCTCCAGCGACGTTTCCCCGCTGGCCAAGGAGTTCGCCCGGGCCTCCACCACGGTGGTCGACGTGCTGATGAAGCTGATCTACGGCGCCTACACCGAGAAGCTGGACAAAGGCCTGCGGGAACTCGGTTTCGCCGGGAACCTCAACTTCGCCGACTGCGCCGCGCAGCTGGTGCCCTCCGATGTCGCGATGGAACATCCTTTCCGGATCGTCTTCGCCGGCCCCGCCGCGGGCACGATGTCCAGCGCGCACTTCGGAAACTCGATCGGCGCACACAACCTGCTCTGCTGCGATGTCGGCGGCACCTCGTGCGACATCAGCGTCGTCACCCACGGAAAACCTTTCGTCAACACGACCTTCGAGCTCGAACACGACCTCATCGTGAACGCACTGTCCAATGAGATCTCCAGCATCGGCGCGGGCGGTGGCAGCCTGGTGACGATCGATCCGGTGGGGGAGCTCAGGGTCGGTCCGGGCAGCGCCGGTGCCGAGCCCGGCCCCGCCTGCTACGGCCTCGGCGGCGATCAGCCGACGATGACCGATGCCTGCCTGCTGATCGGCATCCTCGACCCGGCCGGGATCGCGGGCGGCCGGATGACGTTGCGCCCGGAGCTGGCCCGCGCGGCCTTCGAGCGGCTGGACACCCCGCTTTCCTTCGAGCAGCGCGTGAATTACGCGTTCAACATCGGCGTCACCAACATCGCGGAGGGCGTGCTGAACGTCGCGATCAAACATGGCGTCGATCCCCGCGACTACACGCTCGTGGCCTACGGTGCGGCCGGCCCGATGCTGCTTCCCGCGGTGCTGGAACAGGTCCACGCCGCCGAGGTGATCGTGCCACCGCATCCGGGCCTGTTCTCCGCGCTGGGCCTGGTCAGTTCCGACCTCGTCTACGCCGACAGCCGCAGCGCCTACGCGGTGCTCACCGCCGATGCCGCGGAGTCCGTCGACGCGGTGTACCGGCAGATGGAGGAGAACCTGCGGTCCCGGCTCGCCGAGGCCGACCGGGACCGGGTGGTCTTCGTGCGCACCTTCGACGGCAGGCTGCTGGGCCAGACCTGGGAAACGCCCTTCATCGAGGTGCCGCCGGGCCGGATCACCGCCGACACCGTGTCCACCATGGTCTCCAACTTCCACAAGACCTACGCCGAGCGGTCCGGGAACATGTTCCAGGAACTGCCGGTCCAGGGCGTGACCTACCGGGTCCACGCCGTGATCCACGCGGACAAGGTGAACTATCCGCGCATCCCGCGCGCGACCGGCGAACCCGTCCCGACCCGCATGCTGACCCTGCGCCATCTGTCCGAAGAGGACCACACCGCCGCCGAGTACCAGCGCGCCGATCTGCTGGCCGGCCACCGGATCACCGGTCCCGCGGTGCTGCGCGAAGCGACCTCCACCACGTTCCTGCTCGCGGGCCAGCTCGCCACGGTCGGCGACTTCGGCGAGCTGAAGATCACCCGGGTGACCCGGTGACGAGGAAGGGACCACCGATGACCGCCGACCCCGAAACCGGACCACGGCTGAAAGATCTCGACGACACCGCGTTCGAACAGCGCTACGGCGCGGACCGGTTCACCACCTCCGTGCTGGCCAACCGCATGCGTTACGTGGTCGAGCACATGTGCAGCGGGCTGCTCACCAACGCGTTCTCGCTCATCCTGCGGGACTGGTACGACTTCGCCGCGACCGTGTCCGGTCCGCCCGAGGAGAACTATCCGATGAGCGCGGTGAGCAACAGCCTCGCCGTGTTCTTCGGCACCATGGCCGACGGGCTGCGCAACACCGTCGAGGAGTACGGGCCGGAGCAGCTCAGGCCCGGCGATCTGCTGATCTGCAACGACCCGTACCGCACCGGCACGCACGTCAACGACATCCTGTTCGTCCGGCCCATCTTCCACGACGGCAAGCTCGTGTCGTTCGTGACCCTGCGCGCGCACCAGTTGGACATGGGCGGCGTCATTCCCGCCGGGTTCAGCGCGACGAAACGGGACGTGTACGAAAACGGCCTGGTCATCGCCCCGCAACTGCTCTACCGCGAGGACAAGCCGGTCCGCTCGACGTTCAACCTGATCTTCGACAACGCGCGGTTCGGTGCGCTGCTGCTGCCCGATCTGAAGACCATCCACCAGAACCTCAAGCTGGGGGAGCGCCTGATCACCGAGAGCATCGAGCGGTACGGGGTCGGCGCCTACCTCGGCGCGATCCGGTACAGCTGCGACGTGTCCGCCGATGCCATGAGCACGGCGCTGGCCCGCCTGCCCGACGGAATCTACGAAGGACAGGAGGAGATCGACTGCGACGGGATCGACGACTCGATCGAGTACCGGATCAAGGTCGCGATCACCAAGGTGGGCGGGCACATCGAGGTCGACCTCTCCGGTACCTCCCCGCAGGCCCGGACCTGCATCAACGCCAGCGTGCTCGACACCAAGACCGGGGTCGGGCTCGCCCTGAAGTACCTGCTGGACCCGGCGACCCCGTTCACCTCCGGCACCTACCGGCCGATCGACATCGTCCTTCCACCGTCCACAGTGGTCAGTGCGACGCCACCCGACGGCGCGGTGTTCCTCTACTGGGAGGGTTCGTCCCCGGTGTTCCTCGCGGTGTCCCGCGCGCTGGCGGCGGCGCTGGGCGAGCGCGCGGTCGGCGGCGACTACGGTTCACTGTCCATTCACAACGCCAACGGCGTCCATCCCGGCGGCCTGCCCTGGGTCACCACCGCGCAGTGCGGCGGTGAACACGGCCCCTGGGGCGCCACCAGCCACGGCGACGCCGACAGCTATTCGGTCATCTACCTGGCCAACAATCTCGATCCCGCCACCGAAGCGATCGAAGCGGACGTGCCGGTCGTCGTGCTGCGAAAGGAGTACGTCGCCGACACCGCGGGCGCGGGCACCAACCGTGGCGGTTCCGCGGTGCTGAAGGACACCCTGTGGCTGGCCGAGGCCGAGCACTGGTCCAGTTCCTTGCACACCAAGACGACCAGCGGATTCGGGGTGCACGGCGGCCGTGACGGCGCCGCGGGCGCCGTGTGGTTGTTCGGCCGGCGGGACTTCGACGTCGAGTCCGAACAGGACCTCCTCGGACTCGACGACGCCGTGTACGGCAGGGCGGTGCCGGTCGCCGGGGTGCTCGATCCCGAAACCCATGTGCGTGACGAAGCGAACGGCCGGTACTTCTACTTCGCCAGCAATCCGGTGTGGCGCACCGAACCCGGCGCCATCTTCCGCTACCTGACCAACGGCGGGGGAGGGTGGGGCGATCCCCTGCTGCGGGAGCCGGAGCGCGTCCGGGAAGGCGTCCGTGACGGCTACTTGAGCATCGGGGGCGCGGCCCGCGACTACGGCGTCGTCATCACCGGGGACCCGGAGAACGACCCGGAGGGGCTTCGCATCGATCTGGACGCGACGGCCGCACTGCGCGCCGAGTCCACCGACCGGCGCTGACCGACACTGAAGCGAAGCCCCCGTGTTCCACGCCTACTCCCCAGCGTTTCCCGACCGGTTCGCCGGCGAGTTTCCCGCTGAGTGCGCGAATTCCTTTCCCGAAGATGCTCTTCCCGACGCAGAGGAGGCCGCGATGGCGCAGCCGCACACCACGTGCGCGATCGTCACCGGAGCCGGGTCCGGGATCGGGCGGGCCTGCGCGGTTCGCCTGGCCCGCGACGGTGCCCCGATAGCCGTGCTGGACCGCGACGGCGCCGCGGCGGCCGAAACCGTGGCGCGGGTGGAGGCCGTGGGCGGCAAGGGCAGCGCGTTCGAGGTCGACGTCACCGACGAGGCGGGCGTGTCCGACGCGGTCGACGCGCTGAGCGCGCGGCACGGCCCGCCGGGCGTGCTGGTCAACTGCGCGGGCATCGCCATCCGCAAGGGCCTGTTCGAGACCACCGTCACCGAGTGGAAACGGGTCATCGAGGTGAACCTCACCGGGTATTTCGTGGTGCTGAAGAAGGTCGCGGAGGCGATGCGGGCGCAGGGCGGCGCGATCGTGCAGATCGCCTCGATCGCCGGCCACATCGGCTACGGCTACCCCTCCTACACCGCGGCCAAGGGCGGCGTCCTCGCGATGACCCGCCAACTGGCCGCCGAACTGGCGCCTTATCGGATCCGGATCAACTCGGTCAGCCCCGGCGTCGTCCAAACCGGACTGAACTCCGACACCCTCGCCGACGATCTCGTCCGCACCACCACCATCGCCGCCATCCCCTGCGGACGCCTCGGCGGCTCCGGTGACATCGCCGAGGCCGTCGCGTTCCTCACCGGTCCCGGAGCCGGTTTCATCACCGGGGCCGATCTGGTGGTCGACGGCGGCATGACCAGCCGGATCCACTGGGGCGCCGCCGGGGAACGCCTCACCCACTTCCACGAGCAGCACTGACCGGGGCAGCACTGACCGGGCGGCCCCGGACCCGGACGCTAGGCGCTGAGACCGCCGTCGATGACCAGGCTCTGCCCCGTCATGAACGAGGACGCGTCACTGGCGAGGAACACGGCCGGAGCCGCGAGCTCGTCGGCCAGGCCCCACCGTCCCATCGGGACCTGAGCGAGGAGTTCCTTCTCCGCCTGCGGATTGTCCCGCTGCGGGCTGCTCAGCTCGGTCGCGATCCACCCTGGACACAGCGCGTTGACCCGGATCCCGTACCCGGCCCATTCGATCGCCAGGGTCCGGGTGAGCGAGATGACCGCCGATTTGGCGGCCGCGTAGTGCGCGGCGCGGGGCAGCCCCGCCGCCGCGACCGTCGACGACACGTTGATCACCGATCCCCGGCCGCGTGCGATCAGGTGATCGGCCACCGCGTGACAGACATTGACCACCGAGTCCAGATTCAACCGGATACTGCTGTCCCAGCCGGACAGGCGGGTGTCGCGAAAGGGCGCCATGAACCGGCACCCGCCCGCGTTGTTCACCACGATGTCGAGGTGGCCGAGCATCGTGATCGCCACATTGACCGCGATTCCGACCTGTGTCGCGGAGGTGACATCGCAGGGAATGGCCACCGCCTTCGCGGGCCCGCCGAGTTCGGCGACGAGTTTGTCGAGGTCGTCGTGGTGCCGGGCGAGGAGCGCGACCCTCGCCCCGGCGCCGGAAAGCGCGACGGCGATCGCCCGGCCGATACCCCGCGAGGCGCCGGTCACCAGTGCCGTGCGGCCGTCCAATGTGGCGGTCACCGCATTCTCCAGTTCTTGCGCGACAACGGCATGATGTTGTCTCCCTCGTTGTCATGGGCCAGGTAGGTGGAGAACAGGTTGACGGTGGCCGGTGCCAGGAGCCGCTTGGCCAGGTGCTCGGGGTCGAGGAAGGTCAGCCGCTCATGCGTGACCGACACCGTGTCCCAGGTCTGCTGCCACTCCGGCTCGACCGGAGTCAGCAAGGACATCTGGGCGTCCGCGGTGGCCGCGTGTTGCAGCTCCCGATAAGACCGGATGATGGAGAAGCCACCGTTGAGCAGGTAGAAGATGCTGACGTTACCCTCGACGCGCGCGCCCTCGTGGCGGATCTGCTGCGCCAGGCTCGGCAGGAAGGACGGGACGAGACGCGCCGCGCCGTCGCCGATGAACGCGAGGATGTTCGCGGAATCGCTGAGGGCGAGAGCGGGAATCGCCGAGGCCGCGTCGCCCATGATGGCCCGCCCGTACCAGCCGGAGAATCCGGGATCGGTGCGGGCGAGGTTGCGCACCGCCGAAATGCCGCCGCGGCCGACGTCGTAAAACCCGGTGTAGCGGTAGCCGTGCTTGGTGATGAGATGTTCGAGGACATCGTTGAGCCGGCTGAAGAAGTACTCGTGGGTCATCGGCACCGAGGGGATCTCGGCCATCGGATCGCCCGGCGCGTTCTCGCGGGCCCGGGCCAGGCGGTCGCGGCGGTAGGAGACGATCCAGTCTTCGGGGGCGAGCCGCCACGACAGGCGGTGGAGGAACGATTCCAGTGGTTCGATGACCGGGATGTCGGTGAACGGGGCAATGTGTTCGGGCGTGTCCGTGACCTGGACCACCCGGATCTTGTCGTAGAGCGCCTTTTCGGGAAACGGCGTGGCGAGGTCGGTGATCCGGCTTTTCAGGAAGAACAGCGCGGCCCGGTCGTAGGGCGCCAACTGGCCCCCGGGATGGAGGAAGTTCCACACCGGGGGTGAGTAGCCGTAGAGGCTGAGCGTGCCGAGGTACTCCTCGACCAATTCGCCGTCGTGATATTTGGCCACGGTTCCCGGCCTGGCGAGCGAATCGACGAGCGCGATGCCGGCCTCGCGGGCCATCCGGTGGACCAGCGCGCGTTCCGCCTCGGAAAGGCTGCCGCACTGCCAGGTCAGGCTGCTGGGCTCGGCGTTGACGATGCGTGCGACGGCGTCGACGATGTCCTCGGTCACCAGTGGCCGGCTCGCCACCGGCGTGCTTTCCGGGACGTGGAGCTCACCGGTGTACTGCAGGACCGAGGGAGAGGCCAGCAGGACGACCGGTCCCCGCCGCCGGTGGTACGCCCGGAACGCCGCGGCCAGGTCCTGCCCGAGCCGTGCCGGATCGGTGAGGTGGAAGCAGGGCAGCCCGAAGGCGGAGAACACGGCGCGGGCGTCCTCGGCGTCGTGCACGGTTCCCTGAAAGGGCTGCCAGGTGCCGGGGTGGGTCTCGCCGAACAGGATGAACCCCCGGGCCTGCGTGTCGCGCAGATTGGCCAGCGTGCCCCGGAGTTCGTCGACCATGCCCGACGTCGCGACGAGCAGGAACGGCGCCTGGCGCAGTTGCCACCGGGCCATGGCGCCGGCCGCCAGGCTGTGCTCGCTCGGCCCGCGCAGTACCGGGTTTCCCTGCGAGCGCGCGAAAGCGGCGGTGTCCTGGATCAGCTTCGCGATGATCGACCCGGTGAAGAAGTGCAGTCCCCAGGCCGAACCAGCCTGCCGGGTCAGGAACGTGGTGAACGCGCGCGCCAGTGCCGCGGGTGGCTCGGTTTCCGGCAGCACCGCCCGGGAGTTCGCGTGCCGGGTCTGGACCAGGTCGGTGAAGGCCCGGATCGTGTCGGCGGCCAGCACGTAGTCGTCGTCGGGAAGTTGCCGCGCGTTGCACAGGATCCGGGAGTAGACGTGATCGTCGTCGTGTTCGTCGAAGACGAGCACCGAGTACGGCGAGAGCCCGATGCCGAATTCGCCTTGCACCGCGTAGAGCGCCGCTGTCGTGGCATCGAGCCGGGATTGCACGCTTCCGCCGCTCACCGCGCTGGTCGCGTCGACCAGGAAGAGGACCGTCACGCCCGAGCTCCACGGCCGCGGCCCGGCCGGATGATCCGGGTCGTCCGGCCGGGCCGGGCGGTTGGTGCCGAGACGACCCCGCAGTGGCTCGGCCAGGCCGCCGATGTCGGGCACCGAAAGGAATTCGACGGTGGCGCGCGGCAGAACCTCGTCGAGGTAGGCGTTCGCGCGTTCGGTCAGGGTCGCGCACACCGCGGGCCACCGCGGCACCGGACCGGCGGTGTGGTCGCCGGTCAGCACCCGCTCGCCCCGGGAAAGCCCGGCAAGCGCCGTTCCGACAATGGTGGAAAATGACGGACGGCTGCTCACGGAAATGACGAACAATCGGTGCTGATGCGCGATTTCAGCCATGCAGAATCCCCTCCCGAGACATTGTGCGGCGCGCGGGGGTTTCGCCGATCGATGCCGGCCGTGTCCGCGGTTTCGACGAACCAGGCGATCGATCGGCGCGACCATGCGGCACCGGGGCCTCAGGCTGTCACGGCGGGAAACCGCATGTCTATCCACTCCGCGCACGGCATTGTCTTTATTGCGCGGTACGACCGGGCGTCCACCCGGGGGCCGCGCATATTGGGCCCCCGGCTTCGCGCGGACCGGATAGTGCGCGCGCGGCGTTTTATCTAGGGTGGTGTTCCCGGAGTTCGCCGGCACGGCCGGACATCGGCGAAAAAAGTGATCAGCGCCGATCCCTGGTGCCATTGTGCCCGCACCTCGCCACTTGTCGTCGTGTCCGCGAACCGGCCGGGCCACATCGGGGTGCGCGTCGGGGTGTGCACTGTCCAGCGCGACCAGTGAGGAGTGCGAATTCAGCATGTCCGGACCGGGTATCGGAATTGTCGGAACGGGGTCCTACTGCCCCAAGACCGAGGTGACCAACGAGCAGATCGCGGGAAAGGCGGGCGTCACGCCGGAGTGGATCGAACGCAAGACCAGAATCAGGGCCAGACGGGTCGCCGCGCCCAGCGAGGCGACCTCGGATCTGGCGACCCAGGCGGCGACGGCGGCGCTGGAGCGGGCAGGCCTGTCGGCCGAGCGGCTCGACTACATCATCGTCAGCACGTCGACGCCCGACTCGCCGCAGCCGCCGACGTCGTGCCTGGTGCAGCATGCCCTGGGCGCCTATCAGGCCGCCTGCCTCGACATCAACGTCGTCTGCAGCGGGTTCGTCTACGCGTTGGAACTCGCGCACCGGTTGCTGGTGCCGAAGCCGGGTTCCTACGCGCTGGTCATCGCGGGCGACCTCTATTCGCGGATCCTGGACTACACCGATCGGCGCACTGCCGTGCTGCTCGGCGACGGCGCCGGGGCGGCGGTCGTGGGGCCGGTGCCCGCGCCCGGCGGGATCGTCCGGACCAGCCTGCTGACCCGCGGCGACGCGCACGGCCTGGTCCGGGTGGCCGCCGGCGGGAGCCGCCGTCCCGCCTCGGCGGAGACGCTGGCCAACGGCGAGCACTTCTTCGCGATGAACGGCCGTGGCGTCCGGGACTTCGTGCTCGACCACGTCCCGCCCGCCATCGCCGGCCTGCTCGCGGCGGCGCACGTGCGCGCGGACGAGGTGGCCCACTTCGTGCCGCACCAGCCCAACGGGAACCTCCTCGACGAGCTGGTCGACGCGGCGAACCTGGCCAACGCGCGGACGCATCGCACCCTGGAGACGCTGGGCAACGTCGGGAGCGCTTCGGTACCGGTCACGCTCGACGCCGCCAACCGCTCCGGCCAGCTGTCGGACGGTGATCTCGTCCTGCTCGCGGGCTTCGGCGGCGGTATGGCGATCGGGTTGTCGTTGCTGCGGTGGTCGGCGCCGGCCTGAGCGGGAACAGCGGTTCGCGTCAAAGGTTCGCCGTCAAAGGTTCGTAGGGAAATGTTCGCGGGAACAGGAGGGGAAAACAATGCCGGATATCCGGCGTATCGGAATCGTCGGCTGCGGTGTGATGGGATCGGGAATCGCGGCCGTCTGCGCGTGGTCCGGGCTCGACGTGCTCGTCGCGGTCACCACGAAAAGATCGCTCGACGCGCGCCGTCATCGCATAGCCGCTTCGCTCGAGGCGAGCATGCGAAAGGGAAAAATCAGCCAGGCGGAACGGGACGCGGCGGAAAACCGCGTGGCCTTCTGCACGGAAATCAGCGCACTGCACGATCGGGATCTGGTGATCGAGGCCATCGCCGAGGACCGGCACGCCAAGATCGAGGTCTTCCGCGAGCTCGACAAGGTGCTTGGAGATCCGGCGGCGATCCTGGCCACGACCACCTCGGCCATTCCGGTCAGCAGTATCGCGAAGGCGGTGGAACGGCCCGAACGCGTCGTGGGCATGCACTTTTTCAACCCGGTTACCGCGCTGCCGCTGGTGGAGCTGGCGGAAACGTTGTCCACCAGTGGAGAAACCGGCCGGCGGGCCGAGGAATTCCTGACGACCGTGCTCGGCAAGGAGGTCATCCGGGTGCCCGACCGGGCCGGCTACCTGGTCAATTCGCTGCTGGTGCCCTACCTGCTCGCCGCGATCAGGCTGCTCGAATCGGGCGTCGCCTCCGCGGCGGACATCGACCGCGCGATGGTGCTCGGCTGCGCTCACCCGGTCGGGCCACTGAAGCTGGCCGACATCATCGGCCTGGACACCCTGGCCGTGGTCAGCGAGGCCCTCTACGCCGAGTTCAAGCAACCCGCGTTCGCCACACCGCCGCTGCTCTCCCGGATGGTCGACGCGGGCCGCCTCGGCGCCAAATCCGGCCACGGCTTCCACCCACCCCCACCCACCTGACCCGTGTCCCCTCTTCCGGTCGCCGTGTCCCCTCTTCCGGTCGGCGAGTTCTCCCGTCCGGGCGGTGAATGGTCCTGTCCGGACGGTGAGTCCGCGTGGTTGGTCCGGTGGCCCGGCCACGGATGACGGCGTTCGCCGGTCGACCGGCCAGTGATCCGCCCTGCACCGCGGCGCGGGCACCGGTGCGCGGCGCGCGAGTGTATAGTTTCTTGCGCGCATGGCGGCCGGGCGATCGTCAAGTCGCCGATGAAGCAGCAGTTCGGGATTTGTGGCCATGGATCCGTGTACGCGATCTGAACAGGGTTTCCGGGCCGCCGCCGGCGGGTCGGGAAACCTTCCGGCACAGCTGACCAGCTTCGTCGACCGCCGGTCCGAAGTCGCCGAAGCCAAACGGATGCTCTCCGCCGCGCGACTGGTGACGCTGAAGGGACCGGGCGGGGTCGGCAAGACCCGGCTCGCGCTGAAGGTCGCCACCGACCTACGGCGCACGTTCGGTGACGGAGTGTGGCTCGTCGAGCTGGGGAAGATCACCGACCCGGCGCGGCTGGTGCCCGCACTGGCCGAAGCGGTGGGCCTGCCGGAACAGCCGGACCGCCCGCTGGAGGCGGCACTGGAGGAATTCCTCGGTGCCCGGCGGGTACTGCTGGTACTCGACAACTGTGAGCACGTGGTGGAGGTGGCGGCGGCCGTGATCGGCTCGCTGCTGCGCTTCTGTCCGCGCCTGCGCGTGCTCGTCACCAGCCGTGAGCCGCTGGACATCCCGGGGGAGGCCGTGTTGTCCGTGCCGCCACTGTCGGTCCCCCCTCGGGCACGGCCCGTTCCGCTGGCGGAGTTGTCCACCTTTTCCGCTGTCGCGTTGTTCGTGGACCGGGCCACGTCGGCGGTGGCCGGTTTCAGGCTCACCGAGGCGAACCGGGAGGCGGTGACGGAGATCTGCCGCCGGCTGGACGGGTTGCCGCTGGCGATCGAACTCGCCGCGGTGCGGTTGCGGATGCTGTCCGTCTGGCAGATCGCACAGCGGCTGAGTAACCGCTATGGGTTACTCACCGCGGGTGCGCGCGCGGCGCCGACCCGCCAGCAGACGCTGCGGTCGTGCATCCAGTGGAGCTATGACCTGTGCTCGCCGCCGGAGCGGGTGCTGTGGGCGCGCCTGGCCATCTTCGACGGCGGGTTCGAACTGAAAGCGGCCGAGGACATCTGCACCGGCGACGGCGCGACCGTCGAAACGCTCGACGGCATTCTGGACCTGCTGGCGTCGCTGGCGGACCAGTCGATCCTGGTCATCGAGCGAGATGCCGTCGTGCGTTACCGGATGCTCGACAGCATCCGCGACTTCGGTCGTGAGAAGCTGCGGGAAATCGGCGAATACCCGGTGTTGAGCCGACGCTACCGGTCCTGGTATGCCGACCTTGTCGCGCGCGTCAATGTCGCCCTCGGCGTCGGCGTGGTGGCTTGGCGTCAGGGTGATGCGGTTCGCGCCCTCGAACTGTTGGAGAAAAGCCTTCGGTTGAAGCGGGAGATGGACGAGCCGCTCGGGACGGCGTGGTGCCTGGAGGCGTTGGCGTGGATCGCCGCCGGAGTGGCCGATCATCGGCGCGCCGCCACACTGCTCGGCGCGGCCGCGGCGCTGGCGGAGAGCACCGGGGTGCCCACCAGCTCCTCGTATCTGGCCGCCTACCACGAGCGATGCGAGCGGCAGGTCCGCGCCGGACTTTCCGAACCCGGGTTCCGGACCGCGTTCGCGCGAGGGATGGACTTGAGCGTCGAGGACGCAATAAGCTACGCGCTGAAAGAAAAACAGGCCGAAGTGGCGGCGGCCGTCGTGAAGTCCGACGCGACCATCACCCGACGTGAGCGGGAAGTCGCGCGTCTGGTTGCCGAGGGCTTGAGCAACAACGAAATCGCCGGCCGGTTGGTGATCTCTCCGCGGACCGCCGAGACCCATGTGCAGCACATCCTGCTGAAACTGGGTTTCACTTCGCGGGCGCAGATCGCGGCCTGGGTCGTCGAACTGCCGGATCACGATCCGGGTGAGCGACACGCGGGGCCGCGCCGCCAGGCCACGGCCCGTGACCGCCCGAAGTGACCGGCCGAAGTGGACGAGTGCCGAGACAGGAACCCTATTATGGTAAGCACAGCAACATCGAACGAAGCGAGCCCGGGACCGTCGGGATTCGAGGTCACGCCGGGAGACCACATCTGTGCCTTCTATCCCACGCAGGCCGATCGGGACGAAATCCTCGAGCCTTACCTGCGCGAGGGACTTTCCCGAGGGGACAAATGCTTCTGCGTGGTGGACTCCACCGATCCCGAGGCGCTGATGACGGGTCTGGGCCGGGACGCCGAGCTGGCGCCGATCCTCGCCGCGCGGCACCTCGACGTGCTCGAATCGAAGGACGCCTATCTGCGTGGCGGCGAATTCTCCACGGACCGCGTGATGGACTTCTGGGAGCAGAACGTCACGCAGGCGTTGTCGGACGAATTCAGTTTCGTCCGCGCCGTCGGCGAGATGACCTGGGCCCAGAAAGCGCTCTCCAACATGGTGGAGCTCGCCGTGTACGAATCCCGGCTGAACGACTACGTCCGGCGTTATCCCCAGGTGATCCTCTGCATGTACGAACTCGGTCGGTTCGACGGCGATACCCTGGTCGACATCCTCAAGGTGCACCCCAAGGTGCTCATCGCCGGAATGCTCATCGACAATCCGTATTACATCGCGCCGGAAGAATTCCTCGCCGACCGCGCGAGTAGGGTGGAGAACAAGGGGACCTGACGCGGTTGCCGCCGATGATCGACCAGCCTGCGGCGAGGAGCGACGGTGGAGCGGAAAGTCGTGGACAACCCGGAAAAGGGCCGATTCGAGATCCACGACGGTGACGAGGTAGCCGGTTTCGCGGAGTACCACCTGCACGGCAATGAGATCGCGTTGCTGCACACCGAGGTCGCGGATCGCTTCGAAGGCCAGGGACTGGGCGGGACCCTCGCCCGTCATGTGCTCGACGACGCTCGCGAACGCGACCGTGCGGTGTTGCCGTACTGCCCGTTCATCCGGGGATGGATCACCCGGCATCCGGACTACGTCGATCTGGTTCCCGAGGAATACCGAGCACGATTCGGATTCGACAGTCAACCCTGACGGGGTCAGGTCCGGGTCGGTTTCCGTCTCAGTTCCGAGGAGGCGATCATGAACACCACGCGAGACGAGGTGCTCCAGTTGGTACGGCGCTGGGCCGAGGCCGAGCAGCGCGGGGACGCGGCCACGCTGGAGGCGCTGACCACCGAGGACTTCACGCTGGTCGGCGCGCTCGGGTTCGTCCTGAACAAGCCGGAGTGGCTCGAGCGGTACCGCACGGGCGCGCTGGTCACCCGGTCGCTGGTCTGGGACGAGACCACGGTTCGCGACTACGGGGAGACGGCGATCGTCGTCGGGCGGGCCACCCAGCGGGCCGAGTACCGGGGCGCATCCGCCGACGGGGTGTTCCGTGCCACGCACATCGTGGTTCACCACGGCGATGAGTGGCTGCTGGCCGGACTGCACCTCAGCCCGATCGCGCATCCGGCTCCCACGACGGAACTCAATCACACCATCGTCCCGGCGCGGGACAAGGCGGCGGCCGCGGAATTCCTCGCCGGGATCCTGGGGCTGCCGGTGGGGGCGCCGCTGGGCCCGTTCGTGCCGGTTCAGCTCAGCAACGGGGTCACGCTCGACTTCATGACCGCAGACGATGTACCGAGCCAGCACTACGCGTTCCTGGTCGGCGAGGAGGAGTTCGATGCCGCCTTCGCCCGCATCCGCGAGACCGGGGGCGAATACTGGGCCGATCCCGGGCACCACCAGCCGCATCAGATCAATCACCGGGAAGGCGGCCGCGGCGTGTACTTCGCCGATCCCGACGGACACAACCTGGAGCTGCTCACCAAGGCGTGATCAGTGCGAATATCCTTCGAGCGCAAGGATTTCACAGCAAGGATTTCACAGCGATCCGTGGCCTCGCCCGGGTCCGCTGACCGCGCGCCGGTCCGGCGGGTCGAACAGCGGCAGGAGCGGCGGCCGCTAGCGTGATCCCGGCAGCGGCGCGCCGCGGAGGTTCGCTCGTTTCCCGGTTCGTCCGGCGCCGGTCCGCACCGGTGGTCTGGACCTCTCTGGTTCGTCTCCCGAAGGACGGAAGGCGGGCTCGGTGAGGTGGGCGACGTAGCCGAGCACCATGTCCCGCGCGGCTTCCAGCGCTTCGGTGGTCCGCCGTACCCGGGTGAGGAGCAGCGCGCCCTGCACCGCGGCCAGTGTCGCGCTCGCCAGTTGCTCGGGATCGGCGTCTTCCCGGAGCTGGCCGCGACTGTACATTTCGCGGAACGTCGCGTGAATGCCGTTTTCCCAGCGGGCCAGCGCCGCCGCCACGCTCGTCCGGGCATCGCCGTCGAGTTCGGGTTCGGCGGCCAGCAGGCCGATCGGGCAGCCGGCACAGGCCCGCCGGCGCTGGTCCTCGATGAGGAAGTCGAACCAGGCCCGCAGTCCCGCCGCGGTGTCGAGTTCCGCGAGCATCAGTTCCTGTCCACCGACGACGGTCTCGTCCTGGTAGGCGATGACGGCCTGCACGAGGGCCTGCTTGTCGGCGAAATAGTGGTAGATCTGCGAGCTGCTCACCTGTGCCTCGGCTCGCACATGCTCCACCGTCGTGCCCGGCACGCCGTGCCGGAACATCAGCCGGGCGGCCGCCGCGACGATGCGCCGACGCGTATCCGCGCCCTTTCCGGTGAGCATGGGCGCGGCGGGCGGTTCCACCCTCTTCCTGACCACGTCCGCCAGTGTAGGGCAGCTTCGCCGGCTCACTGATCCACAATCGGGGCACCTCGATCGTCGCACTCGCCGCCGCGGGTGATCTTTCCGATTTCCCCGTGGCCGCAAGAATCACGCGGTCGTGACCCGATCGGCGAAATTTCTCCGTGTGGTAAGGGGTGTATGACCTGAGGAACAATGCCTGGTCACGTCGCGCCGTAAGGCGGTCGGGCAGGTCAGGGGCGGTGCTGTTGCCCTGGGCGGTGCCTTGCGTCCCCGGGGTACTCATGTTTTCATCTAGGTCAGTCAGCGGCCGTAGCCACACCTGTGGCCAGCGAATCCCGCTCGTCCCTTTCAGAAACGAGATGGTCATGCCAGGACCGCAGAATGGATCGTCCAATCCAGAACAGGACGGCGGGCAAGCCGGGGCGTCCCCGTCTCGGCCCGGGTGCATCGGCATCCCCGCCGAGTCCGCACCCGGTGAGACCCGTGTCGCCGCGACCCCGGCGACGGTGCGCCAACTCCTCGCGCTCGGTTACGAGGTCGTCGTCGAGTCCGGCGCCGGTGACCCGTCGAGCTTCACCGACGAGGCGTTCTCCGGGGCCGGGGCGAAGATCGCCGGCCGGGACGAGGTGTGGCACAGCGACATCGTGCTGAAGGTCGATCCGCCGTCGGCCGGCGAGATCGGCCGGCTCGACGAAGGGGCGACGCTGGTCGGCCTGGTCAATCCCGGCCGCGACCCCGATCTGGTGGAAGCCCTCGCGGCGCGGCCGATCACGGTTCTGGCGATGGACGCGGTGCCGCGCATCTCGCGGGCGCAGTCGCTGGACGTGCTCAGTTCCATGGCCAACATCGCGGGCTACCGCGCCGTGATCGAGGCGGCCCACGCCTTCGGCCGGTTCTTCACCGGCCAGGTCACCGCG
>DASSAD010000150.1:0-10258 GCA_035685725.1 Amycolatopsis sp. | reverse complement strand
CTTCCGATCGCACGCGCCGGTGGGCCGGCAAGCCGTGCGGTACGCGGTCGCGGTGGGCGTGAACTACGTCGTGTTCATTCTCGGTGTGGGTGCCGGATTGACCGTGACGGGACTGGAATACCATCTGGCCCGGATTCTCGCTGGTGTCTGCGAGGGCGTGTTCCTGTACTGCGTGTCGCGGTGGATCGTTTTTTCCGAGCGCTGAACAGGACCCGCGCGTAACGGGTAACCGGTGAGCGACGAAGATAGGCCGACGAAGTAAGGCATGCCGCGTCTGCTCGTGATACTTCTCGTGGCCGGGACCTGGGAGAGGCGATTTGAAGTCTGTCATCTCGACGATGAGGCACGGTAGCGCCGCGGAGCGGCTGCGCCTGGGTTTCGAGTCGCTACTGGCCGTCGTGTTTTTCGGTGCGATGACCTACTACGCGCACGGAATCGTCAAGTGGCCCACCGATGTCGACGTCTACCGGCTGGGCGCGGACACCTTCCTGCACGGGCGCTCGATCTACACGCAGCTCCCGGTTTCCTCGGTGGGCGGCCCACTTCCCTACACCTACCCGCCGTTCTCGGCGGTTTTGTTCACGCCGTTGGCGATCATCCCGCCGCCTATCGGTTACCCGCTGTTGACCGGTGTCAGCTGCCTCGCGCTGATCCCGATCGTGCTGGCCTACCGCAAGTCCGCGCCCGAGTTCCGTGGCATGCTGGAAAAGCCGTGGATGGTGCTGGCGGCCTGCTGCGTGCTGGTCGTCGCGCACCCGGTGGCCAACACCATCTTCTGGGGCCAGATCAACGTGCTGCTGATGATGATGGTCGCGGTGGACGTGCTGTGGCCGAACCCGCGCTGGCCGCGGGGCGCGCTGATCGGCATCGCCGCCGCGGTCAAGCTCACCCCCGCCGGTTTCGTGCTGATTTTCCTGCTGCGCAAGGACTTCCGCGCGGTCGTCACCAGCTTCCTCAGCTTCCTGCTGATGACCGCGATCGCGTTCGTGCTGATGCCGAACGACTCGATCCTGTACTGGACCAACCGCGTCTTCCACGCCTCCAGCATGAACATCGGTCCCATTCACGCGAACGAATCGGTGATTTCCAGTTACGTGAAGCTGGGCCTGAGCGGTCACACCCTGCTGGTGGTCGGCGGGCTGTCCGTGCTCGCCGTCGCGGTGATGACGTGGCTGGGCACGGTGCGTGCGCTCAAGGACGAAAACCTCGCGCTGGCACTGGGTGTGACCGCGACCGGTGACCTGCTGTTGTCGCCGATCTCGTGGTCCCATCACTGGGTGCTCGCGCTGCCCACCGCCGCGCTGGTGCTGGTGATGGGGTACCAGAAGCACAAATTCTGGCTGCTGTTCGCCGGGTGGGCGGGCGTGCTGATTCTGTGGCTGGCGCCGCATTATCAGGTGCCGCTGGAATATCAGATCTGGAGTTTCCCGCAGAAGGTCGCGGGCAGTAGTTATCAGATCGTCGCCGTGGTGTTCCTCATCGTGATGACCGTCCGCTGGTTCCTCGGCCGCCGCGGTTCAGCCGAGCAGCCGGACCGCCAGCTCACCGGTCAGCCGCAGCTCGCGGAGCCGGCGCTCGCCGGTGTCGAGGGTGCGCACGGTGCCGTCCGGACGCCAGCCCGCGCGGCGGAAGAAGCTCAGTGAAGCCGAATCGGACTCGGCGATCCAGGTGATGCCCCGCTCGGCGCCGCGCTGACGTAACTCGGCCGCGGCGCCGGCGAGCAGCCGGCCGCCGTGGCCGCGACGGCCCCAGCGCGGCTCGACCAGGATGGTCGCGATGAGCCCGGTGCGCTCGGCGTCGGCGGGCGGTTCGCCGGAGGCGTCGGCCATTTCCTCGTCCGTCGCCGGCCCGGCGACGCAGAAACCGACCGCGAAGCGCCCTTCGGTGGCGAGCTGGACCGTGGTGTCCGGATGCGCGATGGCGTTGGCCCACTGCTCTTCCGCATCGGGAGCGTCAAGCCGGGCGAGCGCTTTTTCGCCGAGCAGTTCGGCGTAGGCGGTGCGCCAGGTGACGCGCTGGATCCGGGCGATTTCCGGGGCGTCCGCGGCTACCGCGGCGCGGACTCGGGCAATGCTCACCCTTCGAACATAGCCAGTCTTCACCCGTGTCCGGGTGACCCCGGGTGACCGCGTGTCGAGTCTCCGTGGGGAACGTGAATTTCTGGCGAAGTCCTTTGCGCGGTAGGGAGATCTCGGCCAGCATCATCCGCGGCCGAGATCATCCTGTCGGAGGAAAGTGCGGTGACGGTGTGGTGAGAATGTCTGGAGCTCCGGCCGAGTTCAGCCGGCGCGGATTGCTCAAAACCGGCATCGGCGTGACGGGGGCCGCCGCGGCGCTGACGGTGCTTCCCCCGAACCTGCGCAACGCATTGGCCAGCACGGCGAAACCGGGCCCGTTGTCGGAAATCGAGCACGTCGTCATCCTGATGCAGGAAAACCGGTCGTTCGACCATTATTTCGGCACACTGTCCGGAGTGCGCGGATTCGACGACCCGGACGCCCTCACGCTGTCCACCGGGAAATCGGTTTTCTACCAGCCGGACCCGAAGAACCCGGCGGGCTACCTGCTGCCGTTCCACCTCGACACCACCAGGACCAGCGCGCAGGCCGTCCCGTCGACCAGCCACGCGTTCGCGGTGCAGCACGCGGCGTGGAACGACGGCAAGATGGACAACTGGCTGCCGGCGCACCGGGCCGCCGACGGTGACGCGCACGGCCCCTACACGATGGGTTACTACACCCGCGAGGACATTCCGTTCCAGTTCGCGCTCGCCGAAGCGTTCACGGTGTTCGACGCCTACCACAGCTCGGTGCTCGGCCCGACCTGGCCGAACCGGCTCTACTTATGGTCCGGCACGATCGATCCCGACGGCACCGCCGGCGGACCGATCACCAGCAACGTGGTGCCCTCGCCGTACCGGTGGACGAGTTACCCCGAGCGGCTCACCCGGGCCGGCGTGTCCTGGCACGTGTACCAGGAGGAAGACGACTACGGCTGTAACCCGCTGGAGTTCTTCCAGAGCTACCAGGACGCCGGCGTTTCCTCGCAGCTCTACCAGCACGGCCTCACCATCGGCCCGGCCGACCAGTTCGAGCAGGACGCGCTCAACGACCGTCTCCCCGCGGTCTCGTGGATCATCCCCACGGCCGCCCAGTGCGAGCATCCGGACTACCTCCCGGCCGCCGGCGCCGACTTCGTGGCCCGCAAGCTCGACGCGGTCGCGGCGAATCCGGACGTGTGGCGCAAGACCGTGTTCATCCTCAACTTCGACGAGAACGACGGCCTGTTCGACCACGTGCCGCCGCCCACTCCGCCGGCCGGGACGCCGGGCGAATTCGTCGACGGCGTGCCCATCGGTGCGGGCATCCGGGTCCCGTGCGTCATCGTTTCGCCGTGGACACAGGGCGGGTGGGTGGCACGTGAGCGGTTCGACCACACCTCGGTGCTGCAATTCCTGGAGCAGTTCACCGGCGTGCGCGAGCCCAACATCACCGACTGGCGGCGGCAGACCTTCGGCGACCTGACCTCCGCGCTCGGGCATCCCTCCGGCAAGCCGTTCCCGGCTCTCCCGGCCACGAAGAGCCAGCTGTGGCAGGCCGAGCGCGAGGTGGCCACGCTGCCGCCCGCGCCCATTCCCGGCGCGGACCAGACGCCGCCGCACCAGGAACCGGGCCGCCGCCCGGCGACCGGTGCCGCGGCCGGGACCACCGCTGCCGGCACGACCGCTGCCGGCACGACCGCGGCTGGGACCGGCGCGGTCTTCTCGGGCTCGCGCGCGCAGACCATGAGCCGGGTGACCGAAACCCTCACCACGCACCGCGCGGACTTTCCCGGCGGGGTCGCGGGCACGAGCTTCCCTGGCCTCCCGGTCGCCGCCCTCACCGCGGCCACCACGCCGAAGAGCGGCGCGTCCCGCGCCTACGTCACGACGATCACCTCGTACTCGATCACGGTGATCGACGCCGCGACCCATCAGGTGGTGAAGGCCGTCGACGCGGGCAGTAACCCGTACGGGATCGCCGCCGTACCGGACGGGTCGAAGCTGTTCGTCACCAACTCGGGGGCCAGCGACGTGTCGGTGTTCGATCCGGCGACGGAGGAGATCACCGGCAGCATCACGGTGGGGCTCGCGCCGCACGGGATCGTGGTGTCCCCGGACGGGAAATACGCCTACGTGGCCAACACCGGTCCGGACACCGGCCCGGGTGGCTCGGCGACGGTGTCGGTGCTCGACGTCGCGGCACAGCGGGTGGCGGGCGAGATCACCGCGGGGCTCGCCCCGCACTCGGTGGCCGTTTCGCCCGACGGTTCCCGGCTGTTCGTCGGCTGCTACGACGGTCTGTCCATTGTGGATACCGGGACGCGCTCGGTGCGGACCAGGCTCGCGCAGGCGGGGCGTGCCAACGGGATCGCGGTCTCGCCCGACGGGAAGACCCTCTACGCGGCGACCCCGTGGGACGACACGGTCGTGGTGGTCGATACCACCTCGGACAAGGTGGTGGCCAGGATCGGGGCCGGCAAGGCGCCGTGGAACGTGGTGTTCCGGCCCGACGGTGCCTTCGCCTATGTCAGCAACGCCAACGAAGACACCATCTCGGTGATCGACACCGGTCGGCGCGTCGTGGTCGCCACCGTGGCCGTCGACCACATTCCCACCGGTCTGCGCGCCACCGCGGACACGCTGTGGGTCGCGACCAACGCCGCCTCGACCGTCCAGGCGATCTCGCTGGCGAACCTCCGCGTCGCGGCCACGGTTCCCCTGGGACTGTCGTCACAACCGGCGTCGATCGCGTTGGTCTAGCCGGGCCGGAAACACCGACGCCGCTTCGGGCTGCGCCCGCCCGGAGCGGCGTTTCCCGTTTTTGTCGGGGGGTGCTGGCACGATACGCCGTGATGGAGACGATGAGTGTGGCAGCGGCGCGGCGCCTGGCGCTGGCCGCGCAGGGGTTCGCCGATCCGCGGCCGGAGGTGGCCACCCGGCGGCACCTCAAGCGGGTGCTTTCCCGGGTCCGGCTGATTCAGCTGGACTCGGTGAACGTGGTGACGCGGGCGCATTACGCGCCCCTGTTCGCGCGGCTGGGCGGTTATGACCGCGCGTTGATCGACGAGGCGGCCTGGGCGCACACCGCCCGCAAGCCGCGCCTGCTGGTGGAGTACTGGGCCCACGAGGCCAGCCTGGTGCCGATCGAGGACTGGCCGTTGCTGCGTTCGGGCGCGAAGCGGCCCGGGTGGTGGCGCGGCTACGCGACGATCGTCGAGCGGTCGCCCGCGCTGGTCGAGGACATCCTGGCCGTGGTCAAGGAACTCGGCCCGATCGGCGCCGGCCGGATCGAGCGGGAACTCGCCGGGGAGGCGGCGGGCGAGCGCGCCCGGCGGCCGGGGCCGTGGTGGGACCGCTCGGAGATCAAGAAGGTCTGCGAATGGCTCTTCGGCATGGGCCAGCTCACGACCGGGACCCGCCGCGGTTTCGAACGGCGCTACGACCTGACCGAGCGGGTGCTGCCGCCGGACGTGCTCGCCCGCCGGGTCGATCCGGAAGCGGCGGCACGGGAGCTGATCACCCGCGCCGCCACCGCGCTGGGCGTGGCGACCGAACCGGATCTGCGCGACTACTACCGGCTCGGGCCGGAGGTGAGTCACCGGGCGGTGGCCGAACTCCTCGAGGCCGGCGTGCTGGTGCCGGTCCAGGTGGGCGGCTGGCGCGGCCCGGCCTACCGCCCGGTGGCCGCCACGGTGCCCCGCAAGGTCACCGGCGCGGCGCTGCTGTGCCCGTTCGACCCGCTGATCTGGGAGCGCGCGCGGACCGAGCGGCTGTTCGGGTTCCGGTACCGCATCGAAATCTATGTCCCCGAAGCGAAGCGGGTGCACGGCTACTACGTGTTCCCGTTCCTGCTGGACGGTGAGCTGGTGGCCCGGGTCGACCTCAAGGCCGATCGCGAGGCCGGCCTGTTGCGCGTGCCCGGTGCCTTCGCCGAACCCGGGGCCGACGCGGGCAGGGTCGCGGCGGAGCTGTCCGCCGAGCTGGGCCGCATGGCCACCTGGCTCGGCCTCGACGGCGTCGCGGTGGGCACGCGCGGCGACCTCGCCCCGGCCCTGCGCCGCCGACAGCGGTCCTGAACCCCCGCGCGCCGGACCGGGGCGTGCACCCGACCCCGGCGCGCACTGGACACCGGCCCGAACTCGAACCCCGGCCCCGAACCCGAGCCCCGAGACGCAGCCCCGAGACGCGGGCCCGCCTCGCACCCCCGGAAACGCCCCCTGCCCACACCCGCGAGAGTGGTCGGCTTGCCGCTACGGGGCGGCGTGGGTGACGACGGCGGTGCCGGAACCGGTCCGGGCGCGCACCTGGAGCGGGATTTCCCCCTCCGGCGGTTCCAGGGAGACATCCAGCTCGCTCGACACCTTCCCGGCGGCCGAGCTGAGGTCGATTTCGGCGGCGACGCCCGGGCGGACGCCGACCCGGATCTCCCCGGAGCCGGTGACCAGTTCGAGGGAGCCACTCGCCGCGTCGGCGACGGACACGTCCCCGCTGCCGCTGCGCGCCAGGACCGCGCCGGCGGTCGCGCCCAGCCAGATGTCCCCGGTGCCGGTGGCCAGCGTCGCCGAACCGGACAGCGACGATGCCTCGACGTCCCCGCTGCCGGTGCGCAGCTGCAAGCCGGCCAGCGCCGGTCCCAGCCGCACCGCGCCCGAGCCGGTGCGCACCGTCGCCGCGCCGTCGGCCCGGTCCAGCTTGACCTCGCCGGACCCGGTCATGATGTCGACCCGGCCCGCGGTTCCGGTCACGGTCACCTCGGCCGACCCGCCGCGGACCGTCAGGTGCGACCCGGCCGGGGCCCGCACGGTCACCGAGAGCGGAACGCCGCGCAGCGGCAGGGCCTTCGGGGCCCGCACGACCAGGCGCTTCCCGCGCTGTTCGACGCGGGTTTGGTCGACCGCCTCGGCCGGGGTGCCGCGCAGCTCACTGCTCCACTGGCCACCCCACTGGTCGCCGAATCGCTCGTTGACCCAGTTCAGCACGCTGGTCACGCTCTGCGCCCAGGGCTCCTGCACCGACGGGTCGTGGCGGACCTCGACGAGCGCTTCGTCCGCCGCGTCGGCGTCCAGGTGGACTTCGATGCGCCCCAGCGTGATGTTCAGGTCGAGTTCGACCGGGCCCTCGACGGGAAAGGTCTGGCTGCGCACCAAATCTTCGTCGGTCATGGTCATCCTTTCACCCAGCCATGGAGATGCGAGTCGGTGCGCTGCCCCGCGTGCGGCTTCTGCCTGCCCCCGCCGGACAGCGGTGACGAGCCGTGCAGCGCGCCTTGTACGGCCTGGGAAATGAAGGTGTTCAACGAGACACCCTGCGCGGCCGCGGCCTGCTCGGCCTGGCCCTTGATCTGCTCGACCATGCGCAGGGTCATACGGGCGATGTCGCCGCCCTCGACCGGCGGAAACGGCGGCGACTGCGGCCGGCCGGCCGGTTCGGGGGGCTCGGTCTCCCGCGGTGGGGTGCCGGTGACCACGACGTTGACGTCCCGGCCGTCGAGCCGGATCTCCACCACGTGGTCGGGCAGTTGGGCGGTGACCTCGGCGGCGAGGTCGGCGAGTGCGTGCATGAGGGCCAGCCGCGCGGAAGGTTCGATCGCCGCGGAGAGCAGCGCGGCGGCCCGCCGAGTCTGCTCGTCGCCGGCGGAAGCCGTGGTGGCCAGATCCTCCCGGAGGCTGGTGAGGTACGGCGTCAGGTCCATGACACCACTATGGCGTCATTAATGGTGTCAGTCAAGCGGGCTGCAGTGTCATGATCGGTGTCACCGTGGTGCGTCACCGTGTGTGCGGCGGGCCGCCGTAGCCACGCCGGAGTTGTCGGTGTCTCCGGTTAGGCTTCGGGGGAAATGGGGAATCGCGACCGGGGAAGGAAGTGCGAAGGTGGCCGAGACGGTTTCGCCGAAGGTGCAGTTGATCGCGAAGACGGAGTTCTTCCCGCCCGAGGACGTCCCGTGGACCACCGACGCCGAGGGCGGTGCCGCGCTGGCCGAGTTCGCCGGGCGCGCCTGCTACCAGTCGTGGAAGAAGCCCAACCCGAGGACGGCCACGAACGCCGGCTACCTCGACCACATCATCGAGGTCGGCCACCTTTCGGTGCTGGAGCACGGGACGGTGACCTTCTACATCACCGGAATCTCGCGCTCGCTGACCCATGAGCTGATCCGGCACCGGCATTTCTCGTACTCGCAGCTTTCCCAGCGGTACGTGCCGGAGCGGAACGCGGCCTTCGTCGAGCCGGAAGTGATCGCGAGCGATCCGGTGCTGCACGAGAAGTTCCTCGCCGCCGCGCAGGCCAGTGTCGAGGCCTACACCGAGCTGCTGACCGGCCTGGAGGAGAAGTTCAACGACGCTCCGAGCGCGACGTTGCGCCGTAAGCAGGCCCGCCAGGCCGCCCGCGCCGTCCTGCCCAACGCCACCGAGACCCGCATCGTGGTCACCGGCAACTACCGCGCCTGGCGGCACTTCGTGGCCATGCGGGCCACCGAGCAGGCCGATGTCGAGATCCGCGGACTGGCCGTGGAATGCCTGCGGCAGTTGCAGAAGGTGGCCGCGAACGTGTTCGCGGACTTCACCATCTCGACCCTGCCGGACGGCACCGAGGTCGCGTCCAGCCCGAAGGTCGTGGAGGGCTGACGATGACGATGGCGCCACCGGAAACGGCGCGGCGGGTCGAAAGCGGGGGACTGTCGCGGTGAAGCGGCTCGTCATCGATGTCCGGCCGGGGGAGTACCTGGTCGCGAAGCTCGATCCGAAGGCGCCGGTGCCGCCGAAGCTGCTGGAGCCCGAGGCGGACGGGCTCGTCTCGGTCACCCGCACCGCCACGGAGCTTTCGGTGATCTGCCCCGTCGGCGGCCTGCCCGAGGGCGCCGAGATCGAGGCCGGGTGGCGGTTGCTGACCGTGCGCGGACCGCTGGCGTTCACGCTCACCGGGATCATCGCCGCGCTGGCCAACGAGCTGGCGGCGGCGGGTGTGCCGTTGTTCACACTGTCCACTTTCGACACCGACCACGTGCTGGTGAAGGAAACCGACCTGACCCGCGCCGTCGAGACGCTGCGGGCCGCCGGCCACGAGATTCAGCTGCCGGACTAGCCTTCCCCGCCCTTTCGGTGCGCGTTGGATGGAAACCTGGACCGTTGAGCGGCGCACTCGGGCTGCCGGCGCACCGTTGCCGCGCAGCCGCCTTTCGGCCGCTGTGACGAATCACGGGCTAAGGCACGTTGTACATCCATGTTCGGCGTGCCTAAACTCGAAGTTCGTCTGGGAGGTGAACGGATGGCGCTGGCGGAGGCGGCTCGCCCGGCACTGGCGCGCGTGCGCGCGGGATCCGCCTTGCTGGGGCCCGCGTTCGTCGCCGCCGTCGCCTATGTCGACCCGGGCAACGTCGCGTCGAACGTCAGCGCCGGCGCGCGGTTCGGGTATCTGCTCGTGTGGGTCGTGGTGTCGGCCAACCTGATGGCCGGACTCGTGCAGTACCTGTCCGCCAAACTGGGCCTGGTCACCGGCCTGTCGCTGCCCGAGGCCCTGCGGGATCGCCTGCCGCGCACCGGCCGGCTCGTCTACTGGGCCCAGGCCGAACTGGTCGCCGTCGCCACCGACCTGGCCGAGGTCGTCGGCGGGGCGATCGCGCTGAACCTGCTGTTCCACCTGCCGCTGCCGGTCGGCGGAGTGATCACCGGCGTGGTGTCGATGGGCCTGCTCCTCGTGCAGGACAGGCGCGGTCAGCGCCGGTTCGAACGGGTCATCACCGGCCTGCTGGCCATCGTCGCGATCGGGTTCCTGGTGAGCCTGTTCATGAAGCCGCCCTCGCCGTCGGGCACGCTCGGCGGGTTGGTGCCCGCGTTCAGCGGCGCGGACAGCGTGCTTCTCGCCGCCGCGATGCTGGGAGCCACGGTCATGCCGCACGCGGTGTACCTGCATTCGGGGCTCACGCGGGATCGGCACGGCCGTACCTACGGCGCGCGGCGGGCCCGGCTGCTCAAGGCGACCCGGTTCGACGTCGGGCTGGCGATGCTGGTCGCGGGCGCGGTGAACCTGTCGATGCTGCTGCTCGCCGCGACCAACCTGCAGGGACTGGCCGGTGTCGATTCGATCGAGGGCGCCTACACCGCGGTCGGGCACGCGCTGGGTGCGGGCGTCGCGCTCCTGTTCGCCGTCGGCCTGCTGGCCTCGGGCCTGGCGTCCACCTCGGTCGGCGCCTACGCGGGCGCGATGATCATGCAGGGGCTG
>DASSAD010000149.1:0-7676 GCA_035685725.1 Amycolatopsis sp. | reverse complement strand
CACGGCGACCTGTGGTTCGTCCAGCGCGAGCACGGCGGCGAGCAGCCGCGGGTCCGGGCCGTGGCCGGTCAGATCGAGCAGCTGGAAACGACCCGGGCACTCGGCCTGCGCCGAGCGCACCAGCGCGCGTGCCGCCGCGATTGCCGGGTCGGCGAGTCCGTCACGGGTGACGAGCACCAGCCGCGCGTTCAGGAACCGCTCCTGCGCCAGCCATTCCTGCACCAGCGCCAGCACTCGGATGGTCGCGATGCGCGCCGCGACCGCCAAGTCGGGTTCGTCCGGTGCGTCGAACGGGACGAATACCGCGTCCGGCACGGTATCCAGCTCGGTGACACCCGTGACAGCCGGCAGGTCGCCGAACGGTCCGATCGAAACCCAGTCGCCCGGCACGGCCGGCTCGACCGGGATCTCCACCCAGTCCGGCCGGTACAGATGATCGGGCGCGGCGGAGGGCGCCGCGTCGAGTGGCCGCACGAACAGCTCGTCCACGGTCACCACCGGTTGGCCGTGGGCGTCCGCGGCGAACACGGCGAACGTATCGGTGCCGGTCCGGGTGATTCTGGTGCGCAGCGTGGTCGCGTTCGTCGCGTGCAGGCTCACTCCGGTCCACGAGAACGGGAGCTTCGCCGGCCCAGCGTCGTCGGTGAGTGCGGCCGCGTGCACCGCGGCGTCGAACAACGCCGGATGCACTCCGAACCCGGCGACGTCGACCGGGGCGGCCGGCTCGATCTCGGCGAACAGCTCCTCGCCCCGCAGCCAGGCCGCGCGCACCCCTCGGAACCCGGGCCCGTAGCCGGCACCGATCGCGGCGAGCCGGTCGTAAAAGCCGGTGACATCCACGGGCTCGGCGTGTTCGGGCGGCCACCTGAGCAGGTCGTCGGCCGCGGTGGTCACCGCTGAACCAAGCGTACCGGCGGCGTGGGTGATCCAGTCTCCGATCGCGTCGGTCCGCCCGTACACGGCGACCCGGCGCAGTCCCTTCTCGCCCGGTGCGTCGACGACGATCTGCAGTTGCAGCGTGTCCGACTCGGGCACCACGGCGGGCGCGAGGATGGTCAGCTCGACCAGCTTCGGGGCGCCGACCTCGTCACCCGCGCGCAGCACGCAGTCGACGAACGCGGTGCCCGGCAAGATGATCGCGCCGTTCACGCGGTGCTCGGCCAGCCACGGATGAGTCCGCGCGGACAGCCGCGCCGTGCCCACGTATCCGTCCGAGCCGGCGAGCGCGACGCCCGCGCCGAGCAGCGCGTGCCCGGTGTCGTCCAGTCCGGCGGAACGGACCGAGCCCGAACCGCTCCGCTGCGGGACCAACCAGTACCGCTCGCGCTGGAACGCATAGGTCGGCAGATCGACCCGCCGCGCGTCGTCGTACAGCGCACGCCAGTCGACGCGCACACCCGCGCAGTGCATCGTGGCCAGGCCGGTGAGGAAGGTGCGATATTCGTCCTTCTCCTTGCGGAGCACGGGCGCGGCCACCAGCTCGGGCGCGTTCTCCCCTACCAGCGCGGTCAACGTGCCCTCCGGGCCGAGTTCGAGCACGGCCGTCACCCCGGCCTCGGCGAGCGCTGAGACACCGTCGGCGAAGCGCACGGTCTCGCGCAGGTGCCGCACCCAGTAGTCCGGCGAGCACACCAGTTCGGGGGCGGCGATCGCACCGGTCAGGTTGGACAGCAGCGGGATGCGCGGCTCGTGGAAGGTCAGTCCTGACACGACATCGCGGTAGTCGGCGATGATCGCGTCCATCAACGGCGAGTGGCCGGCCGCGGCCACGTCCAGCCGGCGCGTTTTGCGGTCCGGCAGGCCGGCGACGACCGCCAGCACCTCGTCCTCGACGCCCGCGACGACCAGTGAGTCCGGCCCGTTGACGGTGGCGATGGAGACGCCGTCGGTGAGCAGCGGCAGCACCTCGTCCTCGTTCGCTCGGACCGCGACCATCGCGCCGCCGACCGCGGCCGTGATCAGCCGGGACCGGGTCGCCACGGCGACCGCCGCGTCGGCCAGGGACAGCACGCCTGCGACATGGGCCGCGGTGATCTCGCCCAGCGAGTGGCCGCCGACGAGGGCAGGTGCGACGCCGAGTGACTCGGCGAGCCGGAACAACGCGACCTCGAGGCTGAACAGCGCGGGCTGCGACCACCGGATCTCGCTGAGCAGAGCGGCGTCCTCGCCCCACACGACCGCGCGCAGTCCGTCGAACTGCGCGAGCGCTTCGTCGAACGCGCGCGCGAAAACCGGGAACCGGGCGTACAACTCGCGCCCCATGCCGAGCCGCTGCGCGCCCTGCCCGGAGAACAACACGGCGAGCCGGCCATCGCGGGCTACCCCGCGCACGGCCTCGACCGTCTCGTCTCCCGACGCCAACAACACCGCCCGGTGCTCGAACGCCGACCGCGACAACAACGACCAACCGACGTCCACCGGCGCGGCTTCGACCGACCGAAGCCGCTCGACCTGTGCCTCCAGCGCATCGGCGGACTTGGCCGACACGGCCCACGGCACGACCGAGGGAGAGCGCGCCGGCTGGGTGTAGACGACCGGGCCCTGCTCGATGATCACGTGCGCGTTGGTGCCGCTGAGCCCGAACGACGAGACCGCGGCGCGACGCGGCCGATCCACCTCGGGCCAGCCCACGTTCTCGGTGACGAGCTCGACCGCGCCGGACGACCAGTCCACACGCGACGACGGCGCATCCACGTGCAGCGTCCTCGGGACGACACCGTTGTGCATCGAGAGCACGAGCTTGATCAGCCCGGCCGCACCCGCGGCGGCCTGGGTGTGCCCGATGTTGGACTTGATCGACCCGACCAGCAGCGGCCGCACCCGGTCCCGGCCGTAGGCGGCGAGCAGAGCCTGCGCTTCGATCGGGTCGCCGAGCGGCGTTCCGGTGCCGTGCGCCTCCACGACGTCCACGTCGGCGGCGGTGAGACCGGCCGAGGCGAGCGCGTCGGCGATGACGCGTTGCTGCGACGGCCCGTTCGGCGCGGTGAGCCCGTTCGACGCGCCGTCCGAATTGACCGCGCTGCCGCGCACGAGCGCGAGGACACGATGCCCGTTGCGCTCGGCGTCGGTCAGCCGTTCCACCAACACCATGCCGGCGCCTTCGGCCCAGCCCACGCCGTCGGCGCCGTCGGCGAACGCACGGCAGCGGCCGTCCGGGGACAGCACCCGCTGACGGGAGAACTCGATGAAGTCCTCGGGCGAGGCCACCACGGTCGCCCCGCCGGCCAGCGCGAGATCACATTCGCCGCGCCGCAGCGCCTGTGCGGCGAGGTGCAAGGCCACCAGCGAGGACGAGCACGCCGTGTCGATGGTCAGCGAGGGTCCCTCGAACCCGAACGTGTAGGAGAGGCGGCCCGACGCGACGCTGCCCGCGCTGCCGATGCCGAGAAAACCCTCCAACTCCTCGGGGATGCCCCCGATCCTCGCTCCGTAGTCCTGGTGCATGATCCCGGCGAACACGCCGGTCCGGCTGCCGCGCAGGGACAGCGGGTCGATACCGGCGCGTTCGACCGCTTCCCAGGCCACTTCGAGCAGCAGCCGCTGCTGCGGGTCGGTGGCCAGCGCCTCGCGCGGGCTCATCCCGAAGAAGCCGGGGTCGAAATCGCCCGGCGCGGCGAGGAATCCGCCCTCGCGCACGTAGGACTTGCCGGCCTTCTCGTGGTCGGGGTCGTACAGGCCGGCCAGGTCCCAGCCGCGGTCGTCCGGAAAGCCGGTCACCGCGTCGACGCCGTCGGCCAGCAGCCGCCACAGGTCCTCCGGAGTGTCGGCGCCGCCGGGGTAACGGCAGCTCATCGCGACGATCGCGACTGGTTCGTCGACGGCGGCCGTGGGCCGCCGGACGACTGCCTCGACCTTGCCGGGGAGTTCGCCGAGGAGTTCGCCGAGGAGGTGGTCGGCCAGGGCGCGCGGGTTCGGATGGTCGAACGCGACCGTCGCGGGCAGCCGGAGACCGGTCGCCGTGGCGAGCCGGTGCCGGAGTTCGACCGCGGTCAGCGAGTCGAAGCCGAGTTCCTTGAACGACTGCTCGGCGGCATCCAGTTCGGTCCGGCCGAGCACGCCGGCCACCTCCGCCGCGACGAGTTCGCGCACGCTCAGCAGTCGCTCCTCCGGGTCGAGCGCGGTAAGCCGCTGCGCCAGCGGGGAATTCGCGGTCCGCCGGGACGTTGCGCGGTCGGGGAAGACCGACCGCGCCCGGTCGCCGCCGAGCGCCCGCCGGTCCAGCCGGGCCGCGACCACGGCCGCGCGGTCGGCCTTCAGTGCCGCGTCGAACATGGCCGTCCCGTCCACTGTGGACAGCGCTCGCTGGCCGGACCGGCGAAGCCGGTGCAGGTCGGCCTCGCCGAGTCCGGCCGACAGTCCGCCCTGCCACAGACCCCAGGCGATCGAGGTCGCGGGCAGGCCGAGCGCGCGCCGGTGCTGGGCGAGCGCGTCGAGGAAGACGTTGGCCGCCGCATAGTTCGCCTGGCCCGCACCGCCGAGCACACCGGCGACGGAGGAGAACAGCACGAACGCCGCGAGGTCCGCGTCGCGGGTCAGCTCGTGCAGGTGCAGTGCGGCGTCCACCTTCGGGCGGAACACCGCGTCGAGCCGGTCCGGGTCGAGCGCGGTGACCACGCCGTCGTCGAGCAGTCCCGCGCAGTGCGCGACCGCGGTGAGCGGATGCGCGGCCGGGATTTCCGCGAGCAGCGCGGCGAGCGCGGCCCGGTCCGCGACGTCGACAGCGGCGACGGACACGTCGGCGTCCAGTTCGTCGACGAACTCGGCGTCGACTCCGCTCCGGCCGGCGAGCAGCAGGTGCCGCACGCCAAGGGAAACGAGGTGCCGGGCGAAGATCCGGCCCAGCGCGCCGTTCGCGCCGGTAACGAGCACGGTGCCCGCCGGGTCGAACCGCACCGGCTCGCCCGTTGCGCCGGCGGTGACGAGCCGAGGAGCGAACAGTTCGCCCGCGCGCACCGCGACCTGCGGTTCACCCGAGGCGAGCGCGAGGCCGAGATCGGCGTCGGGCCCGGCGTCGACGAGCACGAACCGGCCAGGGTGTTCGGCCTGCGCGGAGCGGACCAGGCCCCATACGGCGGCATAAGTGAGATCGGGCGCGTCCGCACCGACCGCGACCGCCCCGTTGGTGCGGATGACCAGCGTCGACTCGGAGTTCCGCTCGTCCGCGAGCCAGTCCTGCACAACGCGCAGCGCGGTCGCGGTCGTGGCGCGCACGCCCGCCGGCGTCGCGTCATCGGGCGCGTCAAGGGAAATCACAACGTGCGCGGGCGGCTCGGCTGAGGTCGCGCTCAGCGGGACCCAGTCGACGGCGAACAGTTCCGGCGCGCTCGCCCGCAGGCGCAACGCTTCGACCGAGCCGACGAACGCGCCGTCCGCATCGGCGAAGTGGATTGCCACAGTGTCCAAACCAGACGGTGTCATGCGCACACGCAGGCGGGTCGTGTCCGACCTCCCCAGGCGCACGCCCGACCAGTAGAACGGCACGCGCGTGGTCGTCGCGTCGAAGTGGGTGATGTGCAGTGCCGCGTCGAGCAACACAGGGTGCAGGCCGAACGTGCCGGCCGAGACGCTGGTCTCGACCTCGGCGAACACCTCGTCCGCGCGCTGCCACACCGCGCGAACGCCCTGGAACGACGGCCCGTACTCGTAGCCCTTGCCGGCCAACGTCTCGTACCAACCGGTCAGGTCGACGCGGTCCGCCCCGGCAGGCGGCCATTCCGTCGCGGCCGGTTCCGCGACGGGCGTTTCCGGGGCGAGAAGTCCTTCGGCGTGCTTCGTCCAGTCGCTCCCGCTCTCGGGCGCGGAGAACACGCTGAACCGACGCGCCCCCGTCTCGTCCGGCGCCGCGACCGCCAACTGCACCCGGACGGTGTCGTCCCGGGTCAGGGCGAGCGGCGTTGACAGCGTGAGTTCGCTGATCATCGCGCCCCCGGCGCGCGCACCGGCGTGCGCGGCGAGTTCGACGAACAGCGAGCCCGGCACGACGGTGCTGCCCTGCACGACGTGCTCGGCCAACCACGGCTGCGCGCGCAGCGAAAGCCGTCCGGTGAAAAGCAGGCCGCCCGCGTCGGCCAGGTCCGCGACGGCGGTCAGCACGGGATGACCGGTCGCGACGAGACCGGCCGAGCGCACGTCGCCGGCCGCCGCGGGATCGAGCCAGAACCGCTCGCGCGCGAACGGGTAGGTGGGCAGCTCGACCCAGCCGGCGCCGGTTTCGTCGAACACCGCGTCCCAGCGGACCGGACGGCCGGCCACCTGCAGCCTGGCCAGCGCGGTCAGGAAAGCCGTTTCCTCGCCGTGTCCCTTGCGCAAGGTGGGAACGGCGTCCGCGACGAGCGCGGACAGGGCGCCGTCCGGGCCGAGCTCCAGCAAGGTGTCGACGCCCTCGGCGGACAACGCGGCGACACCGTCGGCGAACCGGACGGTCTCGCGCACGTGCCGTACCCAGTAGTCCGGCGAACACAGCAGTTCGGGGGCGGCGATGGCGCCGGTCAGGTTGGACACCACCGGGATGCGCGGCGCCCGGAAGGTCAGTCCCGCGATGGCGGACCGGAATTCGGCGAGCATCGGTTCCATCAACGGCGAGTGGAACGCGTGCGACACGCGCAGCCGCGTCGACTTGTACTCGGGCAGTCGCGCGGCCACAGCGAGCACCTCGGCCTCCGTGCCGGCGATCACGACCGAATCCGGCCCGTTGATCGCGGCGATGGCGGTGCCTTCGGTGAGAAGCGGCCGCACCTCGTCCTCGGTCGCACGGACCGCGACCATCGCACCGCCGGTCGGCAGCGCCTGCATCAGCCGCGCCCGCGCCGCGACGAGTGCGTTCGCGTCGGCGAGCGACAGCACACCCGCAACGTGCGCCGCGACGACCTCGCCGATCGAGTGCCCGGCGACATAGTCCGGCTCGATGCCGAACGACTCGGCCAACCGGAACAGCGCGACCTCGATTGCGAACAGCGCGGGCTGCGCCCACCCGGTACGTTCGAGCAGCGCCGGGTCCTCGCCCCACACGACCTCGCGCAGCCCGTCGAACGCGGACACCACCTCATCGAACGCACGTGCGAACACCGGGAACCGCGCGTGCAGTTCGCGTCCCATACCCAGCCGCTGCGTGCCCTGCCCGGAGAACAACACCGCCCATCGGCCTGCCGCCCCGCTCCCGCGCGCGACCTCGGCCACACCGTCCGATGAGGACAGCAACACCGCCCGATGCGCGAACGCCGACCGTGACAGCAACGACCAGCCGACGTCGACCGGCTCCGCTTCGACCGACCGCAGCCCTTCGATATGCCGGTCCAGCGCATCGACCGACTTCGCCGACACCACCCACGGCACCACCGAGGGCGACCGCGTGGGCCTGGCGTCGACCACGGTACCCTGCTCGATGATCACGTGCGCGTTGGTACCGCTGATACCGAAGGCCGACACCGCGGCCCTGCGCGGCCGATCCGCCTCGGGCCAGTCGACGTTCTCGGTGACGAGCTCGAGAGCGCCCGCGAGCCAGTCCACATGGGACGATGGCGGTTCCGCGTGCAACGTCTTGGGGACGACGCCGTGCCGCATCGCCTGCACCATCTTGATCACACCGGCCACCCCCGCGGCCGCCTGCGTATGCCCGATGTTCGACTTCAACGACCCCAACAACACCGGCACATCCCGACCCTGACCGTAGGTCGCCA
>DASSAD010000148.1:0-10546 GCA_035685725.1 Amycolatopsis sp. | reverse complement strand
GTCGATGGATTGCATGATCATTCCAGGGGTGCAGAACCCGCACTGCAACGCGTGGTTGTCGTGGAACGCCTGCTGCACCGGATGCAGCCGGCCGTCGCGCGCCAGCCCCTCGATCGTCGTGACCTCGCACCCGTCGGCCTGAACCGCGAGCACCGAGCAGGACTTGACGCTGTGCCCGTCCAGATGGACGGTGCAGGCGCCGCAGTTGCTGGTGTCGCAGCCGATTACGGTGCCGACTTTTCCGAGTGTCTCCCTCAGGTAATGCACGAGTGACGTTCGAGGCTCGACCTCGTCGGTGTACTGGGTTCCGTCGACTGTGACGGTGATACGCATGAGGCCTCCAGAATGGGAGCTGGTGATCGGCTTCACAAGCGAGCCTGCTACGTCTGTCCCGGGGGGACAAGTCCGAACGGGTCAGCACTTGATCGGCCATCCGCAGGTGCGTCTCGACCAGCCGAAAACAGCCGAATTCGCGGAAATCACCCCCAAGGTGTGAGCGCCTGCCCCGGCGCCCGGGCTCCCACTGCCGGCGCGCTCACCGGCACCGCCGGCCGAGGACACGCGTGCGCGCGGGCAACGCGGAGCGGCGCGGATCGGCCTGTTCGAAATCGCCCGGTTCTTCGCGGGCCGCCCGTTTCAGGCACGCGAGTCCGCCTCGCCTCCGTACACATACGACTCGCGGTCCGGCCCATGTCACTGCCGCCTGAATCGAATCCGACGGATTCCCGGCCGACTCCCGACAGCCGCGTACATCGCCCGGATCGCGGCTCACCCCGCCCGTGCGCGAATTGAAGCCGGACGTGCACGAATTGAAGCCGAAAAGGCTCGGGTCGGACTCCGGAGAAGCCGGAGTCCGACCCGGAGTCCCATGCGGAGCCCGCCGGAGTCCGAGGCGGGCTCGCGAGCCGGCCCGATGCGGGTCAGACCGCGGCGTGGATCCGGCCGGACAGCTCGCTCAACCGCTGCCCGCCGCCACCCCACCGCAACGAGATGATCTCCGCCGCGATCGAGACCGCCGTCTCCTCCGGGGTGCGAGCACCCAGGTCCAGTCCGATCGGCGAGGACAGGCGCTCCAACTCCCCCTCGCCGACGCCCTCCGCGCGCAGCCGCGCCAGCCGGTCGTCGTGGGTCCGCCGCGACCCCATCGCGCCGATATAACCGACATCGAGCCGCAACGCGACCGCCAGCAGCGGCACATCGAACTTCGGGTCGTGCGTGAGCACGGCGATCGCGGTGCGCCGGTCGACGCGGCCCGCTTCGGCTTCCGCCTTCAGGTACCGGTGCGGCCAGTCCACGACCACCTCGTCGGCGTCGGGGAAGCGACTCGCCGTCGCGAACACCGGCCGCGCGTCGCACACGGTGACCTGATAGCCGAGGTATGACCCCATCCGCGCCATCGCGGCGGCGAAGTCGATCGCGCCGAACACCAGCATCCGCGGCGGCGGCTCGAACGAGTTCACGAACACCGACATGCCTTCGCCGCGGCGCTCGCCTTCCAGGCCGTAGTGGAGGGTCGCGGTGCGTCCGGTGGCGAGCAGGCCACGGGCGTCGTCGACGACCGCGGCGTCGACCCGGTCGCTGCCCAGCGTTCCCACCGTCCGGTCCGACCACACGATCATGTGCCGCCCCAACCGCTCCGGGTCGTCGTGCTCGACCACGGAGACCACGGCGACCGGCTCTCCCTTGTGGACGGAATCGACCACCTCACCCAGCTCGGGAAGAGTGTGCTTGTCCACCTTCTCGACGTAGATGTCGATGATTCCGCCACAGGTCAGGCCGACCGCGAACGCGTCGTCATCGCTCACGCCGTAACGCTGCAGCACCGGCTTCCCGTCGTCCACGACCTGTTGCGCCAGTTCGTAGACCGCGCCCTCGACGCACCCGCCGGACACGCTGCCGACGACCGTGCCGTCCCCGCCGACCAGCATCGCCGCGCCCGGTGCGCGCGGCGCCGAGGAGAAGGTGGACACCACCGTGCCCAGCCCGACCGCCTCGCCGTCGACCCATCGTTTGTACAACTCGTCCAGTACGTCATGCATCACGTATCTCCACCAGCAGTCGTTCCAGAGTGGCCAGGCTGTGGCCGGCCAGCAGACGATCGATGTGCGGCAACGCCGCCGCGATCCCGGACTGCACCGGGGCGTAGCCCTCGTGTCCGGCGTGCGGGTTCACCCAGAACACGGCGTGCGCCAGGCGGCCCATCCGCGCCATCTGCTCGCCGAGCAGGCTCGGGTCGCCGCGCTCCCAGCCGTCGGAAAAGACCGTCACGACGGCGCGCCGCGCGACCCCGCGCTGGCCCCACCGGTCGAGGAACACCCGCAGCGTCTCCCCGAGCCGGGTGCCGCCCGCGAAGTCCGCGACCGCCTCCCCCGCGGCGAGCATCGCGCGCTCCGGGTCCCGCTGCCGCAACTGGCGGGAAACCCGGGTCAACCGGGTACCGAGGGTGAATACCTCCACATCGGACGGTGAACGCCGCACCACGACGTGGGCGAAGCGCAGCAACGCGTCGGCATACGGGCTCATCGACCCGGAAACGTCGAGCAGCAACACGACCCGGCGCCGCCGGTGCGAGGCGTGCCGGTGCGCCAGCCGGACCGGCTCACCGCCGCTCTCCAGCATCGCGCGCAGCGTTCGATCGGGGTCGAGGGCGCCGCGGCGGGCGGGCCGCTGCCGCTGCGACCGCCGGCTCGGAAGTTCGGGTCGCAACACCGTCAGCAACTCCCGCAGGTGACGGCGTTCGGCCGGGCTCAGTTCGGCCAGATCGCGGTGACGCAGCACTTCGGCGTCGGTCGCGGCGACGCGCAGTTCGTCGGACTCGGTGCCGGATTCGCCGCCTTCGGCCGCTTCCTCGGCCATCGCGGCCACCCGGGTCTGCTGCTCGCGCCGGATCGTGGCCTGCCGGGGCTCGGGTTCGGCGGCCGCGAACCACTGGGCGAACGCGTCGTCGTAGCGGGGCAGGTCGTCCGGATCGGCGCAGAGGGTCAACCGGCCGGCCCAGTACAGCTGGCCGGTGTCCGCGACATCGATCCGTCCGACCGCGTCGAGGTAGGCCTGCACCCGCTGTGGCCCGCTCGGCAACCCGGCTTCACGAAGAGCGGTGGCGAAGCCGACGAGGCCGGGCAGCGGATCGGTGTTGGTCACCCTTCCATTCTTCCTCAGTTCGCCCAACTCCTCTGCCGGGCTTTGCGCGGCAGACGTTTCGGGCCGGGCGGCAGGCATGACCACGAACGTGGCTCATCACCGTTCATGGAAAGAACAACGCGAAAAGCCTCGGCATGCTTCCCGGCCGCGTCACCGGAGAACGGGCCCGTCGCGGCCTCGTGACCCCGCGTTCACGACGGCCCATTCGGTCTGTCTCCGGCCGGTGCGGGTTTCCTCAGGCGAGCAGGGCGTCCAGCTTGGCGCGCACGCGATCCATGTCCTCGCTGTACTTGAGCACCGCGCCCAGCGTGCGCGCCGCGGTCTCGGCATCCAGTTCGTCACGGTCGAGCGCCACCAGCGCCTGGGCCCAGTCGAGTGATTCGGCGATCCCGGGCGGCTTGAGCAACTCCAGCTCGCGCAGGCGGCGGACCGCGCCGGCGATCTGCGTCGCCAGCCGCTCGCCGATCCCGGGTAGGCGGCGGCGCAGAATCGCGACCTCGCGCGAGAGATCGGGATGCTGCAACCAGTGGTACAGACAGCGTCGCTTGAGCGCGTCATGCACCTCGCGGGTCCGGTTCGAGGTCAGGATGACCAGGGGCGGCTGCTCGGCCCGGACCTCGCCGAACTCGGGAATGGTCACCGCGTTCTCGTCGAGCAACTGGAGCAGGAACGCCTCGAACTCGTCGTCGGCGCGGTCGATCTCGTCCACCAGTAGCACGCACGGGGCTTCCGTCAGCGCCCGCAGCAGCGGTCGTGCCAGCAGGAATCGCTCGGTGTAGAGCGACTCTTCGGCCACCTCCACGTCGAGCGTCCCGCTGCCCGCTTCGAGTGCGCGCAGGTGCAGCAGCTGGCGGGGGAAGTCCCATTCGTAGAGCGCCTGGCCCGCGTCGATGCCCTCATGGCACTGCAACCGGATGAGCGGCAGATCGAGGGCCTTGGCCAGCGACACCGCCAGCGAGGTCTTGCCCGTTCCCGGTTCGCCCTCGCAGAACAGCGGCCGTTGCATGCGCAGCGCGAGAAACGCCGCTGTCGCAACGCCGTCGTCGGCGAGATAATCGACGCGTTCGAGTGTCTTCGCCAGATCTTCGGGAGAATTGACCGTCACAAGCGACCAGCCTACGGGGTGAGGTCCGCGGGGGTGTCGACATCGGCGCCGCTGCCGAGGTCCGAGCAGTCGACCAGGCGCACGTCCGGCCGAGCGGCGAGCCAGTCGCGCGCCCCGCGGTCACCGCGCGCGCCGCGGCCGATCTCGGCCCACCACCGGCGGCCGAAGAGCACGGGATGGCCCGGCGTTCCGTCGTAGCTCGCCCGCGCCACGGCGTCCGGGGCGGCCAGGGCACGCATCCGCGAGATCACGCGCGCGTCGATCCGCGGCAGATCGACCAGATGCACCAGCACGGCGGGCGCTTCGGCGGCCTCGGCGTCGTCGGCGAGCGCGAGCAGGCCGGCGCGCAGGGACGCGCCCATGCCGGTCGACCAGTCCGGCGCGTACACCGCGATCGACGGGTCGGGCAGCAGGGCACGGGCGTCCTCGGCCTGTGCGCCGAGCACCACGCGGACCGGGTCGCACCCGCCCTCGGTCAGGACCCGCAACGCCCGCAGCAGCAACGGTTCCCCGTCGAGTTCGACCAGCGCCTTCGGCCGCCCGAACCGCCTCCCGGCCCCGGCCGCGAGCAACAACCCGGCACACCGCCCCGGCACACCGCCCCCGCCCCCGGCTCCGGCTCCGGCTCCGGCTCCGGCCACCGCACCACCGAACTCCCCCACCGCACCGGAGACCTCCCCAACCGGACGGGAGAACTCGCCGACCGCACGAGAGGACACGGCAACCGGACGGGGGGACACGCCGGGGACGTCGCCCGCCTGCCGTGTCCCCTCTTCCAGTCGCTGAAGTCTCCCGTCCGGTCCTTGAAGTCTCCCGTCCGGTCCTTGAAGTCGGCGTTGACGTCTCCCGTCCGGACGTTGAAGTTTCCCGGCCGGGCGGTGGGGTTGGTGGTCCACGAGCGGAAGTTTTCCGTCCGCGAGCGCAGCGCGCGGGTCCGGGTGGGGTGGCCGGGACGGGTGGGGGATGCGGGTGGGGTGGGGGGTGCGGGTGGGGTGGTCACGCATGGCGGGCCTGGGCGGGGGTGACGGCGAGATCGGCTTCGATGCCGTGGGCGGCTGCGAGCAACGGGGGCAGCATCTCCTCTCGGACGGTATCCCGGGTGGTCCGGCTCACCTGGGTCGACACGTTCACCGCGGCCACGACCTTGCCGCGCCGGTCCCGGATCGGGGCCGCCACCGAGCGCAGGCCCTCCTCCAGCTCCTGGTCCACCAGCGCCCAGCCCTGCTCCCGCACCGCGTCCAGCTCGGTCCGCAGCGCGGCGGGCGAGGTGAGTGTGTGACCGGTCAGCGGCTCCAGCCGGGTCCGCTCCAGATACCCGTCCAGCGCCGCGGCGTCCAGCCCGGCGAGCAGCACGTGCCCCATCGAGGTGGCGTAGGCGGGAAACCGGGTGCCGACGTTGATGCTCACCGTCATGATCCGCGAGACCGCGACGCGCGTGACATAGACGATGTCGGGGCCGTCCAGCACCGACACCGAACTCGACTCACGCACCTCGGCGGAAAGCCGTTCCAGATGCGGCTGCGCGACCTCGGGCAGCGTCACGCTGGACAGAAACGCGTAGCCGAGTTCCAGCACGCGCGCGGTGAGCGAAAAGTACTTGCCGTCGGTGCGGACGTAGCCCAGATCGACCAGGGTGAGCAGGAACCGCCGCGCGGCGGCCCTGGTGAGACCGGTCACCCTGGCCACATCGGACAGTGTCAGCTCGGGCGCGCCGGAGCCGAAGGCACGGATCACCCCGAGGCCGCGGTCCAGCGACTGCACGTGATAGGTCCCGCGCGTGGCGTCCATGGTTCAAATGTAATTGCCGGGGACGGTGTCCGTGGTGCGGGTACGGGCCATGGCAGTCACCGCGTCCCGGCCGACGGCTCGTCCAGCTCGGCCAGTGTCCGCTGTGCGATGGCGAACGCGGCGTTGGCCGCGGGCACCCCGGCGTAGACCCCGGTGTGCAGCAGCACTTCGCCGATCTCGTCGGCGGTCAGCCCGTTGCGAACGGCGGCCCGCACGTGCATCGCGATCTCGTTCTCGCAGTGCAGCGCGGTCAGCACGGCCAGGGTGATACAGCTGCGCGTCTTGCGGTCGAGCCCTTCGCGGGTCCAGACCGAGCCCCACGCGGCGCGCGTGATGTAGTCCTGGAACTTTTCGGTGAACTCGGTGGTGTTCGCCATGGCCCGGTCGACGTGCTCGTCGCCGAGTACCTCGCGCCGCACCCGCATGCCCGCGTCGAAGACCTCGTCACTCATGAAGCCGCCTTGATGTGGTCGATGATCAGCTCACCGAACCGGCTCGGCTGCTCGTAGCTGCCCAGGTGCGCGGCCTGCTCTACGACCTCGAACCGCGCACCGGGTATCCCGCCGGCGATCAGCCTGCCGTGCTCGGCGGGCAGGGCGGAATCGTCCGCACCGGAGATCACCAGCGTCGGTGCGGTGATCTTCGGCAGGTAGTCCACCAGATCGAGTTCGGACAGCAGGTCCACGCACGACGCGTAGCCCTCGGGCGGCGTGCCGGCGGTCATCTCCCGCAGTTCCCTGGCTTCGGCGGGGTGCGTGTCGCGCCAGGCCTGGGTGAACCAGCGGATGATGCTGGCCTCGGCGACCTCCGCCAATCCCTCGGCGCGCACCTTGACCGCGCGGTCGAGCCACATCTGCCGGTTCCCCGGCCGCGCGGACGTGCAGCACAGCACGAGGCTGGACACACGGTCGGGCGCGTAGCGGCCGAGCCACAGGCCGACCATGCCGCCCAACGACAGGCCGACGAAATGCGCCGAATCGATCCCGAGCCGGTCCAGCAACGCCACGGCGTCACCGCCGACTTCGTCGATCGTGTACGGCCCGGCGGGCACCGGCGACTGCCCGTGGCCCCGCGCGTCGTACCGGATGACCCGGAACCCGTTGTCGGTCAACGGTTTCACCTGCGGATCCCACATGTGCAGGGTGCTGCCGATCGAGTTGCTCAGCAGCACGACAGCACCGTCGCCCGGCCCGTCGATCGCGTAATGGACCTCGACGCTCATCTTGTTCCCTTCTCGTGTGCGGACAGGGCGCGCTCGACGAACTCCCGTGCGCTGCCCAGATACCCGGCCGGATCGAGCAGCTCACGGATCCTGTCGAGACCGAGTTGCTTGCCCACCAACGGGTCCTCGGCGAGCAGCTCGGCCAGCTCGCCCTCGCCGGCGGCCGCCCGCCGGGTGCACGCGGCCACCGCGTCGTGCGCGGCGAGCCGGCCCACCGCCGCCGCCAGCTCGGTGGTGACCTTTTCGGACAGTGCCGCGCCCCCGGTCGCGCCGAGGTTGACGCGCATCCGGCCCGGGTCGACGACGAGCCGGTCCAAACTGGTCCGCAGCCAGTGCACGGCCGATCCGGTGCTGCGGAACAGCTCGGTGAACGGGCGCCACTCGGCGTGCCAGGATCCGGCCGCACGCTGGTGTTCCTGCGCCATCGCGGCGAACAGCGTGCTCACCAGCCCGGGTGCCTGCTGGGCGGCGGCCTGCGCGGCGACCGCGGCGACCGGATTCCGCTTGTGCGGCATGGTCGACGAGCCGCCCGCGCCCGCCGCCTCCTCGTGGACCTCGGCGACCTCGGTCTGGGCGAGCAGCGTGATCGTGCGGGTGATCCCGGCGACGATCCCGCAGGTTTCCCCCAGTGCCGCGGCGATTTCGGCGACGCGGCTGCGTTCGGTGTGCCAGGGCAGCGTGGGTTCGGCGAGGCCGAGCCGCCCGCTGAAGGCGGCGAGCACCGCGGGCCCGTGCGTGCCGAGGGAAGCCAGGGTGCCGGTCGCGCCGCCGAGCTGCACGGCGAGCCGGACCGCACCCAGGCGGTCGATCACGGCGTCCAAACCGGACAACCAGCCGGCCGCGGTGAACCCGAAGGTCACCGGGAGCGCCTGCTGGAGCAGCGTGCGTCCGGCTTGGACGGTGGACACGTGTTCGCGCGCCAGCCGGGCCACGCGGTCCGCGCCGGACCGGAGGTCGGCCAGCAGCGGCACCAGCGCACGCCGGGCGAGCAACATCGCCGCGGTGTCCACCACGTCCTGACTGGTCGCTCCGAAGTGGACATACCGCGCGGCATCCGCGCCGGCCTTGGCGGTGATCGCCCGGACCAGCGGGGCCGCGGGATTGCCGACCCCGACGGACTTCGCGCCGATCTCGGCCACGTCGAAGTGACCTTCCCGGCAGACCGCGCCGATCGTCTCGGCGTGCTCGCGGGGGATCACGCCGGCGTCGGCCTCGGCGGCCGCGAGCGCCGCCTCCACGTCGAGCATGGCCCGCAGCCAGGCCGCGTCGGAGACCTCGTCGCGGACGGGGCCGGCCGCCAGCACCGGATCGAACAGCCCGGCCTGCGGAGAGATTTCGCTACACATCAAAGAATACTGTCTCGCCCGCTCCCTGGAGACGCACGTCGAAACGGTAGCCGTCCTCGGTCCGGGTGGCGACGAGGGTGGCCCGCCGGTCCGCCGGAACGGAGCCGAGCACGCCGTCGGCGGCGTTGGCTTCGGTGTGCTCGGGAAAGTAGATGCGGGTGACCACCCGGTTCAGCAGGCCGCGCGCGAGCACCGAGACGTCGATGTGCGGTGCCTGGCTCTTCCCGTCGTTCCCCGGCACCGCGCCGGGCACCAGCGTCAGAATCCCGTAGCTGCCGTCGGACTCGGTCGGGCACCGGCCGAACCCGCGGAACCCGGCGACCCGGCCGCGCGGGTCGTCGGGGTGATCGAACCGTCCCGCGGGGTCGGCCTGCCAGGTCTCGACCAGCGCGTCCGGGATCGGCTCCCCGGCGCCGTCGGTCACCGTGCCGCGGATCCACACCGCGCCGGGCGTGCCCTCGGGCACCACCGTCGGCCCGTCCGCCCAGGGCAGCCCGATCGACAGGAACGGCCCCACGGTCTGGGATGGCGTAGTCACTCGTCCTCCTGGTTTTCTTCCGGACCCGGTCTAGGTGTCTTCTTCCTCGTTTTCGAACACCGACGCCTCGCGCCCGCGCACCACGATGTCGAACTCGAAGGCGAGCGCCCAGCTCTCCACCGTGTGGCTGTGGTCGTAGCGGGAGATCATGCGCTGCCGCGCCTTCTCGTCGGGAACTGAATTGAAGATCGGGTCCTGGTAGAAGAGCGGGTCGTCGGGGAAATACATCTGCGTGACGAGCCGCTGGGTGAACGCCGCGCCGAACACGGAGAAGTGGATGTGCGCCGGCCGCCACGCGTTGTCGTGGTTCTTCCACGGGTAGGCGCCCGGTCTGATCGTGGTGAACTCGTAGTGCCCCTGGTCGTCGGTGATCGTGCGGCCGAGCCCGTCGAAGTTCGGGTCCAGCGCGCCCGGCCAGTTGTCGACGATGTGCTTGTACCGGCCCGAGGCGTTGGCCTGCCAGACCTCGACGAGCGAGTCCGGGATCGGCCGGCCGTCCCCGTCGAGCAGCCGGCCGTGCACGATGATCCGCTGCCCGACCGGCTCCCCGGCGTGCTGGCGGGTCAGGTCGTTGTCCAGCTCACCGAGCCGGCCCGGGCCGAGCAGCGGGCCGGTGACCTCGGTCAGCTGCTGCGGCAGCAGGACCAGCGGCTGCTGCGGGTGGCGCAGCGAGGTCGACCGGTAACCGGCGGAGTCCAGCGGCGGGTGGGTGCCCTCCGGGTCCCGCCGGTACCGCGGCAGGATCAGGCGGTCACTGGTCGGAGCTGCCATAGCCCTGTCCTTTCATGCGACTATCCCTCGAGAACGACGGCCAATCCCTGCCCCACGCCGATGCAGATCGCCGCGAGACCCCAGCCCCCGCCCCGGCGGCGCAGCTCGTGCGCGAGCGTGCCGAGGATGCGGCCGCCGGAGGCGCCGAGCGGGTGACCGATGGCGATCGCGCCGCCGTGCACGTTGACGATCGAGCGATCGAGCTTGGGCCAGTCGGCCAGGCAGGCCAGCGACTGTGCGGCGAACGCCTCGTTCAGCTCGACGGCGGCGAGATCGTCCCAGCCGATTCCGGCGCGCTCCAGGGCGATCTCGGCGGCACGCACCGGGCCGATGCCGAACACGTCGGGGTCGACGCCGGCCGCGCCGCGCCCGGCGATCCGGGCCAGCGGCGTCCGGCCGAGCCGTTGCGCCGCCTTGGCGTCCCCGAGCAGGACCGCGGAGGCGCCATCGTTGAGCGGCGAGGAGTTCCCGGCGGTGACCGTGCCCTCCGCGCGGAACGCGGGCTTCAGCTTCGCCAGCTTCTCCGGTGTCGAGTCGGCCCGGATACCTTCGTCGCGGGTCAGCTCGGTGCCGGGCACGGGCACGACCTGGCTGTCGTAGAACCCTTCGTCCCAGGCCTTGGCGGCGGCGAGATG
>DASSAD010000147.1:0-28630 GCA_035685725.1 Amycolatopsis sp. | reverse complement strand
TTCGCCGCGTCGTGGGCGGCGTCGATGACGAGCACCTCGCTGTCGTCGCCGACGAGCCAGACGTTGTTGTCGACGTCCCATCGACCGCCGTCGAGCTCGAAGACACCCGACGTGACCACGTTTCGCACAGTTGCCATGACCCGAAGACTAGAGCACGCGGCGCCGGTGTCGTCCGGGCCGACGACGTGACCGGTCGTCGGCGGGCCGGGAAGACGCCGTGCTGGTGCCGTGCCCGTTTCGGGTCGGTTTCGTGGCCTGGCTCGTGCCTGCGTGATCGGTGGTGCGCGGTTTCGGGCCGTTGATCCATGCGCGGCCACGAATAGCTGCTTGTGTTCGTTGTCGCCACCGTTGTGGCCGTGGTTGTCACGGTCGTTGTCACGGTCGTTGTCACGATGGATGTCGTTGTGGAAAGCCGCCCGCTGTTCGGACCTGCTCGGAAATCCGCGCATCGATGGTTGCCGGGAAGCAGCCGGAAGTACCGGGCAAACCGAAGTCGGCCGGGCGGGTCCCTTCCGGTGGCTGGATCGCCCCGGCGAAATCTGGCGATCGGGCATGGCGCTGTTTCGCCGACACCGGAACCTCCGGTTCTGGTAAGCGCATTCTGGATGCGCGTTCCCGACGACTTCGCAGCTCAACCGGTACGCGAACCCCTTCCGGCCGGCGCGGTCCACGGCTCGGTCCACTTGTCGCGCGCCGTTCGATCGGGCCCGGAAACCCGACTGGGCCATACAGTTCTGGATGGTGTGCGCCGCGTGGGGGCGGAATTTTAGTGGCCGTCTCGCAAGGCCACATCCACTTTCCCTTCATTCACAATGTTTTGTGAGTTCTGCTCACGTCCGGGCCGGGCGGCCGCGGAAAGTGAGGCGATTCACGCATGCTAGTGTCGCGTCGCCTTGGCCGTCGTGATCGGTAGCGGCGCCCCGGAGCTCGCTCGTCCAGAAATGCGGTCGCGACACACTTCCGTGGCGGCAGCCGCGGAGTCCAAGAGCACAGGTGAGGGTCCGCGACCAGGAGGAGAGTGAGCGGTGCCCGTGCAGGACGCTCCGGGTCCCCGGCGTCGTGGCCGGGTCGCGACGGGGCCCGCGGTCCGCACCGGCCCGGTCGGCGAATTCGCATACCGCCTGTGGGAGTTGAAGAAAAAGGCCGGCGATCCCTCCTATGACCGGATGCGCTCCGAATTCGGTGCCCTGGCGTCGAAATCCGCGCTGTCCGCCGCGGCCCGCGGCCAACGGCTCCCGTCCTGGGAGACCGCCTGGGAGTTCGTCCGTTCGCTCGAGGTCGGCGTGCTCGACGGGGATGTCGACGCGACACGCCGCCGTTGGCGCGAGCTCTGGGAGTGCGCCGTGGCGCACTCCGACGACACCACTGAGCCGATCGATGTCCCGGAACCGGTGGAGATCCAGGTTGTCGAAGAAGAGGCCGGGGAAGAGCCGGCACCGCGGGGAAAGCGCGGCCGGTTCGTCCTGTTCGCGGTGCTCGGCTTGATCATGGTGGTGGTCGCGGTCGTGGTCGTGGCCGGGATCGCGGCCGGGTTCTGGTGGCCGGACTCGGCACCCCCCGCCTCGAGCGCGCCGGATCTCGCCGTGCGGGCGCCCTCGGCCCCCGGCCTGTGTCAGGTGCACGGGACGGTGGTCGACGCACGGGGTGTGCACATGCGGCCCGGCGACCGCGCGTTGTTCCTCGTCGTCGATGTGGTCTGACCAATCCGAAGCCCGCTCGGGAGTGGGGTACCAGGAGTCGGGGATGAGCGCCGCTCAGCCGCGCAGGGTGGCCCGCACCGCGTCGATGGTGTCGGCGTCCGCGGGATCCTTGTCCGGCCGGTACCGCACGACCCGGGCGAAGCGCAACGCCACCCCGCCCGGATAGCGGGAACTGACCTGCGCGCCGTCGAGTTCGATCTCCACGACCAGTTCCGGCCGCAGGTGGACCGTCCACCTGTCCCGGCTCGTTTCCAGCTCCGGGAAGGTCCTGGTCTGCCAGGCGAGGAGCTCGTCGGTCAGGCCCTTGAACGTCTTGCCCACCATGATCGGTGGGCCACCACCGGGATCGCGGGCTCCCAGGTGCAGGTTCGACAGGAAACCGGTGCGGCGGCCGTGGCCCCATTCGGCGGCGAGAACGACGAGATCGAGCGTGTGCACCGGTTTGACCTTCAGCCAGGCGCGTCCGCGGCGACCCGCGGCGTAGCCGGAGTCGAGCGCCTTGACCAGCACGCCCTCGTGGCCGGACGCCAGCGCCGCGTCCAGCACCGAGCTTGCGTCCGCGGGCTCGATCTCGCCGGGGATCACGTGCTCACCGGCGACCTTGCGCAACGCCGCATTGCGTTCCCGCAGCGGCGCGTCGAGCAGGTCCACGCCGTCGAGGTGCAGACAATCGAAGAAGTATGGCCGCAGCAGAAGGGCACGCAACTGTTCGGAGTGGGTGCCGGGCACCGGGCCCGCCCCGTCGTCGCGTCGCTGGCTGCCGAACCGGCTCATCGTCTCCTGGAACGGCCTCGGCCTGCCGTCGTCGGTGAGTGCGAGGGTCTCGCCGTCGAGCACGACCGACTCGCACGGCAGCGCCCGCACCAGCTCGACCAGCTCGCCGACGTGCGCGGTGATCTCCCGTAACGTCCGGGTGTAGACGTGCACCTCGTCGCGGTCGCGGTGCACCTGGATCCTTGCACCGTCCATTTTGTACTCGACGATCGCCGCGGCGTGTTCGGCCAGCGCGTCGTCGAGCGATTCGGCCGGGGTGGCGAGCATCGGGCGCAGCGGCCGCCCGAGTTCCAGCCGGAACCGCCCGAGCGCGTCCTCGCCACCGGTCACCGCGGCCACGGCGGTGACCGGCAGCCGACCGGAGAGCATGAACGCCCGCCGGACGGCCTCGGCCGGCACCGCGGCCGCCGCCGCGATCGCGTCCAGCATCACGCCTTCCAGCGCTCCTTGGCGGAGCTCGCCGGTGAGCAACCGGAACAGGAAGTCCTGCTCCGGCTCGGTGGCCTTGGCGAACAGTCCGCGCAGGAGGTCCGCCCGCCGGCGAGCCGAGCCCGTGCCCGCCGCCGCGCCGACCTCGCCCAGCGAATCGTCGACCTCGGACACGGTGAGGCCCGGTGGGCCGGTCGAGGGAGGGGCGCCCAGCTCGGCGAGGGTGCGCCAGCCGGTGCCGATCCGGCCCTGGGTGGGCCGGCCGGTCAGAAAGGCGACCACGGGCGCGAGCTCCCCCGGATCGGCGCGGTTCAGCAACCCGGCCAGCGTGGTGATCTTGGCCTTGCGCGAGCGCGTGGCGGCGAGCGAGGTGGAGGCGGTGACGATGTCGGTGAGCTGCATGCGGTCATCATGCCTCCGCCTACCGACATTTTCCGGCCGCGCGGCCCCGGGCCGCGGCAATCAGCGGCAATCAGCGGCAATCAGGGGCAGCGGTGGTGAGGGACATCAGCGTGCGCCGGAGTCGGCTGCGTTGGTCAGCGTTCGGCCGAGTTCGACGGCGTTCCTCAACGGCCGCCGCGTGCCATGCGCAGAACGTCGAGCGCCTCGTCGAGCTGGGCCTCGGTGAGCTTGCCGTTCGCCACGTGTCCTCGCTCGATGACGACCTCGCGAATCGTCTTGAGTTCCCGCAACGCCTGCTTCGCCACGGCCGCCGCTTCCTCGTACCCGAGATAGCCGTTGAGCGGCGTGACGATCGACGGTGAGCCCTCCGCGTAGGCCCGAAGCCGCTCGGCATTCGGCTTGATCCCGGCGAACACCTTGTCCGCCAGCAGTCGTGACACCGCGGCGAGCAGCCGCGCGGATTCGAGCACGTTGCGGGCGATCACCGGCAGGTTCACGTTGAGCTGGAAATTGCCCTGGGCACCGGCGAACGCGACCGCCGCGTCGTTGCCGATCACCTGCGCGACCACCTGCAGGGTCGCCTCCGGGAGCACCGGGTTCACCTTGCCCGGCATGATCGACGAGCCGGGCTGGAGATCGGGCAGCGCCAGTTCGCCGAGCCCGGTGCGCGGGCCCGAACCCAGCCAGCGCAGGTCGTTGGCGATCTTGTTCAGGGAAACCGCCACGGTGCGCAGCTGTGCCGACGTTTCCACCACGCTGTCCTGCGTGGCCTGGGCTTCGAAGTGGTTGCGCGCCTCGGTGAGTGGCAGACCGGTGACCTTCGCCAGTTCCGCCGCGACCGCGGCGCCGAAACCCTCGGGCGCGTTCAGCCCCGAACCGACCGCGGTGCCGCCGATCGGCAGCTCACCCAGTCTGCCCACCCCGGATTCGAGCCGCTCGACGCCGAAGCGCACCTGCGCGGCCCACGCCCCGGCCTCCTGGCCCAGCGTGACCGGTACCGCGTCCATCAGGTGCGTCCGGCCGGACTTCACCAGGTCCCGCCATTCCGCCGCGCGGGTTTCGATGATCCCCGCCAGCCGCTCCAGCGCCGGGATGACATCGGTCAGCACGGCCTCGGTGGCGGCGACGTGGATGGTGGTCGGAAACGTGTCGTTCGAGGACTGCGAAGCGTTCACGTGGTCGTTGGGATGCACGTCGACACCGAGCCGGCGGCTCGCGACCGTGGCGATCACCTCGTTCGCGTTCATATTCGACGAAGTGCCGGAACCGGTCTGAAACACGTCGATCGGGAAATGCGCGTCGTAATGGCCTTCGGCCACTTCGTCCGCCGCCGTGGCAATAGCGTCCGCCAGCCGGGGTTCGAGCACCCCCAGGCGCCCGTTGACCCGGGCGGCAGCCGCCTTGAGCAGGCCGAGCGCCCGGATCTGGGCGCGCTCGAGACCCCGGCCGGAAATGGGGAAATTCTCCACCGCACGCTGGGTCTGGGCTCGATACAGCGCGTCGACGGGGACCTTCACCTCGCCCATCGTGTCGTGTTCGATCCGGTATTCCTGCTCAGCCATAACGCCAGTTTCGCGCAGCGCGCCGGCGTTCGCCTCGTGTGTTTCACCACCGCAAGTGGTTAGATCACGGCATGAGCGCGCCAACGGAGTTGTCGGTCGATGTACTCATCGTCGGTGCGGGACCGACCGGTCTTTTCGCCGGTTACTACGCGGGTTTTCGCGGGTTGTCGATGGCGATCGTCGATTCGCTGCCCGAAGCCGGCGGGCAGGTCACCGCGATGTATCCGGAAAAGCTGATCTACGACGTCGGTGGGTTCCCCGCGGTGCGCGGCCGCGATCTGGTCAAGGGCCTGGTCGACCAGGCCGGGCAGTGGAACCCGGTCTACCTGCTGGGCCGCAAGGCGGAGCGGCTCGAACCCGCCGAGCAGGGCCTGGACGTGATCCTCGACGGCGGCGACGTCGTGCACGCCGGAGCGGTGCTGATCACCGCGGGGATCGGTGAGTTCACCCCGCGCCCGCTGCCCGCCGGGGACGGCTGGCTCGGCCGCGGAATGGTCCACTTCGTGCCTTCGCTCCAGGCGCACGCCGGGCAGGATGTGGTCGTGGTCGGCGGCGGGGACTCCGCCTTCGACTGGGTGCTGGCGCTGCATCCGGTGGCCGCCAGCGTGACCCTGGTGCACCGGCGGGCCAGGTTCCGGGCCGCCGAATCCATCGTGCGCGAGGCACGAGACCTCGGCGTGCGCATCATCACCGACGCCGAGGTCACCGAACTGCGCGGCAACGGAAGCCCGGACGCGAAGCTCAAAGAGGTGGTGATCCGGGCCAAGGACACCGCCGACGTCGTCATGCCCGCGCAGACCGTGGTCGCGGCGCTCGGCTTCACCGCGGACCTCGGTCCCATCGAGGGCTGGGGGCTGAAGATCGACCGTCGCGCGATCGCGGTCGATTCGACCATGGCCACCGACCGCGACCGCGTCTACGCCGCGGGCGATGTCGCCGCCTACCCGGGGAAGGTCAAACTGATCGCCACCGGCTTCGGCGAGGCCGCCACCGCGATCAACAACATCGCCGTGGCCATCGACCCGAACGCTCACCTGTTCCCGGGCCACTCCAGCGCTTGAGCGGCCGCGTTTCAGGGCAGCGGCGGCGCCGGTTCCCCGTTCCCGTCGCCCAGCCGGCCGTCGAAGTCGATCGAGGAGTAGGACCGCAGCTTGGTCAGCCGGTGATAACCGTCGATCATCCGCACCGTGCCGGACTTCGACCGCATCACGATCGACTGGGTCGTCGCGCCGCCGGCCCGGTAGTGCACGCCACGCAGCAGGTCGCCGTCGGTGACTCCGGTCGCGCAGAAGAACACGTTGTCGCCCCGCACCAGGTCGTCCGTATGCAGCACGCGGTCGAGGTCGTGGCCCGCGGCGATCGCCTTCTCACGCTCGGCGTCGTCCCTCGGCCACAGGCGGCCCTGCAACTCGCCACCCAGGCATTTCATCGCACACGCGGCGATGATGCCCTCGGGTGTGCCGCCGATGCCGACCAGCAGGTCGACGCCGGTGGTGGGCCGCGCCGCGGCGATCGCGCCCGCCACGTCACCGTCGGAGATGAACCGGATCCGCGCGCCCGCCTCGCGGACCTCCTTGACGAGCTGTTCGTGCCGAGGCCGGTCGAGGATGCAGACCGTCACGTCGGAGACACCGCTGTTCTTGGCCTTGGCGACCCGGCGGATGTTCTCCGCGATCGGCGCCGCCAGGTCGACCTGGCCCGCCGCCTCCGGGCCCACGGCCAGCTTTTCCATGTAGAACACCGCGGACGGGTCGAACATGGCGCCCCGCTCGGCCACCGCGAGGACGGCCAGCGCGTTCGGCATGCCCTTGGCCATCAGCGTGGTGCCGTCGATCGGGTCGACCGCGACGTCGCAGTCGGGACCGTCGCCGTTCCCGACCTCCTCGCCGTTGTAGAGCATGGGCGCTTCGTCCTTCTCGCCCTCGCCGATGACGACCACACCGCGCATCGACACGGTGGAAATGAGGTGGCGCATCGCGTCGACGGCGGCGCCGTCGCCACCGTTCTTGTCGCCCTTGCCGACCCACCGGCCGGCCGCCATGGCAGCCGCCTCCGTGACGCGCACCAGCTCCATCGCCAGGTTGCGGTCCGGCGCTTCCTTGCGACCTGGTGTGCTGGGGGACTGGGACATCGCTGCCTCCTGCATGTTCGGCGGACAACGATTCTCTCAAACCTGGATGCCTTCGCAGGCGCGACGATCGTCACTCCGCGTCGCCGTTCTCCTCCTCCACGGACTTGAGCGCGGCCTCGATGCGCTCACGGGCGCCTTCGAGATGCCGCTCACAGACCTTCGCGAGGTGTTCGCCCTTCTCCCAGAGCACGAGCGACTGTTCCAGGGACAGCCCACCCGCCTCGAGTTCCCGCACGACCTCGACGAGCTGGTCACGGGCCTGTTCGTAGCCGAGTTCCTCGCTCACGTGCGCACACTACTGGTTTTCGCGGGCCCCCGCGTGCGTGGGCGGCCGGCGCACGCTCAGTGCCGCCGCCAGTGACCGACGTGACGTGCCACTTGCCCGGCCGGTACCCGCGCGCCGCGATGGCAGCCCGCCGCGGCAACCACCACGCTCGCCACGGCATGGTCGTAATCGGCGAACGCCCGCGCGAACTCCGGCCCGTCCCCTTCGCTGACCGCGTCCTCGATGTATCCCTGCGCCTGCGCGACCCGGCGGCGATAGGAGTCACCCTCGTGAAACCACCACTTCGACCCGGTGAACTCACGGGTCGCCGCGCACAGTTGCCGCAACCGCGTGTCCAGGCCCCAGCGCTTGGCCTGGGCACAGCCGCCCAGCAGCGCTGCCCAGCAGTCGTTGGCCGCGGCATCGGCCTCGACGGCACGGCGCAGCACCGCACCGGCACCCGCCGCCGTGGCCGCGTCCGTGGTGAGCGGGAGGAACGTCGGACGCACTTCCTACTCTCCTGCCTCGGTGATCGTCGTGGTCGCGTGCACGGCGCCGTCGACGACGCGCACACGCAACGGAGTTCCCTCCGATACTTCAGAGATGGATCGGAGTACCTGGAGGTTGCCTTCCGCATCGGGATATTGGACGACGGTATACCCGCGAGCCATGGTCGCGGCAGGGCCGAGCGCGGTCAGCTGTGACCGGGCCGAAGCGATCGCGGCCTGCTCGGTGGACAGCGTCGCGAGGATCGCGCGCCGCCCGCGTTCACGGTGGAGCCCGACGTCCTCGGCCCGGCGTTGGATCGGGCCGAGCGGGTCCGCGAGCGCGGGCCGGCTGCGCAACTGGGCCAGCAGCCGGCACTGGGTGTCCACCCAGCCGTGCAGCGCTCGCCGTGCCCGGTCGCGCAACTCGTGCACGCGGGCGGTTTCCTCCTTGACGTCGGGCACGATCCGTTTGCCCGCGTCGGTCGGCGTGGAGCAGCGGAGATCGGCGACGTGGTCGAGCAGCGGACTGTCGGGCTCGTGACCGATCGCGCTGACCACCGGCGTCCCGGCGGCCGCGACCGCGCGGCAGAGCGCTTCGTCGGAAAACGGCAGCAGGTCCTCGACACTGCCGCCGCCGCGGGCGATCACGATGACCTCGATGCCCGGATCGGCGTCCAACATGGACAGTGCTTTGCGGATCTGCGGCACGGCGGTCGGGCCCTGCACCGCGGTGTTGAGCACCTGGATCCGCGCGGCGGGCCAGCGCGCGTGCGCGTTGGCGAGCACGTCGTGCTCGGCGGCCGAGGCGCGCCCGGTGATCAGGCCGATTCCCTTGGGCAGGAAGGGAAGCCGGCGCTTGCGTTCCGGCGCGAACAGGCCCTCCGCCGCCAACAGCCGGCGCAGCCGCTCGATGCGGGCGAGCAACTCGCCGACGCCCACCGCGCGGATGTCGTCGGCACGCAGGCTGATCGTGCCCCGACCGAAGAAGAACGTCGGCTTGGCGTGGAGCACGACGCTCGCACCGTCGCGCAGCGGCGGTTCGATGCCGCGGATCAGCCGGATCGCGCAGGTCACCGTCATCGAGACGTCGGCAGAAGGGTCGCGCAGGGTGAGAAACGCCGTCTGCGTCCCCGGCCGCGCGGAGATCTGCGTGACCTGACCCTCCACCCACACCGCGCCGAGCCGGTGAATCCAGTCGCCGATCTTGCGGGCGACCGTGCGGACCGGCCACGGGTTCTCGGCGCTGGTCTGCTCCCTGGCCGGCTCGGCGCTCACTGAGCGCCGTTGTCCGACGAGCCGTCGGAGAGCCGTTGCACGTTGCCGATACGGCGGGTCAGCATCCCGACGAAGGACGGACGGTTGGCATGCGCGCGCTCGTAGGCCAGCAGCTCCTCCAACTGCGCGAGGGAGAACCGGCGAAGCCGAGCACGCAGCTGCGGCAGCGTGATCTCGTCGTAGTTGGCCAGTGCCAACGGCGTCACGGCGGCCTCGGTGGCGTCGCTCGTGCTGTCGAACTCGCCTTCCTCGTGGTCCTCGGCGAGCGCGCGCTCTTCCTGTTCCCACGGGTCACGGGTGTCGGGCACGGTCGCGGCGTGGTGACCGTTGTCGCTCGCGGGCGGCGTGATGTCCTCGTCGAAGGTCGCCCAGCTCGGCGTCTCTTCGACCGGGCGGAACGAGGAGAGCACCTCGTCGCCTTTGATGGCCAGTTCGGTGACTTGTTGTTGCAGGCGCATCGACACCTGCAAAACCTGGGAGAAGACGGTCACCGGCAGGCCGAGCGCCTGCTTCGGCAGTCCACGGGCGCATTCCGCGGCCGTCACGGCCAGGCCCGCGGCGATTCGGAGCGGAAGCGGGAGTGGCTTCATGGGTACAGCCTGCCGCATCCTGGCCATCCTGCCCAAACGACCACGCGGCTCGGCGGGTCGGCGTGACCGGCGCCACAGTCCGGGTTCTCGTCTTGGCTGTTCCGGCAACGGTGGGATGCCTGGTCAGATGGGCGATTTCGGGGTGGAGCCGGATCCGGTGAAGCGTGTCGAACCGGGTGGTTTCCGCGTCGTGCGAAGGCATGGGCGTCACGGTCGGGAGGGGACACGGGGACGGGACGGGAGGACACGGCGACCGGAGGAGGGGACACGGGGTGGGTGGGTACGGTCGGTGGTCGGGTGGGTGCTGTGGAGTCATTCGCGACGGGTTCGGGCTCGCCCGTACCCTGGAGTCATGACTGGAGCTTCCGCCGCCAAGCGGGTCCTGCTGGCCAAGCCGCGCGGTTACTGCGCGGGGGTGGACCGTGCCGTGATCGCGGTCGAGAAGGCACTGGAACTTTATGGCCCGCCGGTCTATGTGCGCAAGGAGATCGTGCACAACCGGCATGTGGTGGAGACGCTTCGCGAGCGGGGGGTCATCTTCGTCGACGAGACCTCCGAGGTGCCCGAAGGGGAACTCGTCGTGTTTTCCGCGCACGGTGTGTCCCCGGCCGTGCACGCGGAGGCCGCCGAACGCGACCTCCGCACCATCGACGCGACCTGCCCCCTCGTGACCAAGGTGCACAAGGAGGTCAACCGCTTCGCCAAGGAGGACTACGACATCCTGCTGATCGGCCACGAAGGCCACGGGGAGGTCGAAGGCACCGCGGGCGAGGCGCCGGAACGCGTGCAGCTGATCGACACCGCCCAAGACGTGGCGAAGGCGCAGGTGCGCGACGCGTCCAAGGTGGTGTGGCTGTCGCAGACCACGCTCAGCGTCGACGAGACCATGGAGCGTGTCGAGCAACTGCGGGAGCGTTTTCCCGGTCTGGCCGACCCGCCCAGCGACGACATCTGCTACGCCACGTCGAACCGCCAGGTCGCGGTCAAGGCGATGGCCGCCGAATGCGACCTGGTGCTCGTGGTCGGCTCGCGGAACTCGTCGAACTCGAAGCGGCTCGTCGAGGTCGCCCGCCAGGCCGGAGCCCGGGACGCGCACCTGATCGACTTCGCGCGCGAGGTCGACGATGCGTGGCTCGACGGAGTCGCCACGGTCGGGGTGACCAGCGGTGCTTCGGTGCCGGACGTCCTCGTGATGGAACTGCTGGAGTGGCTGGCCGAGCGTGGCTGGGCCGAGGTCGAAGAGGTCACGACGGCGAACGAGAAGATCGCCTTCGCCCTCCCGCGCGAACTCCGCAAACAGCCTCAGTGACGCGCCGGCCGAGCTGACCGGATCCGCGCCGGATGGACCGTGTCGGTGTCGGTGTCGGTGTCGGTGTCGGTGTCGGTGTCGGTGGGGGCACGGGTACGGGTGGCGGCTGAGCTGACCGCACCCCCGCTGGCTGGGCCGTATCCGGGTGAGCGCGGGCCGAGTTGACCGCACTCGCGCCGGAGCACACACGGGCCGGACCACAATCGCCGGATCACCACACACCGCGCCGGACCACACTGGCGCCGGGGCTCCACTCGTGCCGGGCTCCACTTCTGCCGGACCGCGCTTGTGCCGGACCGCACTCGCGCTTGTTTGCACTCGCGCTGGGGCCGGACCGGCGGGCACGGCCCCAGCGCGGCTGCGCGTGCGGCGGGCACAGGCCGATTGGCCTCGCCACGACGGCTCGCTCGGGAGCGAAGGTAGCCGAGGTATCGGGCTTGTCGGCGGTGCTGTGCGGTGCGGCGGGCCTGTTTGGCACGCAGGCCGGGGAGCCGCACCGCACGCCGACCGAATTGCCGAGTTGCCGAGCCGTTGCGGCGCGCGGTGCCTATGTCGCGTGGCCGTCAGCCGGCGGTCGAGGGGCGGGCTCTGGTATCGGAAGGGTCTGGCGTGTGCCTGGTCGGCTCCCGATCGGTCCCGCTGGTGTCCCTTGTGGCGTCAGGCGTCTGTGGCGTCAGGCGTCGTCGTTCCAGGGGCGGCGGCGTGGCGGCGGGGCACCGCGGCCGGGTGCGCGGCGTGGGTCGCCGCCCTGCGGGCCGCCGCGGGGATCACCGGAGCGCGGCGGCATCCGGCGCGGCCGGTCGGCGCGAGGCGGGCCGCCGGCACGGCGGCCGTCGGGGTCGTCCGGGACCCCACCGCGGGGTCGCCGGGCTCCCGGCGGGGGTGGTGTCCGGTTTCCCCGGACGGCGGGGTCGCCGCGGCGCGGACCCTCGCCGGGGGGCGGGCGCCTGCCCGGGGGCAGCGAGTCTTCGCGCGCCGGCCGCCGCGGGCCACCGCCGCGTCCGTCGGGTGACCGCTGGCCACGGCCCGCGCCTTCGCGGCCGGGCTGCGGGGACTGGCCGGACTGACCGGCCCGTGGGCGGCCGGGGTCGCGGGGCCGTTCCGGCCGCGGCGGACGCGGCGAATCGGTCGGGCGCGCGGACTTGGCGCCCTTCTCCGGCGCGTCGGGATTGCGCTCCCGGTAGAGCCGGTAGATACCGATGACGATGGTGAACCCGGTCGTGACCGCCATCGTCGGGAATCCGTTGATCAACGGCGTCCCGACCGCGAGCGCCTTGCTCAGGGTGTCGCTGCCGGTGGGCATGCCGACGACCAGCACCACGACCGCCGGCACCGAAACGGCCAGGATCAGCGGAGGCTGCACCATCGGCCCGAACAGGCTCCGGCGCTGGACCGCGCAGATCGCGCCGACGCAGCCCGCGAAATACAGGACGTTGAATCCCCAGCTGAGGCTCTTCGCGGTCTTCATGTCGACGACGGCGCCGAGGACGGCAAGGCCGAACGCGACCAACACGGCTCCCCACCAGGGAAGTCCGCGTCTTTCGCCGATGATGGGACGAGTGTCCCAAGCCACGGCAAACTCGTCGGCGTCAGGATCGCTCGCGCGATCGCGTAGGGCGGTCACGAGGCAACACCGTAACCCGTACTGGACGTCAACCGCTTGCCACTCCTTGGAGCCGGGCTCAGGCAGGCATGCCAAAGCCTTCCTGACTCCGTTCTACCAGCGGCTTTGTGTGCTGGCAGCGAAGTGGGAAATTACGCCGTTACACAGATTTTCGTTCCCGCGATGTCCCCGCGTCGCCCACGGGACGCCTGCTGATCTCCGGGTGTGAGTGCCGCCGACCGGGGATGTGGCCGGCTCGCGCGAACCTCCGATACCGGAAGTATGCTCGTTTGTCCGTTTCAGCCGTTGTTTCCCCTTGGGTCATGCCATTTCGGCAGCGCTCAGTTCGCGGCCATTTCGTCTCCCTTCCGTATCGCCGGAAGTTCCGTGGGGCTGCCGGCCGCCTCGGACAATGGCGACACCATGGCCCGGAACCCTTCCAGCGCCTCCAGTTCCCGCCGTCGCGCCGAAAGGAAGCGCTGCAGGTGAGTGCTGGACAGGTTGAGCGCCTCCACCGCGGCGCCCGCCGCCCGATGTGCCGCCGCCGCGCCCGCCCGCACCCGTTCGACGTCTTCGACGACGGCCCGCTCACTCGCCGCGAACAGCGCGGCCGAGGCCAGCACCCCGAACCCGGTCGGCCCGCACAGGAAGACCCGCCGGTCCAGCAGCCAGCGCAGGAGTTCGGGGTCGGTGTCCAGCGCAGCCACCACCGCCGCGTCGGAAGGCACGAACATGATCGTTCCGTAGATCGCGTCCGCCCAGCGCTGGTACCCCTTGCCCGCCAGCTCCGCGGCCCTGGACCGCAGGTTGCGGACGTGCACCCGCAACGCGTCCAGCCGTTCGTCCGCGTCGTCGGTCTCCACCGCCTCCGCCCAGCAGGCCAGGCTCGCCTTGGCGTCGACCGGGACCGTGCGGTCCGCGCCGACGCGCAGCACCAGGTCCGGTTTCGCGGCGCCGCCGCCGGCGAGATCGGTCTGCAGCGTGAAGTGCAGGCCCTCGCGCAGCCCGAGCGCCCTGGCCGTCTCCACGAGCACCTGTTCACCCAGCTCGCCGCGGCCGCTGATCGAGGCGAACGCGACCTCGTAGCGGCGCAGCGCCAGCTGCTGCTGGTCCACGCGCGCGCGTTCGGCTTCGACCTGCCGCGCGGCGGCGTCCGCGCGACGCATGCCGTCGGTGTACAGCCGCCACAGCAGCATGATCGCCACCGCCAGCACCACGGCGACGGCGACGGCTGCGACCGCGATCACGGTGGCTGCCACTGCCGGTCCTCCCTTCCCGTCTGCCCTGACCGCCATCATGGCGTAGACCACCGACAAAACCGGGCCGAGCTGGTCGGGAAACCGGGAAATTCCTGGTCAGGGCGTGTCGGGTCCGGTGCGACCGGACGAGCCGGCGAAGCCGCGGCAGGACAGCGCCCAACCGGCGCCCAACCGACGCCCAACCGACGCCCAACCGACGCCCAACCGGCGCCCGAGGTGTGATCCCGCCGCCGCACGCCGGGACGGCGTGGTGCCGTGTTTCGCGGGGTGATCGGCCCTAGCTTGTGGGCCGTGAGATTCCTGCACACCTCCGACTGGCACGTCGGGCGCACGTTCCACGGCGCGGACCTGCTCGCCGAACAGGACGCAGTGTTCGCGCACCTCGCGGAACTGGTGGCCGCCGAGGCGGTCGACGTGGTGCTCGTCGCCGGTGACGTCTACGACCGCGCCGTGCCCTCCGCCGAGGCCGTTCAGGTGGCGACCCGGGCGCTGGCCCGCTTCCGCGCGGCCGGCGCGGCACTCGTGATCACCCCCGGCAACCACGACTCGGCCACCCGGCTCGGCGCGTTCGGCGAGTTCGCCGCCGCCGGTGGCCTGCACCTGCGCACCGAGATCGGCGCGATCGGCGACCCCGTGCTGTTCGAGGACACCTACGGCCCGGTGGCGGTCTACGGGATCCCTTACCTGGAGCCGGAAACGGCGCGGCACGCGCTCGGCGTGCCCACCGCGAAGGGACACGCCGGTGTGCTGACCGAGGCGATGAGCCGCGTCCGCGCCGATCTGGCGGAGCGGCCGAGCGGAACCCGCTCCGTCGTGCTCGCGCACGCGTTCGTCACCGGCGGCCGGTCGACCGAGTCCGAGCGCACGATCGCCGTCGGCGGAGTGGAACAGGTGGGCGGCGAGGTCTTCGACGGCGCCGACTATGTCGCGTTAGGACACTTGCACGGCCCGCAGACGCTCGCCCCGCACCTGCGCTATTCCGGCAGCCCGCTGGCCTACTCGTTTTCCGAAGCGGTGCAACGGAAATCGGTCTGGCTGGTGGACCTCGGCGAGACCGGGCCCGCCGAGGTCACCCGGCACGAGCTGCCCGTGCCGAGGCGGCTGGCGAAGCTGTCGGGCCCGATCGAGGAACTGCTGACCGCCGCCAGGTACGACGACCTGCTCGACTGTTACCTCTCGGTCACGCTCACCGATCCGGTCCGGCCGGTCGACGCGATGCGGCGGCTTCGTGCGCGCTTCCCGTTCGCGGTGCACCTGGACTGGCAACCGGAACACGGGAACACCTCGGCCGCCCTGCGTTACGCGGAGGCGGTCCGGGGCCGTTCCGACCTCGAGATCGCCGCCGGCTTCCTGACCGACTGCCGCGGTGCGCCACCGAGCGAGCGGGAGGCCGGGCTGGTACGGGAGGCACTGGAAATCGCGGGCAGGGGGGACGCGTGAGACTGCACCGGCTGGAGGTCGCGGCCTTCGGGCCGTACCGCGGGCGCGAGGTCGTCGACTTCGACGAACTGGGCGCGGACGGGCTTTTCCTGCTGCACGGCGACACCGGCGCGGGCAAGACCACGCTGCTCGACGCGGTGGCGTTCGCGCTGTTCGGTGCGGTCCCCGGCGCGCGGGGGGAGGTCAAGCGGCTGCGCTGCGATCTGGCCGGCGCGGACGAACCGACCGAGGTGGTGCTGGAACTGACCGTCCAGGGCCAGCGGATGCGGCTGGTGCGCAGTCCCGAGTACGCCCGGCCGAAGCGGCGCGGGGCCGGCACCACCACGCAGCCCGCCAAGGCCTCGCTCAGCTGGCTCGGCGCCGTGCCCGCGGGCCGGCCGGCCGACGGCCTGACCCGGATCGACGAGGTCGGCCGCACGGTCGAACGCCTGCTCGGGATGACCGCGGCGCAGTTCTTCCAGGTCGTCCTGCTGCCGCAGGGCGAGTTCGCCCGGTTTCTGCGTGCCGACACCGGCGAACGGGAGCGGCTGCTCGAAAAACTGTTCGGCACCAAGCGTTTCGCGGAGGTCGAGGCCTGGTTCCGCGAGCGCCGGGCCGAGCGCGGGCGGGACCTGGAGCGGTGCGGGCTCCAGGTGCGGGAGTGGGTGGCCCGCTTCGCGCAGGTCGCGGGCGAGGACGCGCCCGAGGAGGACGTGACGGGGTGGGCCGCGGAGGTCCGGCGCCGGGCGGGACAGGCGGTGTCGGAGGCGGAAGCGGCGCATGAGCGGGCCTTCGCCGCGCGGGAAACGGCGGAACGCGAATGGACGGAGCGTCGCGCGGCCGAGGAGCGGGTGCGGCGGGTGCGTACCGCCCGTGCCCGGCTGGAAAGCCTGGCCGAGCAGGAATCCGAGCGCGCAGGCTGGGCGAAGGAGGTCGCCGCGGCGCGCCGCGCGGCCACCGTGGTCGGGGTGGCGGAGCAGGCCGAGCGCGGGGCGGCGCAGGTCGAGCAGGCTCGCCGTACCGAGCGGGCGCGCCGGCGTGGACTCGGCGAAAACGGTTACGCCGAAACAGGTTCGGACTCCGGTGAGCTCCGGCAGCACGCCGGGAAGCTCCGGGAAGAGGCCGGCGCGCTGGCCGGTCTGGTCGCCGAAGCCGAGCAGCAACGCCGTGACGAGCGGGAAATCGAGCGGCTCACCGAAGCGGGCGACGAGGCGCGGGCGCGTGCCGACGTGTTGTCGGAGAAACTCGCCGGAATCCCGGCACAGGTCGCCGAACTCAGGCGAGCGCTCGACGCGGCGGCCGAAGCAGAGGTCAAACTCGAAGCGCTGCGTCCGCGGGAAGCCGAGTTGTCCGCGGCGGCGCGGGACGCGGCCGGGGTGCCCGCCGCCGAGCGCGCGGTCGCCCTGGCCGAGGACGCGGCCCGGAGCGCGACCGACGAACACCACCGGGCGCGCGAGCACCGGCTCCGCCTGCGGGAGGCCAGGCTGGACGGGATGGCCGCCGAACTCGCCGCCGCGCTCACCGACGGTTCTCCCTGCCCGGTGTGCGGTTCCGGCGAGCATCCGGCCCCGGCCCGCGCGGGCGAGGGATCGGTCGACCGGGCTCAGGAGCGCGCGGCGGAAGAAGCCGAAAACCGCGCGGAGCGGCGGCGACGGACCGCCGAAGACGCCGTGCACGCGGCGAAGACCGCGCTCACCGCGCTCATCGAACGGGTGCGGGGCCGCACCGCGAAGGAGCTGAACGCGGAACTCGACGCCGTGACCGGTCAGCTCACGCGGCTGACCGAGTTGGCGGGACAGCGCGTGCGCTTGGACGCGCGCGTTCGCGCGGCCGACACCGAAACCCGGGCACTGACCGAGCAGCGGCTCTCCGCCGAACAGGCGGCCACCGCCGCGGAAACACATCGGCTGGCGCTGGCCGAACGGGTGGCCGAGCGCGCTCACCGGCTCGACGAGGCTCGCGGCGAGCACACCGATGTCCGACACCGCCGCGAACATCTCACGCGGGTGGTGCGCGCGCTCGATGCGGTGGTGGAGGCTTCTTCGGCGCGGTCGAGCGCCCAGGACCGGTTCGATCAGCAGCGGGCGGCACTGGCGGAGTCGTTGGAGCGCGCGGGCTTCGTGGCCGTCGAGGAGATGCGCGCCGCCGTGCGGGACGAGGAAACCGTGGCACTGCTGGAAAAACGGCTTTCCGAGGCGGCCGCGGCGGAGGCCGCCGCACGCTCGGCGCTGGAAGAACCGGAACTCGCCGGAGTCGGCCCCGACGACGACGTGGACGTGGAATCCGCGCTCGCGGCGGCCAGGACGGCGCGGGAAGCCGCGGAGACCGCCGTGGCCACGTCGCGCGCGGCGAGGAGCCGCGCCGATGATCTGGAAGCGCTCTCGAAGCGGCTCGAAGCGGCGAACGACGCGCTGCGGCCGGTCGAGGAATCCTATGCGGAACTCGCCGCTTTGAGCGACGTCGTCAACGGGCGCGGGCAGAACAGCCGGAAGATGTCCCTGCGCTCGTACGTGCTCGCGGCCCGGCTCGAAGAGGTCGCGGTGGCCGCGACGGCGCGGCTGCGGACGATGAGCCAGGGCCGGTACTCGTTCGTGCATTCCGATGCCGCGGGCGCGCACGGCACCCGGGGTGGCCTCGGCCTGGACGTCCTCGACGACTACTCCGGCACGGTCCGGCCCGCGAAAACGCTTTCCGGTGGCGAATCCTTCCTCGCTTCGCTTTCGCTGGCGCTCGGTCTGGCCGACGTCGTCGCCGCGGAGACCGGCGGAGCGCTGCTCGACACGTTGTTCGTCGACGAAGGCTTCGGCACCCTGGACGCGGACACCCTCGACGTGGTCATGAACATCCTCGACGAGTTGCGCGCCGGTGGCCGGGTGGTCGGCTTGGTGTCGCATGTGGAGGAACTGCGGCAGCGCATCCCGACCCGGCTGCGGGTGCGCAAGTCACGGTCCGGTTCCACGCTCGAAATGACGTCCTGAGTTCACGCGCTGCGCCACAGGTACATGCCGGCGTAGGAGCGCCAGGGCCGCCAGGACCGGGCGCGGGCCGTCAGGTCCGGGATGCCCAGCGTGGCCGCGCCCTTCTGCAGGACGAGGTCACCGGTGAGCAGCACGTCCGGCGCGGCCAGCACCCGCATCAGCACGTAGTCGGCCGTCCAGGGGCCGACGCCGGGCAGGCCGAGCAGCTCGGACCGGAGTTCGGTCGGGTCGCGGCCGACGTGCGGGTCCACCGCACCGTCGGCCAGTGCTTCGGCCGCCGCGCGGATCGCGGTGATCCGCCGCCGTGGTCCGCGCAGCACCTCGTGGCCGCGTTCGGCGATCGCCGCCGCGGTCGGGAAGAGGCGCCGGGGTGGTCCGGCGTGCTCGTCCGGTGCCGGCTCCCACGGCTCGCCGAGCGCCTCGGCGAGGCGGCCGGCGGCGGTGCGGGCGGCGGCGACCGAGACCTGCTGCCCGAGCATGGCGCGGATCAGCAGTTCCGTGCCGTCGACCGCGCCCGGGACCCGGATCCCCGGGGCGGCGGCCACGGCGGGCGCCAGCAGGGGATCCGCGCCGAGCACGCGTGCCACGGCCTCGGGATCGGCGTCGAGGTCGAGCAGCCGTCGGGCCCGGGCGACCGCGCTGCCGAGGTCACGCACATCCGCCAGCCGCAGGTCACACCGGACATGGCGCTCCCGCGGGGTGAGCCGGATGGTGGCCGGACCGTGCGGCAGCCGCAGTGTGCGGCCGTAGCCGTCGTCCGCGACCGTCTCGACGCCCGGCACGGCACGATCGCCGAGGAAGCGCAGAAGGCCCGCCGCGTCGAACGGTGGCCGCAGCGGCAGACGCAGGCTGATCCTGGTGCCGGTGCCGGTGCCGGTGCCGGTGTCCGGCACCGCCGCCCGGTCGCGGCGAGCCGACGACGTGGCGCGCAGCTGTGACGGGGTGCGCGCGAACACCTGCCGGATCGTGTCGTTGAACTGCCGGACGCTGGCGAATCCGGCCGCGAACGCGACATCGGTCTGCGGCAGGTCGGACAGTTCGATCAGCAGGCGCGCGGAATGGGCGCGGTGCGCGCGGGCCAGCGCGAGCGGTCCCGCGCCGAGCTCGGTGGTGAGCACGCGGCCGAGGTGGCGTTCCGAGTAGCCGAGCCGCCTCGCCAGGCCCGGCACCCCGTCCCGCTCGACGACGCCGTCGGCGATCAGCCGCATGGCGCGGGCGGCCAGGTCGGCACGCAGGTTCCAGGCGGGCGAGCCCGGCACGGCGTCGGGCAGGCAGCGGCGGCAGGCCCGGAAGCCCTGGGACTGGGCCGCCGCGGCGGTCGGGTAGAACCAGACGTTCTCGGCTTTCGGGGTGAGGGCAGGGCAGGAGGGCCGGCAGTAGATCCGGGTCGTCCGGACGGCCACGATGAACTGCCCGTCGAACCGCGCGTCCCGCGAGGCGACCGCCCGGTAGCAGCGTTCGGCGTCCCGCCACAGCGCATCGTCGGTATCCATGAGATCGATGGTGCCAGCAGGTCAGTGGGCCGGCTGGCGGGAATCCGACACGGCGGTGCCGGGGCGGGCGGGCGCGGGCCGGGCATTAGACTCGCTCGTCGTGAGTCTTACCCTCGGCATCGTCGGGCTGCCCAACGTGGGCAAGTCCACCTTGTTCAACGCGCTGACCCGGAACGACGTGCTCGCCGCGAACTACCCGTTCGCCACCATCGAGCCGAACGTCGGTGTCGTGCCGCTGCCCGACGACCGGCTGGACAGGCTCGCCGAGCTCTTCCACGCCGAGCGGACGGTGCCGGCCACGGTGTCCTTCGTGGACATCGCGGGCATCGTCAAGGGCGCTTCCGAGGGCGCCGGGCTGGGCAACAAGTTCCTCGCCAACATCCGCGAGGCCAACGCGATCTGCCAGGTCATCCGCGTGTTCGACGACCCGGACGTGGTGCACGTCGACGGCCGCATCGACCCGACCTCGGACATCGAGACGATCAACACCGAGCTGATCCTTGCCGACCTGCAGACGCTCGACAAGGCGCTGCCCCGGTTGGAGAAGGAGGCGCGGACCAGGAAGGAAAGCCGCCCCGCGCTCGAGAACGCCCAGCGGGCCAAGGAAATCCTGGACTCCGGCGAGACGCTCTTCTCCGCCGGCAAGGACGTCGACACCGAACTCCTGCGTGAGCTGAGCCTGCTCACCACCAAGCCGTTCCTGTACGTGTTCAACGCCGACGAAGGCGTGCTCACCGACGACGCGCGGCGCGAGGAACTGGCCAAGCTCGTCGCACCGGCCGACGCGGTCTTCCTCGACGCCAAGGTCGAGGCGGAACTGCTCGAACTGGACGACGAGGAGTCCGTCCGCGAGCTGCTGGAGTCCGTCGGCCAGCCGGAGCCGGGCCTGTACGCACTGGCCCGCGCCGGGTTCCACACCCTGGGCCTGCAGACCTACCTCACCGCGGGGCCCAAGGAGGCGCGGGCCTGGACGATCCCGCAGGGCGCCACCGCGCCGCAGGCGGCGGGTGTCATCCACACCGATTTCGAGCGCAACTTCATCAAGGCCGAGGTGGTCTCCTACGCCGATCTGGTCGAGGCCGGCTCGCTGGTGGCCGCCCGGTCGGCGGGCAAGGTCCGCATGGAGGGCAAGGACTACGTGATGGCCGACGGTGACGTGGTCGAGTTCCGGCACGGGACCACCTCGAAGTCGAAGGGCTGAGTCCCCCCGGTGCCGGGTTCGCGGTCGTAGCCGCGAATTCCGGTGCGGTGGCGCCGTGAACGTGCGGCGCCGAGGCGTGACGAGTGGTGGCAGTTGTCCTCCAGGTCCCGTTCGCACGGTATGCGGTAGTGTCTGGGACCTGGTGATGTGTGGTGGTCAAGGTGGTGCGCCGGGATGCTGTCGGACTGCCCGGTGAGGTAACCAGTTTCGTGGGTCGTCGTCAGGTGACGGCTGACGTCAAGCGTGCGCTGTCGGCTTCCCGGCTGGTGACCCTGGTCGGGGCCGGGGGCGTGGGCAAGTCCCGGTTGGCGGTGCATGTCGCGGGCCAGCTGCGCCGGTCGTTCCCGGATGGGGTCTGCCTGGTCGAGCTGGCGAAGGTGGGGGACGCGGCGATGGTCGTGCCGGCACTCGTCGCCGCGCTGGGGCTGCTCGATCCGTCCGCGCGCGATCCCGGACCGGTGCTGCTGGACTATCTGGCGGGCAAGCGGATGTTGCTGCTGCTGGACAATTGCGAGCACGTGCTGGACGAGGCCGGCCGGCTCGCGCACCGGGTGTTGTCGTCGGCGCCGGGGGTGCGCGTGCTGGCGACGAGCCGGGAGCCGTTGGGAATCGGCCCGGAAAGCGTCTGTGCGGTTCCCCCGTTGTCGGTGCCCGGGGCGCACGGCGATGCGTCGCGGACGCCACGGGAGTTGCTCGCCCAGTACGAGGCGGTGGCGTTGTTCGAGGAACGAGCCGGTGCCGCGGTGCCGGGGTTCGCCGTCACCGCGCAGAACTCCGACGCGGTGGTCCGGTTGTGCCAGCGGTTGGACGGTGTTCCGCTGGCGTTGGAGCTGGCGGCGGTGCGGGTGCGGGTGCTGTCGGTGGAACAGATCCTGACCCGGCTGGAAGACCGGTTCCGTCTGCTGAGCGCGGGCAGCCGGGATGCCTCGCCCCGGCACCAGACCCTGCGCGCCGCGGTGGACTGGAGCTATGACCTGTGCACCGAGTCGGAACGGATCCTGTGGGCGCGCTGCAGCGTGTTCGCGGGTGACTTCGACCTCGACGCGGCCGAGAATGTCTGCGCCCGCGACGGGCTGACGCTGGACGACGTCTTCACCGGTATCGCCGGACTCGTGGACAAGTCCGTACTGACCCGGCTCGATCGAGGGCCGCGGGCGCGCTACCGGATGCTGGAGACCATCCGCCAGTACGGGGCCGAGCGGCTCGCCGAGACCGGTGGACGGGATCGGTTTCGCCGTCGCCACCGGGACTTCTGCCTGGCACTGGCGGAGCAGTCCGATTTCTGCGGTCCCCGGCAGGCGGAGTGGATGAAGCGGTTGCGCGCGGAGCGGCCCAACCTGTGGGCGGCGCTCGACTACTGCCTGACCGTGCCCGGCGAGGCGGCGACGGGTCTGCGGTTGGCCGCCGCGCTGGGCATGTACTGGGTGGGTTCCGGCTCGGTGCGGGACGGCCGGTACTGGCTGGACCGCGCGGTGGCGGCCGCTCCCCGGCCGAGTCCCGCGCGCGCCAGGGCGCTGTGGCTGACCGGGTGGATCGCCTTCCTGCAGGGGGACAACGCGGCGAGCCTCGAACTGCTCACCGAGAGCCATGACCTTGCGCGCCGGCTCGGTGACCAGAGCGAGCTCACCTATGCGATCCAGTACCTCGGCGAGGCCGAGATGTTCGCCGGCAACCTGGCGCGCGCGGTGCCACTGCTCGACGAGGCCCTGGCGCGGCATCGGGCGAACGGGCCGTGGACCGCGCCGGCGCTGCTGATCTTCGGGCAACGGGCGCGGGTCGCCTTTCTGGCGGGCGATGTCGCGGGGGCGTTGGCACTGCTGGAGGAGTGCGAGGCGGTCTGCGCGTCGTTCGGCGAGCGCTGGACGCTGTCCTGGACGAAGTGGAACCTCGCGGTCGTCCGGTGGGAACTCGGGGAGTACGAGCGGGCGGCCGGTGAGCTGCGCGAGTCGCTGCGGATCAAGGAGGACCTCGACGACCGGCTGGGCATCCCGTTCTGCGTGGATCTGCTCGCCTGGGTGGCGGATTCGGCGGGGGACGCGCACCGGGCGGCGGTGCTCTTCGGCGCGGCGGAGAAGATGTGGCAGCGGATCGGCAAACCGCTGTTCGGTTTCGAGATCCTGCTGCGCCGGCGGGCGAACGCGATGCGCGGAAGCCGCAGCGCGCTGGGTGACCGCGCCTACGACACCGCGGCTCACCAGGGCGCGCGGCTTTCCCAGCGGGAGATCATCGCCTACGCCGTGGGCGCTGGCGGCAGGACCGCCCGCGCCGCGGCGGACCGGACGCCCGAGCCCGCCGCGGAGCCGGCGTTGACCCGGCGCGAGCGGCAGGTCGCCGAGCTGGTCGCGACCGGCAGGTCGAACAAGGAGATCGCGGCCGTGCTGGTGATTTCCCAGCGCACCGTGGAAAGCCATGTGGACCACATCCTCGGCAAGCTCAACTTCACCAGCCGGACCCAGATCGCGGCGTGGCTCACCGAGCGGACCGCCACGCGCGCCCGGCATGACGGTCCGTAGTGCCCCGGTCGGCGCTGCGCGGCGTTTTGTCTCGATAACGCCGGATGTCTTGTGACCGGGGTGGAGGTTACCTAGTGTGACTCAGATGACCCGGTCGCCGTGGCGGGAGGCCGAGGGTCTTCCGGGTGAGTTGACCAGTTTCGTGGGTCGTCGCCGACTGACGACCGAGATCAAGCGCGCGTTGTCGGAGTCGCGCCTGGTGACCTTGGTGGGTGGCGTCGGGGTCGGCAAGTCCCGGCTGGCGGTGCATGTCGCGCGTGAGGTGCGGCCGAGTTACCCGGACGGGATCTGCCTGGTCGATCTGGCGGGGGTGCCGCGTTCGGCGTCCGTGGTCCCGGCGGTGGCCGCGGCGTTGGGCCGGACCGACCGGGTGGATCGGGTGGACACCGGCGGCGAGGCGGCCATGGCGGAGAACCTGGTGGAGAACCTGGCCGAGATGGCCGGAGAACGGTTGCTGCTGCTGGACAACTGCGAACACGTGCGGAGCGCGTGCACTCGCCTGGTCACGTCGTTGTTGTCCGCCGCGCCGGATTTGCGCGTGCTGGTGACCAGCCGCGAGCCGTTGCGGATCGACGCGGAACTCCTCTGCCCGGTCCCGCCGATGTCGGTGCCTTCGCGCGATGGTTTCGCGGGCCCGGCGCGTGCCTTCGACGCGGTGGCGTTGTTCGAGGAGCGGGCTTCGGCGGTGGTGCCGGGATTCCTGGTGACGCCGGAGAACGAGGAAGCCGTGGTGCGGTTGTGCCAGGCGCTGGACGGCGTTCCGCTCGCACTGGAACTGGCGGCGGTGCGGGTGCGGGTGCTCTCCGTCGACCAGCTCCTGGCCAGACTCGATGACCGGTTCGGTCTGCTGAACGCGGGCAGCCGCGCGGCGTTGCCACGCCATCAGACGTTGCGGGCCGCGGTGGACTGGAGCTACGACCTGTGCACGGCGTCCGAACGCCTCGTCTGGGCGCGATGTTCGGTGTTCGCCGGCGACTTCGACCTGGACGCGGCCGACGACGTGTGCGTCGGTGCGGGGCTGACCATCGACGAGGTGCCCGCCGGGATCGCGGGTCTGGTCGACAAGTCGGTGCTGGGCAAGGTGGAGCACGGGATCTTCGTGCGTTACCTGATGGCGGAAACGATCCGCCAGTACGGCAGGGAACGGCTCACGGAAACCCGTGATCCGGACCGGGTGCGCCGCCGTCACCGTGACTACTATCTCCGCTTCGCCGAGCACGGAGACGCCGATTCCTGCGGTCCGCGCCAGCGCGAGCTGGCCGAGCGGCTGCGGGCCGAGCGGTCCAACCTGATCGCGGCGTTGGACTACTGCCTGTCGACGCCGGGCGAGGGGAAAACGGGTCTGCGGTTGGCGTCCGCGCTCTGGTTCTACTGGCTCGTGTGCGGTTTCGTGCGTGACGGGCGGCACTGGCTGGAGCGGGCTCTGGCGGCGGCGCCCGAGCCGACGGCCGAGCGCGCCAGGGCGCTGTGGGTCGACGGGTGGATCTCCCACTTCCATGGCGACGCCGAGCACGCGCTCGCCGCGCTGGTCGAATCCCGGAACCTGACCGAACCGGGGTCGGCGGAGTCCTTTGTGTACAGTCGCGACGCGGCGGCGCGCCACTATGCCGGGGAACTCGCCGAACATCGCGAGTCGGGTGTCTGGACCTTGCCCGCGCTGCTGGTTTTCGTGGCCGCCGCGGAGAACCTGATCGAGCTGGGCCGGCCGGCCGACGCCGTGCGACTGCTCGACGAGGGCGAAGCGCTCTGCGGCGCGCTCGACGAGTCGTGGGTGCTGTCCTGGATCAGGGCGAACCTCGCCGTCGCGCACTGGGCACAGGGGGATCTCGCGACGGCCGGGGACCGGCTGCGGGAAGCACTCCGCGGGAAGCGGGATCTGGACGACCGGCTGGGCATCCCGTTCTGTGTCGACCTGATGGCGGGTCTGGCCCTGGTGTCCGGGGACGCACGCCGGGCGGCCACGCTCTACGGCGCGGTGGAGGAGATGTGGCGCGCGGTCGGCGGGCCACCGGACACCGAGGTGTGTCCGCCCGGCGGACGGGCGCGGGCCATCGAGGAGACCCGGGCCGCACTGGGATCCCCCGCGTTCGAAGCCGTTTTCCACGGCGGAGCCGGGCTGTCCCGGTCCGAGGCCATCGCCTACGCCCTCGGCGAGCGGAGCGCGGGGGCCGAGCCGGTCCGGAACCGGTCGTCCGCGGCGAAGCCCGTGTTGACCAAGCGCGAGCGGCAGGTCGCCGAGCTGGTCGCGACCGGCAAGTCGAACCGGGAGATCGCGGCCGGCCTGGTGATCTCCCAGCGGACCGCGGAAAGCCACATCGACCACATCCTGAACAAGCTCGGGTTCACCTCCCGCACCCAGATCACGGCCTGGCTGGCCGAGGGCGGGCGGCGCCGGGCTTGACCCCCGTTTTCGCCTGTCCCTGCTAAGGTCGCCCACGGCCGTTCTCGACGTGACCAGGGGGAAACCGTGGGTTTCATGGACAAGCTCCGTGGCGAGCTGATCGACATCATCGAATGGCTGGACTCCAGTCGCGACACCATCGTATGGCGTTTCCCGCGGTACGAGAACGAGATCAAGATGGGCGCGAAGCTCGTCGTCCGCGAGTCCCAGGCGGCCGTCTTCGTCAACGAGGGCCGGATCGCGGATGCCTACGCCCCCGGCACCTACACCCTGCAGACGCAGAACATGCCGATCCTGTCGACGCTCAAGGGCTGGAAGTACGGCTTCCAATCGCCGTTCAAGGCCGAGGTCTACTTCGTCAACACCCGGCAGTTCACGGACATGAAGTGGGGGACGCAGAACCCGGTCATCCTGCGTGATCCCGAGTTCGGCATGGTCCGGCTGCGGGCCTTCGGCGCCTTCTCCGCCCGGGTGATCGACCCGCCCGCGCTGCTGCGGGAGCTGGTCGGCACCGATCCCGAGTTCCGCACCGAGGAGGTGTCGGAGTATTTGCGGCAGCTGATCGTGGGCCGGCTCGGTCCCGCGCTGGCCGGCGCCGGGGTGCCGATGCTCGACCTGGCGTCCCGGCAGGGTGAGATCGGCGGGCGGTTGGCCGCGGTGCTCAACCAGGAGCTCGCCGGGACCGGTATCCAGATCGCGAAGTTCATCATCGAGAACATCTCGCTGCCGCCCGAGGTCGAGGAGGCGCTGGACAAGCGCACCCAGATGGGCATCGTCGGCGACCTCAACCAGTACACCCGGTTCCAGACCGCCAACGCGATCGGCGACGCGGCGAACAACCCCGGCGGTGGGGCCGGCGAGGGGCTCGGCCTCGGCCTGGGCATGGCGATGGGACAGCAGATGGCCGCCGGGCTCGCGCAGCCGGGCTTCGCGCCCGGTTACCCGCCGCAAGCCGGTTACGCGCCAGGTTATGCGCCGCAGCCCGGTTATCCGCCGCAGCCGGGTTACCCCCCGCAACCGGGCTACGCGCCGCCCACCGCGCCGCAGGGTGTTCCGCAGGCCGCGCCCCCGCCGGCTCCGGTTCCCGCCGCGGCTCCGCCGCCGCTACCCGAGTCCGCTCAGTGGTATCTCGGCGCGGATGGCAGGCAGCTCGGACCGTTCGACGAGAACGCGCTTGCCGGGCAGGTCGCGGAGGGCACGCTGACCGCCGCGACGCTGGTCTGGAAGAACGGGATGGAGGCCTGGGTGCCGGCCGCTCAGGTGCCGGAACTCGCCGTGCTGCTGCCCGGTACCCCGCCGCCGCTGCCGCCGGAGGCGTGAGCCATGACCGAGACCTCCTTCCCGGTCTCGCCGCAGTCCTACCCGTGCGGCGGGTGTGGCGCGCGCGTCGAGTTCGCCCCCGGTACGACGGCACTGCGCTGCCCGTACTGCGGATTCCAGCAACAGATCGAGGCCGTCGACCGCCAGGTGCGCGAGCATCCGATCGCCGAGTTGGCGACGCTGCCGCGCAAGCCGGTCGGCACTCTCGCCACCCATGAACTCGTCTGCCGGCAGTGCGGCGCACGCACGCAGAGCAACGAGCTGTCCGGGCGCTGCCAGTTCTGCTCCGCGCCGCTGGTGGTCGATCCGGCCGCGGTCGGCCAGATCCTGCCCGAGGCGGTGCTGCCGTTCACCTTGGACCACAACGGTTTGCGCGGTGCGTTGCGCGGGTGGGTGTCTTCGCGGTGGTTCGCGCCATCGGCGCTGAAGAAGATCTCGGAGGCGGAGTCCACCAAGAGCACCTACCTGCCGCACTGGACCTACGACTCGAGCACGACGACGCAGTACGCCGGTGCGCGTGGCGAGTACTACTACGTGACCGAGTCCTACACCGACAGCTCGGGAAACCGGCAGACCCGCCGGGTCCGGCACACCCGCTGGCATCGCGCGCACGGCACGGTGGGCCGCTTCTTCGACGACGTGCTCGTGCCCGCGACCGGATACGTTCCGGTCGAGCGTCTCGACGATCTGGCCCCGTGGCCGCTGGCCGACGCGGTCGCGTACCAGCCCCAGTACCTGGCCGGGCATTACACGCTGCGGTACGACGTGGAGCCCGAGGCCGGGTTGGACGAGGCCAAGCGACGGATGGCGCCGGTCATCCGCGAGGACTGCCGTCGCGACATCGGCGGTGACGAGCAACGGGTCGAACGTGTCGACACCCACTACGCCGACATCACGTTCAAACTGATGTTGCTGCCGGTGTGGGCCGCGTTCTACGTCTATGGCGGTAAGCGTTTTCAGGTTTTCGTCAACGGGCGGACCGGCGAGGTGCACGGCGAACGTCCGTACAGCGCGGTCAAGATCGCGTTGGCGATCATCGCCGCGGTCCTGATCATCGCCGCGATCGTCACCCTTGTCGTGATGACGAAGCATCAGCACGCCTGAGAAATCCGCGGTGGCCGGATCGATGCGCGCCGGCCACCGCGGATGATCAGGTGGTGCCTGCCGGCCCAGGGCGGTCCGGGCGGCAGTGGTTCAAGCAGCGGCTCAGGCAGTTGTTCAGGCAGTGGTTCGGCCGCGGCTCAGGCAGTGACTCAGGCCATGGCGCCGAGCACGATCACGGTCAGCAGCGTGATGATCGTGGCGATGGCGGTGACCCAGGCTCGCTGCACGGCGGACAGAGCAGGAGTGCAGTTGCGCATCGTGATTCCCGACTTTTCGTGGAAGTTCCGCGGGAGACAGCGCCTAGCCGGGGCCGGATGTTAGCCGGTTGGTCGCGAGCCGGGCGAAAATCACCCGAACGGATGCCGTTTGCAGTCGGAGAAGGTAACCCAGAGGACGCCACCGCCCAGCCCGACG
>DASSAD010000146.1:0-17826 GCA_035685725.1 Amycolatopsis sp. | reverse complement strand
GATCGACTCCATGTTGTCGTCGACGGCGAGGATGAAGCACGCCGAGACCTGCTGTTTCGACGACGTGCCGACGTTGAACCACACCGGCGAGTTGAAGCTGAACACCTGGTGCAGCAGCATCCAGGTCAGCTCGTGCTCGAAGACCTCCGCATCCGCGGCCGTGGCGAAGTAGTTGTGTTCGACGCCGGCCCGCACATAGCTGTGCACGACCCGGTCGATCAGCTGCTTGAGGCTGTGCTCGCGCTGCGGAGTGCCGACCGCGCCGCGGAAGTACTTGCTGGTGACGATGTTGGTCGCGTTGACCGACCAGAAGTCGGGGAACTCCACGCCACGCTGTTCGAAGTTGACCGAACCGTCGCGCCAGTTGGTCATCACCACATCGCGCTGTTCCCAGTCCACCTCGTCATAGGGGTGCACTCCCTCGGTGGTGAACACCCGCCCCACCGCCAGGCCGCGTTTGCTCTTCTTGGCACCCTTGCCGCCTGTCGCCACGCTCTCCGTCATGGCCGTCTCCCTCTCCGCCGCGGGGCGAACTACCCCGCGTTCCCGTCGCCGTCGTGCGGCGCTGCCGATTCCGCCACGGCTTTGCGAAGGTCCGCGATCTCCTTCTCGAAGTCCTCGACCGAGGAGAAGGAGCGATAGACGCTGGCGAACCGCAAGTAGGCGACCTCGTCGAGCTCCCGGAGCGGGCCGAGGATGGCCAGCCCGACCTCGTGACTCGGAATCTCCGCGACACCGGTCGAGCGGATGGACTCCTCCACCCGCTGCGCGAGTTGCTGCAGCGCGTCATCGTCGACCGGCCTGCCCTGACAGGCCCGGCGCACGCCGAGGACCACCTTGTCCCTGCTGAACTGCTCGGTCACCCCGGATCGCTTGACGACGGCGAGCACCATCGTCTCGGAAGTGGTGAACCGGCGCCCACAGGCCGAGCACGACCTGCGGCGGCGGATCGCCTGCCCCTCGTCCACCTCACGGGAGTCGACGACCCGGGAGTCGGCATGACGGCAGAATGGGCACCGCATCGCCGGACACCTTCCCTTCTCGCCGGTTTCCCCGATCGCCGCGGGCCGCCACACAAACGGCACCCCGAGATCTTCGCCTTGCCTGCCCGCTCTGGCGGGCGCGCCAACCGGCTGTGGACAACTCGTCTCCGAGTCTACCCCAACCTGTGGACCAACTACAGCCGTGTAACTACTAGATATAGCGGTGGACCTTAGAACGCCCGCAACCGGCCCGCAAGAGACCCGCGAGGGTGAGCCGGGGGTCACGGACGGCCGGCGACGGACGCCTCGACCGGCACGGTCAGCGGCAGGCCGGGCACCGCCTCGGCGTCGCCGAGGCGGTTGAGTTCCCGGATGCGGGCCACCACGAGGCCGGGATCGCTGTCCGGCGCGTACCGCCGGGCGAGGTCGGCCAGGGTCTGGCCCGGTTCGAGCTGGACGGTCGCGGTCCGGTCGGGAACGGCCGCCGAAACGCCGTCGGCGAATACACCCAGACCGGTGACGGCCAGACCCGTGGCGACCGCCGCCGCGGCCAGCCACGGCCAGCGCGCCACCCGCCGCGGGGCGCAGCCGGGCACCGGCGGCCGGTGACGGCCCGCCACCACGTGCGCCCTCGCCGGCGGGTGCCGTGACTCGCCCGCCGCGCGCCGCGCCCGCCCGGGCGTTCCCACCCGGGGGACCTCCCCGGTGCTCTGGTCTTCGTGCGCCAGGACCGCCATCGCGGAACCTCCTCGCAATCTTCTCCTCGCGGTCTTCGCCTGCCTGTGCACCCCGGCCGGCCGCCAGGTCGAACAGCCGTTCTATCGAAACCCAGAGCGAATGTGTACCACCAGGGGCCGACGAAATCGAGCCCCACCCGGCGTGTCGCTCGAACAGTTGTTTGAAGTTCCGGGCTCGGTGGACTACCGTGGGTGACCAGAGGAAGACCAGACACACCGGGCACCGGCGCCGCCGGCTACGGCATGCCCGGCACCATCCGCGAGGCCCACCGGAACCCAGCAGAACCGACACCCCGATCGAGACCCAGCCAGGAGGAAGCACCGTGACCGACACAGACGAGAAGGCCGAGATCCCCCGCCGGCCCGGCGGAAGATTCGGCGACGTCCATCCGCTGCCCGATCCCGAGGACGTCGAGGAAGGGCTGAGCCCGCGGCAGCAGCAGGTGCTGGAGGTGATCCGGGCCTGGGTGGACCGCTTCGGCTACCCGCCGAGCGTCCGCGAGATCGGCGAGGCCGTCGGGCTCACCTCGACGTCCTCGGTCTCCCACCAGCTGCGCACCCTGCAGCGCAAGGGCTACCTGCGCCGGGACGCGAACCGGCCGCGTGCGGTCGGTGTGCTCACGGCCGACGCGGAACGGGCGGCACGCATCGGCCGCGCGGAAAGCGACATGCCCAAGCCCGCCTTCGTGCCGGTGGTCGGCCGGATCGCGGCGGGCGGTCCGGTGCTGGCCGAACAGTCCATCGAGGACGTGTTCCCGCTGCCGAAGGACATCGTCGGCGAGGGGGACGTGTTCCTGCTGAAGGTGACCGGCGATTCGATGGTCGGCGCGGCGATCACCGACGGCGACTGGGTCGTGGTGCGCCAGCAGCCGACCGCGAACAACGGTGAGATCGTCGCGGCGATGATCGAAGGCGAGGCGACGGTCAAGACGTTCAAGCGCAAGAGCGGACACGTCTGGCTGCTCCCGCACAACGACGCCTACCAGCCGATCCCGGGTGACGACGCCACCGTCCTCGGCAAGGTGGTGGCCGTCCTGCGCAGGCTGTGACCAGCCGAGGGACCTCGACCGCACAGGAAGCTGAGCGGAAAACGGGAACGAGAATGGGAGCGCCGCCCGGCGTCACGAACGGCACGGTGGAATCCGGGCGGTCGCTTTCCCTTCCCGCACACGGTGTTCAGCCCGCCCCGTCGCCACAGCCCGCCCCGTCCCCGAGCTGGGCTGGACACGGCCGAATACCAGTCCCCCAGTCGTGCGCCGGCTGATCAAGGCACGCGGCCGGGCCCGCGGGGAGAAGGGAGCCGATCCTCCGGACAGGACGCCCGCAAACGCGACAGGGCACGCTCCAGAGCCCCGGCCACGAAATCGGGCGGGACTCTGGCCAACGAGCACTCAGACGGGCGATCCGTTCGTCGAGTAGACCTCCAGGGCGGAAGCCAGATCGGGCCGCACCCGGGCACAGAGCCGGGTGCCCTCGGGCAGATGCTCCTCGGAGAGGAGCTCGCCGTCGGAATGCACCCTGGCGACCAGCTCACCGCGGGTGTAGGGCACCAGCGCCTCGATCGTCAGCTCTGGGCGCGGCAGCCGGTCGCTCACGGCCTCGACGAGCGCGGCCATCCCGTCCCCGGTATGAGCCGAAACGACCACCGCGTCGGGCAGCAGGTGACGCAACCGGACCAGGGAGAGCTCATCCGCCGCATCCACCTTGTTGATCACGATCAGCTCCGGCGGCAACGAGCCCGAGCGACGGCGGCCGATCTCCGCGAGTACTTCCCGGACCGCCGTGACCTGTTCCTCCGGGGCGGCGTCCGCGCCATCCACGACGTGCAACAGGAGATCGGCGTCGGCCGCCTCGTCGAGAGTGGACCGGAAGGCGTCCACCAGCTGATGCGGCAGGTGGCGCACGAACCCGACCGTGTCGGTCAGGGTGTAGGTCCTGCCGTCCGGCGTGGTGGAACGGCGCGTGGTCGGGTCCAGGGTGGCGAACAGCGCGTTCTCCACCAGCACACCGGCCCCGGTGATCGCGTTGAGCAGGCTGGACTTGCCGGCGTTGGTGTACCCGACGATCGCGACGCTGGGCACCTCGTTGGCGACCCGCCGTCCCCGCTTCGTGGACCGGATGGTGTCCATCGCGGCGATCTCCCGGCGCAGCTTCGCGACCCGCTTGTTGATCCGCCTGCGGTCGGTTTCGAGCTTGGTCTCACCGGGACCACGCAGACCGACACCGCCGTTCGCGCCACCGGCGCGACCACCGGCCTGCCGGGACAGCGACTCACCCCAGCCGCGCAGCCGCGGGATCAGGTACTGGAGCTGGGCCAGCTCGACCTGCGCCTTGCCTTCCTTCGAACGCGCGTGCTGGGCGAAGATGTCCAGGATCAGCGCCGTCCGGTCGACGACCTTGACCTTGAGCCGGGCCTCCAGCTGGCGCAACTGGCCGGGTGAGAGCTCGCCGTCGCAGATCACCGTGTCGGCACCGGTCGCCACGACGATGTCGAACAGCTCCCGGACCTTGCCGGACCCGATGTAGGTGGCCGGGTCGGGCTTGCCGCGACGTTGCACCACGCCTTCCAGAACCTGCGAGCCGGCCGTTTCCGCCAGTCTGGCCAGCTCCGCCAGGGACGCTTCCGACTGGGCCGCCGTACCCTCGGTCCACACCCCGGCCAGCACCACCCGTTCGAGGCGAAGCTGCCGGTACTCGACCTCGGTGATGTCGGACAGCTCGGTGGAGAGCCCGGCGACGCGGCGGAGCGAGGCGCGGTCCTCCAGTTCCAGCTCGCCGGTGGATGGGTCGTCGACCAGGTCTGTGTAGATAAGTTCTGTCATCGTCCTTCCATGGTCCCACGATTCGGGGCAGAGGCGAGCGAATTAGCGGCTCGGATACGTCGTCACATAGATCGCGACCTTGTCCCGGGGTTTGCCGTCCCCCGGCGTCCGCCCGTCGGCCCTCGCCTGGAACTCGTCGAGCAGGTCCCTCATCCGCTCGTGCAGCTCTTCGAGTTCGTCGGGGTCAAGTCGCACGACGAGCCGGCTCTGCTGCAGGTCACCGACGTCGACTTCGGCGATCTCGCTGAGGTAGGCCGCCAGCATCGCCTCGGCGAGATCCCGCTCGCGGCCGGAGCCCTGGAAACGCAGGGCCCACGACAGTCCGCTGGAGAGATACGGGATTTCCTTGGCACCCCGGTTGCCACGGCGGGGCGACTGCGACACCAGGAAGCCGGTGTCGACGAGCTTGCGCACGTGGTGCAGGGTCGTCGCCGGGTCACGTCCGAGCCGCTCGGCGAGTTCCTTGTTCGTGAGCGCCTCATCACTGGTCAGCCGGATGATGCGCAACCGCACGCCGGAGGCGAGCGCGGCTGCTTCCGCCTCCGTGGCTTTTCGTCGTTCCACCTCTTCAGCCTAAGGATCTCGGGCAGCCCGACGACCAAAAGTGATTGTCACTTTCCAATCACTCATTCAAACTGGGCGAGTGCGCCGTGACTCACTGTGGTTTCACCCGGACTTCCGCCGCCTGTGGGCCGGAGACACGATCAGCCAGTTCGGCCAGTCCGCGGGCAGGACCGCACTGCCCCTGCTCGCCGCCACGGTCCTGCTCGCGAGCCCCTTCCAGATGGGCCTGCTCACCGCCGCGGGCAACGCGGCGTTCCTGGTCCTCGGGCTTCCCGCCGGCGTGTGGGTGGACCGGATGCGCCGTCGCCCGCTGATGATGGCCGCCGATCTCACCCGCGCCGCACTGCTGCTGACGGTGCCGGCCGCGTGGTGGGCAGGCGTGCTCGGCCTGACCCAGCTCATCGTGGTGACGCTGCTGGTCGGCGTCGGCACCCTGTTCTTCGATGTGGCGTATCAGTCGTACCTGCCCGCACTGGTGAGCCGGGCTCAACTCGTCGAAGGCAACGCGAAACTGCAGGCGAGCCAGTCGATCTCCCAGATCGCCGGGCCGGGCATGGCCGGCGGGCTCACCCAACTGCTCGGCGCCGCCAACACCGTGCTCACGACCGGCGCCGGATACCTGGCCTCCGCGCTGTTCCTCTGGCGGATCAAAGCGGTCGAACCCGAACCCGAGCCGAAGCGAACGGACCAGGGCGGCCACATCGGTGAAGCCGGCGAGCCGACCAGAGAACTCGGCGACCGGAACGGGGGACACGGCGACCGGAAGGGGGAACACGGTGGTGGGGGATTGCGGGCGGGGATCGCGGAGGGGCTGCGGTTCGTGTTCGGGAGTCCGACGCTGCGGGCGATCACCCTGTGTACCGCGTCCAGCAACTTCTTCTCCGGGTCGTTCCTGGCGGTGGAAATCCTCTTCTTCACCGGGAACCTCCGGCTTTCGCCCGCCGGCGTGGGACTGCTGTTGGCCGCCGGTGGGATCGGCGGTGTGCTCGGGGCGACGAGCGTCGGCTGGTGGATTCGCCGTGCCGGGCAGGTCAGGACGATCTGGCTGATCTGCGTGGTGACCTTCCCGGCCGTGTTGCTCCTTCCGCTGGCCGCGCCGGGCTGGGCGGTCGTGCTCGCGCCGATCGGCCTGGTGTTCTTCGGATACGGCGTGGTCGTCTACAACGTCGCGCAGGTCAGCTATCGGCAGACGGTCTGCCCCGACGGGCTGCTCGGCAGGATGAACGCCAGCGTCCGCTTCGTGGTGTGGGGCGTGACGCCGCTCGGCGGCCTGCTCGGCGGCGCGCTGGGCGAGTGGATCGGCGTCCACGCCACGGTCTGGGTGACCATGCTCGGCCAGAACGCGGCGATTCTGCCGCTGCTGTTTTCGCCGCTGCGAACGATGCGGGACCTGCCGTCATCGGCATCGAACGACGAGCCCGCGGCCCTGACCTGACCCCGTCCTGGCTCGCGGGCCGCGCACCTTCGAAAACCCGTCTCCAGCACCACGACGAAGCTGCCGGCACGCCCTAGCCGCGCGCGGTCCACCAGTCGTCGTCCAGCCGACCGCGCGCCACGAACTCGACGGGACCGGTCAGGGTCGACTCGCCGCGGTCGAGGGTGACCGTGACCCGGCCGCCCGGGACATCCACAGTGGACTCCCCGGTGTCGGTTCCGGCCAGATGCAGTGCCGCGGCCACCGACGCGACGGTGCCGGTGCCGCACGAGCGCGTCTCGCCGACCCCGCGTTCGTGCACGCGCATCCGCAGCGCGCCTTCGCCCAGCGGGTTCACGAACTCCAGGTTCACCCCGTCCGGGAAGAAGTCCGTGTCGTAGCGCGGTTGCGCGCTCAGATCCAGCTCGGTGACATCGTCGTCCACAATAGACACCAGGTGCGGGTTGCCGACGTCGACCGCCACCCCGGAGAAGTTCCGGCCGTCGACGATCGCCACCGACGCACCGGTGATCGCGGCCGGTCCCATCCGCACGGTCACTGAGCCGTCCGGGTGCACCACCACCGGCCGGTCACCACCGCGGCTGCCCACGACGAACTCCCGCTCGCCCACCAGACCGGCGTCCACCAGGTACCGGGCGAAGACCCGCATACCGTTGCCGCACATCTCGGCGAGAGACCCGTCGGCATTGCGGTAGTCCATGAACCACTCGGCCTTCGACTCGGCAGCCATGACCTCGCCGAGCGCCTCGACCCGGACCACCCGCAGTATTCCATCGGCACCGAGCCCGCGCTGCCGGTCGCACAGATCGGCGATCCGGTCCGGCGTCAGCTCCAGACGGCCGGACGGGTCGGGCAGCAGCACGAAGTCGTTCTGTGTGCCATGCCCTTTCACAAACTCGATTGCCACTCGGCAAGCCTACTTGGCGACCACCGACAGCACCCGCTCGGCCACGTCCTGATCGGCCCCGTCGAACCAGTGGATCCGGGTGTCCCGCCGGAACCAGGATCGTTGCCTGCGAACGAATCGGCGCGTCGCCTGCTTCGTCGCGGCCGCCGCCGCGCCGAGGTCGCCGCCGGTGTCGAGAGCCGTGAGCACCTGCTGGTAACCCAGCGCCCGGCAGGCCGTCTTCCCTTCGCGCAAGCCTTTGCCTGCCAGCAACCGCACCTCCTCGACCAGGCCGGCCGAGAACATCCGGTCCACCCGCGACTCGACGCGTTCGTCGAGTTCGGCGACATCTCGATCGATTCCGATGAGGACAGCGCCGTAACGCGCCGGTCCTGGCGTCGGCATGGACGCGGAGAACGGCCGGCCGGTGATCTCGATGACTTCCAGGGCACGCACGATCCGCCGGGTGTTGGTGGGCAGGATCTTCGCGGCGGCGTCGGGGTCACACTCGGCGAGTCGCGCGTACAACGGGGCAGCGCCGGCGCGCTCGGCCTCCTGCTCCAGTCGGGCCCGTATCTCCGGTCGGGTCCCCGGGAACTGCAGATCGTCCAGGACGGCCTGGACGTAGAGGCCCGAGCCGCCGGTGAGCACGGGAGTCCTCCCCCTTGCCAGCAGTCCTTCGATCACCGCCCGCGCGTCCCGTTGGTAGGCCGCGACCGAGGCGGTTTCGGTCACGTCGAGAACGTCCAACAGATGGTGCGGGACGCCACGCCGTTCCGCTTCGGTCACCTTGGCGGTGCCGATGTCCATCCCCCGGTACAACTGCATCGCGTCGGCGTTGATCACCTCCCCGCCGAGCGCACGGGCGAGCGTGACGGCGAGTTCGGACTTCCCGGTGGCGGTCGGGCCCACGACCGCGATCGGCTTCACGCGCGCTCCCACACCGCGACGTGGTAACCGACGCCGAAGGGCGCCGCCGAGTACAGCAGTTCGGCCCGCCAGCCCGAGCCGAGGCCGGCGAGAACCTGCCACGGCACGCGACCACCGGCACCCAGTTCGTCGGCGAGCCGCGAGTCCAACGCGAGCAGGGCCGCGACATCGGCGGTCTCCAGTGCCCGGGCGACGCCCTCGTCGAAGCCGGGCGCGCGATCGTCCTCGCTTCCCGGTGAGCGGGGCCCGTGGCGGTGGGATCCGTCGCCGAGAATCAGCAACCCGGTTTCGTCTGATTCCGCGATCTCTTTTCCGACCCGCTCGCACTCGCCCGGTTCGGTGTCGGCCGCGAGGAGCCGGACCCGAACCGATGCCGCGCCGGCCTGCTCCCGTAACCAGCCCGCCACCAGCGCGGGTAGGGGCAGTTCCGGCGGCGGCCCGCCGGCGCCGGACCGGACGGGCACTCGATCGGAGGAAAGGCGCACCGACACGTCCACGCCGTAACCACGGAAGGATCCGGCGGATTCCGGTTCAATGAAGGTGTCCTCGTCGGATGCGCCGACCGCGAGCCAGCGGTCGCCGAGCCGCGACACCGCGGCCCGGCAGGCCGCCCGGAGCGGGCCGGCGGATCCCGGCGAGAGTTCCGGCACCAGCAAGGGAGGATGTGGTACCACGGCGACATGCGAGATCACACCCTCCGAGATTACCGGCGGCCACCGGGGTTCCCCCACCGGTCGCTCCGGGGTCTTCGGAGGGAGGGATCCGGCGGTGGAGGGCATCGGCGCCACCACACCGCTTCGCTACCGATCCAGCAGTAGAATCACCCGCTCCAGACACCTCCCCGAATACCGCAAGCCGTGCTGAACTGCTTGAATGCGGCGAGGGGTCCGAAACACACCCCCTGAGATTCGACACCCGCACGACCCGGCCCCACCCCGGTGGGGCGCCCGCCCCACCGGCGGGCCGACAGGCGATAAGGAGCCTGCGATGGCCGACGAGACAGAGACCGGCGCCCCGGCGCCCCATCCCTTGCCCCACGCTCAGACGGCAGGCCAGGGCGCGCGACCGGTACCCATGGCCGAGTCGAACCCATCCCGCTGGGGACGGGTGGACGAGGAGGGCAACGTCTACGTGCGGACCGCGGACGGTGAACGCGCCGTCGGCGTCTGGCAGGCCGGTACCCCGGACGAGGGACTGCTCCACTTCGCCCGGCGGTTCGACGACCTGCGCACCGAGGTCGAACTGCTGGAGACCCGGCTGAGCTCCGGCGCCGGTGACCCGAAGCACGCCCTGTCCACCGCGACGCAGCTGCGGAGCGGGCTCGACGACGCCGCGGTGGTCGGCGACCTCGACGCGCTCGCCGCCCGCCTTGACCAGATCGTCGCGCACGCCGAAACCGCGCTGGCCAGCGCGAAGCAGGAGCGCGAGGAGGCACGTTCGGCCGCGATCGCGCGCAAGCGATCGCTGGTCGAGGAGGCCGAGAAGATCGCCGGCGAGTCCACCCAGTGGAAGTCCGCTGGCGACCGGCTGCGCGCGATCCTGGACGAGTGGAAGACCGTCAAGGGTGTCGATCGCAAGACCGACGACGAGCTGTGGAAGCGGTTCTCCAAGGCGCGTGAGTCCTTCAACCGGCGCCGCGGCTCGCACTTCGCCGAACTGGACAAGCAGCGGGCGGCCGCGAAGTCGCGCAAGGAAGAGCTGATCGCCGAGGCCGAGTCGCTGGTGGACTCCTCCGAGTGGGGCTCGACCGCGGGCCGGTACAAGGAGCTGATGACCGAGTGGAAGGCGGCCGGCCGCGCGCCGAAGGAGACCGACGACGCGCTCTGGCAGCGGTTCCGCACGGCCCAGGACAAGTTCTTCGCGCGCCGCTCCGAGGTGTTCGCCGAGCGTGACAACGAGTTCGCGGCCAACGCCACGCGCAAGGAAGAGCTGCTGACCGAGGCGGAGAAGATCGACCCGGCCGCCAACCTCGACGCGGCGAAGGCGCAGTTGCGCCGGATCCAGGAGCAGTGGGACGAGATCGGCAAGGTTCCGCGGGAACGCATCCGTGAACTGGACGGGCGCCTCAAGGCCGTGCAGGACCGCATCCGCGAGGTCGAGGACAGCCGGTGGCGCCGGACCGATCCGGAGGCGCAGGCGCGGGTGGACCAGTTCCGCGAACGGGTCGCCCAGTTCGAGTCGCAGGCCGCGAAGGCCCGTGCGGCCGGAGACGAGCGACGTGCCCGCAAGGCGGACGAGCAAGCCGCGCAGTGGCGCGAATGGATGCAGGCCGCCGAACGCGCCGTCGCCGACCGCTGACGCGGTGGTGGGGCGCACGGCCTCGCCGGGCAGTCCCAGGTCTTCCTGTGCGCTCGGTAGGTCCGCCGACCCGATCCGTGTGGGCGATCCGCGGGGTGAGCCCGCGTAGTCAATCCGCGCAGTCAATCCGCGTAGTCAAGGCCTCCTTACCGGCAGTGAACGCCGGTGAGGAGGCCTTGATCCTTCGTGCGTGGAGCTCACGCGGGCCGGTACGGGCCCCCGCTCGGGATGGGCGCGGTGTGCGGCTCACCCGGCGGACCGACGGTGACAGCGCGAACGAGCAGTTCACCGCCGGAGAAGGCGCCGTTCCACCAGCCGCTGGAACGCCCGCCGCCCTCGCCGTGTGAGCGAGGCCGGGGAATGCCGACCTTGAACGCCTGAACCTCGGCCGCGAGCCGCTGCGCGGTCGCTTCGTCGTCACAGGCGATCGACGCCACGAACGAGCCGTCGCCGGCGTTCATCGCCGCCAGCAGCTCGGCCTCGGTGTCCACCAGGACGAAGGTGTCCAGCGGCCCGAACGACTCGGCGTCGAGCAGCGACGACGGCGGATCGAGGAGCGCGGCCGGCGCGAGATAGGCAGAGGTGTCCTGCCCGGGCAGGAACCGGCCGTCGGCCAGTTCCCCGCGATAGACCGGCACGCTGCCACGACTCACCGCGTCGTCGATACAGTCCCGCAGTTCCGTCGCCTTCGCGTCGCTGATCAGCGGCCCGAAATCCAGGCGTGGCAACGAGTCTTCGGGCTCCTCCACGGCGAGGGGATGCCCGAAGGTCAGGGACCGCGCCACAGGCAGGTATGCGCCGAAGAAGTCGTCGGCCAACGACCGCTGGACGACATAGCGCGGGTAGGCGGTGCCCCGCTGCCTGCCCTGTGCGAACGAGGCCCGGAGGTGCCCCGCCAACCCGGACCAGTCACCGAATTCCCAGATACCCCAACAGTTCAGCCCATCCTCTTCGAGGATGTGCCGCTTACCGGCGTCGACCAGACGGGCCGCGGCCTGGCCACGGGAATCACGACCGCCCAGGAACGACACGCAGCCGACCATCGACGACTGGACCAGCGCCGCGGACAGCTCCCCACCGTTTCCGCCGACCAGCGTGAACGGCACCCCGTGCCGTGCGGCGAGCGCCGTGGCCAACGTCAGGCAGTGCACTCCCCCGTCCGCGGGAGCCTTGGCGACCACCGCGTTACCGGCCAGTGCCTGCACGAACATGGCGTGCAGCAGCACACTCATCGGATGATTCGCGCTCGCGAGGTTGCTGACCGGCCCGGCCAGCGGATCGCGCCCGGCCAGCATGGCGTCGATTTCCTCGACATGCCACCGGACACCGTCGAGGCAGCGGTCCACCTCGAACATCGCCGAGTGCCAGGTCTTGCCGGTCTCCCAGACGAGGAGCAGCGCCAGGAGTTCCCGCTGCCCGGCCAGATCGTCCAGTGCCGCGCTCACCCGTGCCTTGCGTTCCGCGAGCGGCGCGACCGACCAGGTCCGGTGCTCGTTGAGCCCCGCGCGCACGGCACGCGTCGCATCGACCAGTTCCAGCCGCGGCGGTCCGGTCAGGACGCTCCCGTCGACCGGCGAGATCGCCGCGGTCGGCAGCCCCTCCAGGCGCCACCGCCCGCCCCAGAAGCTCAGCAGCCGGTCATCGTGGAACGCGTCGGGCGCCAGATCCTGGCAACGACCGTACACAGTGGACCATTCGGTGCCCGGCTTGACGATCAGGCGCACCGGATCGTCCGCCACGGCCGTCGCCACCGGATGCAGATCAACAGAGGCTCCGCCAGTGTCATTCATGCGGCCTCCTGCGTCTTGCGGGACACCCGCACCCGGTCGGCCCGCATGAACGGGGCTCCGCCAGTGTCATTCATGCGGCCTCCTGTGCCATGCGGGACACCTGCTCGTTCAGCAGCCCGGCCAGGGCGTTCACCACCCGCACGGTGGGCACCTCGGCCCCGATCAGGTCGGCCAGCTCGACCACCGCGGCGAGGATCGCCTCCAACTCCAGGGGCTTGCCCTTCTCCAGGTCCTGGAGGGTGGACGTCTTGTGCTCGCCGGTGCGTTCGGCCCCGGCGAGGCGCCGTTCGATGGAGATCTCCGGGTGCACCCCGAGCCCGGCCGCCACCTCGAGGGTCTCCCGCATCATGTTCACGACCATGTTCCGGGTACCGCTGTGCTCGCAGATTCCGAGCATCGTCGCCCTGGTGAGCGCGCTGATCGGGTTGAACGCGATGTTGCCCATCAGCTTGATCCAGATGTCGCTCCGCAGCTCCGGCTCGACCGGACACTTGAGCCCGCCCGCGATCATCGCCTCGGCGAACTCCGTGCAGCGCGGGGAAACCGACCCGTCCGGCTCACCGATCGAGAGCCGGGTGCCCTCCAGGTGGCGGATCTCGCCCGGCGCGCAGATCTCGGTGGCCGCGTAGACGACGCAGCCGATGGCGCGGTGCACCGGCAACGCGGCGCTCACCGCCCCACCCGGATCGACGCTTTCCAGCCGCCGCCCCTGGTGCGGGCCGGGCCGGCCATGGAAGTACCACCACGGGATCCCGTTCTGGGCGGCGATGATCGTGGTGCGTTCGTGCAGCAGCGGCTCGACCATCGGCCCCGCCGAGGCGTACTGGTTGGCCTTGAGGCCGAGGAACACGTGATCCACCGGGCCGATCTCGCCCGGGTCGTTCGTGGCGTTCGGGTGCGCCGTGAAATCGCCGCGCGGGCTGTGGACCCGCACACCGGACTCACGGATCGCCGCGAGGTGGGGGCCCCGGGCGATGAGATGAACCTCGACCCCTGCACGGCAGAGGCTGGCGCCGACATACGCGCCGATGGCGCCGGCACCGAGAACAGCGACTTTCACGGTGTCTCCTGTCGTTGCGTCAACGATTGTATGCAGTATACGGTATGGGAGCGTCATATCGACGTCAACCCTGGACAAGCGGCGAGACTCGGAGTAACAGTGAAGCCCATATCGTATGCAGTATTCGGTAGTCACATTGGCGTGAGGAGTTGACGACGCAGATGGCAGTCGACGGCGAACCTGAACTCATCTCCGGCGGGCATCTGGTGGCCAAGGCGCTCAAGGCTGAGGGGGTCGACGTGATCTTCACCCTGTGCGGCGGCCACATCATCGATATCTACGACGGGTGTGTGGACGAGGGCATCGACGTGGTCGACGTGCGCCACGAGCAGGTGGCGGCGCACGCGGCGGACGGTTACGCCCGCATCACCGGCAAGCCCGGCTGCGCGGTGGTCACCGCGGGCCCGGGCACGACGGACGCGGTCACCGGTGTGGCCAACGCGTTCCGCGCGGAAAGCCCCATGCTGCTGATCGGCGGTCAGGGCGCGCTGAGCCAGCACAAGATGGGGTCGCTGCAGGACCTCCCGCACGTCGACATGATGGCTCCGATCACGAAGTTCTCGGCGACCGTGCCCTCCACCGAACGCGCCGCGGACCTGGTCTCGATGGCCTTCCGCGAGTGCTACCACGGCGCCCCGGGACCGTCGTTCCTGGAGATTCCGCGGGACGTGCTCGATGCCAAGGTCCCGGTGGAGAAGGCACGTGTGCCCCGGCCCGGCGGGTACCGTGCCTCCACCCGCAGCGCCGGTGACCCGGAAGCGATCGAGAAGCTCGCGGATCTGGTGGCGCGGGCGCAGAAGCCGTGCATCCTGCTGGGTAGCCAGGTCTGGACCACACGCGGCTCGGAGGCGGCCACCGAGTTCGTGCGCACGCTGAACGTGCCGGCGTTCATGAACGGCGCCGGCCGCGGCACGCTGGCGCCGGGCGACCCGCACCACCTGCAGCTGGCGCGGCGCTACGCCTTCTCCAACGCCGACCTGATCATCATCGTCGGCACCCCGTTCGACTTCCGGATGGGCTACGGGCGGCGGCTGTCCGCCCAGGCGACGGTCGTGCAGATCGACCTCGACTACCGGACGGTGGGCAAGAACCGGGACATCGACCTGGGCATCGTGGGTGACGCCGGGCTCGTGTTGTCCTCGGTCACGCAGGCGACCTCCGGCCGGGAGGACAACGGGGCGACCAGCCGCAAGGAATGGCTCGAAGAGCTGCGCGCGGTGGAGACCGCGGCCTACGAAAAGCGCCTGCCGCGTCAGCTTTCCGACGCGAACCCGATCGACCCGTACCGGCTGGTGCACGAGATCAACGAGTTCCTCACCCCGGACTCGATCTACATCGGCGACGGCGGCGACATCGTCACCTTCTCCGGGCAGGTGATCCAGCCCAAGGCGCCGGGGCACTGGATGGACCCCGGTCCACTCGGGACACTCGGCGTCGGCGTGCCGTTCGTGCTGGCGGCCAAGTACGCGCGTCCGGACCAGGAGGTCGTGGCCCTGTTCGGGGACGGCGCGTTCAGCCTCACCGGATGGGACTTCGAAACCCTGGTGCGGTTCAACCTTCCCTTCGTCGGGATCGTCGGCAACAACTCGTCGATGAACCAGATCCGCTACGGCCAGGCGGCCAAGTACGGCGAGGACCGTGGCCGGGTGGGCAACACGCTCGGCGACGTGCCCTACGACCAGTTCGCCCGCATGCTCGGCGGCTACGGCGAAGAAGTCCGTGACCCCGCGGACATCCGGCCCGCGCTGGAGCGCGCGCGGGAATCCGGGAAGCCGTCTCTGATCAACGTTTGGGTCGACCCCGACGTGTACGCGCCGGGAACCATGAACCAGACCATGTACAAGTAAGGGGCCCGATCATGGGAAAGGCACTCGAAGGCGTACGCATCCTGGATATGACCCACGTCCAGTCCGGTCCGTCCTGCACACAGATTCTGGCCTGGCTGGGCGCCGACGTGGTCAAGCTGGAGTCGCCGAGCGGTGACATCACGCGCAAGCAGCTGCGCGATCTGCCCGATGTGGACAGTCTGTACTTCACGATGCTCAACTGCAACAAGCGGAGCATCACGCTGAACCTGAAGTCCGAAGAGGGCAAGCGCATCTTCACCGAACTGCTGCCCCGCTTCGACATCCTCGCCGAGAACTTCGGCCCCGGCGCCGTGGACCGGATGGGCTTCACCTGGGACCGGCTGCGCGAGATCAACCCCCGGCTGATCTACGCGTCGATCAAGGGCTTCGGCGAAGGCCCCTACACCCATTACAAGGCCTACGAGGTCGTCGCGCAGGCCATGGGCGGTTCGATGAGCACGACCGGCTTCGAAGACGGGCCGCCGCTGGCCACCGGGGCGCAGATCGGTGACTCCGGCACCGGGATCCACACCGTGGCCGGCATTCTCGCCGCGCTCTACCAGCGGGAGCACACCGGCCGCGGCCAGCGGGTGACGGTCGCGATGCAGCACGCTGTGCTGAACCTGTGCCGGGTGAAGCTGCGCGACCAGCAGCGGCTGACGCACGGGCCGCTCAAGGAGTATCCGAACGAGGAGTTCGGCGACACGGTTCCCCGGTCCGGCAACGCCTCGGGCGGCGGTCAGCCGGGCTGGGCGGTGAAGTGCGCACCGGGCGGTCCGAACGACTACATCTACGTGATCGTGCAGCCGGTCGGCTGGGAGCCCATCACGAAGCTGATCGGCCGTCCCGAGCTGGCGAACGATCCGGAGTGGGCGACGCCCGAGGCACGTCTGGACAAGTTGGACAAGATGTTCCAGCTGATCGAGGAATGGAGCGGCGGGCTCGACAAGTGGGCGGTGCTGGCCAAGCTCAACGAACACAACATTCCGTGCGGGCCGATCCTGTCCACCAAGGAGATCGTCGAGGACGAGTCGCTGGCGGCCAACGACATGGTGGTGCGCGTCGACCATCCCGAGCGCGGCGAGTTCACCACGGTCGGCTGCCCGATCAAGCTGTCCGACTCCCCGGTGGACGTCGAGCGATCCCCGCTTCTGGGTGAGCACAACGAAGAAATCTACGTGCGCGAGCTCGGGTTGAACGAACGCTTCGCGAACCTCAAGGCAGAGGGTGTGATCTAGAAGATGGCAGGCGGAACGACCGGCATCGACAAGGCCGCTGTTCGCGAAATCCTCGACAAGGTGCGCGCCGAGGGCCGGGACGCGCTGACCGCGCCGGAAGGCAAGCGGATCTGCGACGCCTACGGCATTCCGACCCCGCGGGAGGGCCTGGCCACGACCGCCGAGGAGGCGGCCACGCTGGCCGGCGAGATCGGCGGGCCGGTGGCGTGCAAGATCGTCTCACCGGACATCCTGCACAAGACCGAGGCGGGCGGCGTGATCGTCGGCGTCGAGGGAGCGGACGACGTCCGCGCCGCCTTCGACAGGATCATCGCGAACGCCCGCGCGTACCAGGCCTCGGCGGAGATCACCGGCGTGCAGGTTCAGCAGATGCTGGCCGGCGGCCAGGAGGTCATCGTCGGCGCGACGACCGACCCGACCTTCGGCAAGGTGGTCGCCTTCGGGCTCGGCGGGGTGCTGGTGGAGGTCCTCAAGGACGTCACCTTCCGGCTCGCCCCGCTCGATGTCACCGAAGCGAAGTCCATGCTCGACGGCATCGAGGCCGCCGAGATGCTGCGCGGGGTGCGCGGTGGCGAGGCGGTGGACGCCGACGCGCTGGCCGAGGTGATCCACCTGGTGTCGACACTGGTCACGGACTTCCCGGAGATCCGCGAGTTCGACCTCAACCCGGTGTTCGCGACGGCGAGCGGCGCGTGCGCGGCCGACGTGCGGATCCTGGTCGAGACCGGGGAGGTGACCGAACCGGTCCGCCACTCGCGCGAGGAGATCCTGCGGGTGATGAACCGCATGATGAACCCGCGCGCGGTCGCCGTCATCGGCGCGTCCGACCAGCCCGGCAAGATCGGCAACTCTGTGATGAAGAACCTCATCAACGGTGGCTTCGCCGGGGAGATCCACCCGATCAACCCGAAGGCCGACGAGATCCTCGGGCGAAAGGCATATGCCTCGATCGGCGACATCCCCGGTGACGTGGATGTCGCGGTGTTCGCCATTCCCGCGAAGTTCGTGCCCTCCGCGCTCGCCGAATGCGGCGCGAAGGGCGTGCCGGCGGCGGTGCTCATCCCGTCCGGCTTCGCCGAGACCGGCAACCACGAATTGCAGGAGGAGATCGTCGCGATCGCCCGCGACCACGGAATCCGGTTGCTGGGACCGAACATCTACGGCTACTACTACACGCCCCAGCAGTTGTGCGCGACCTTCTGCACGCCCTACGACGTGCGCGGCGGGGTGGCGCTG
>DASSAD010000145.1:0-11727 GCA_035685725.1 Amycolatopsis sp. | reverse complement strand
TGACAACGTAGTCGAAGGTGGCATGCGGATGACCGAAGTGGAACGGCACAGCTACGACGTCGTGGTGATCGGTGCCGGTGGCGCCGGGCTGCGCGCGGTCATCGAAGCGAGACAGCGTGGGCTGTCGGTCGCCGTGGTGTGCAAGTCACTGTTCGGCAAGGCGCACACGGTGATGGCCGAAGGCGGCTGCGCGGCGTCGATGGGCAATGCGAATCCGAACGACAACTGGCAGGTGCACTTCCGCGACACCATGCGGGGCGGGAAGTTCCTCAACAACTGGCGGATGGCGGAGCTGCACGCCAGGGAGGCTCCGGACCGAGTCTGGGAGCTGGAGACCTACGGCGCGCTCTTCGACCGCACGCCCGACGGCCGGATCAGCCAGCGCAACTTCGGTGGGCACACCTATCCCCGGCTCGCGCACGTCGGTGACCGGACGGGGCTGGAACTCATCCGCACGATGCAGCAGAAGATCGTTTCACTGCAGCAGGAGGATTTCCGGACCTACGGCGACTACGAGGCCAAGGTGAAGGTCTTCGCCGAGTGCACCATCACGGAGCTGCTGAAGGAGGGGTCGGGCGAGCGGGGCCGGATCGCGGGCGCCTTCGGGTACTGGCGGGAGACCGGCAGGTTCGTCCTGTTCGAGACGCCGGCGGTGGTGCTGGCGACCGGCGGCATCGGCAAGTCGTTCAAGGTGACGTCGAACTCCTGGGAGTACACCGGCGACGGGCATGCCCTCGCGCTGCGGGCCGGCGCGACGCTGATCAACATGGAGTTCGTCCAGTTCCACCCGACGGGCATGGTCTGGCCACCCAGCGTCAAGGGCATCCTGGTCACCGAGGGCGTCCGGGGTGACGGCGGCGTGCTCAAGAACTCCGACGGCAAACGCTTCATGTTCTCCTACGTGCCCGACGTGTTCAAAGGCCAGTACGCGGAAAGCGAGGAGGAGGCCGACCGCTGGTACACCGACCAGGAGAACAACCGCCGGACCCCGGACCTGCTGCCGCGCGACGAGGTGGCGAGGGCGATCAACGCGGAGGTCAAGGCCGGTCGCGGCTCGCCGCACGGCGGGGTGTTCCTCGACATCGCGAGCAGGCTGACGCCCGAGGAGATCAAGAAGCGGCTGCCTTCGATGTACCACCAGTTCAAGGAACTGGCCGATGTGGACATCACCGCTGAGCCGATGGAGGTCGGGCCCACCTGTCACTACGTGATGGGCGGGATCGAAGTCGACCCGGACACCGCGTCCTCGACGCTGGCGGGGCTGTTCGCGGCCGGTGAATGTTCGGGTGGGATGCACGGGTCGAACCGGCTCGGCGGCAACTCGCTTTCCGACCTGCTCGTGTTCGGACGGCGCGCCGGTCTGGGTGCGGCGTCCTATGTGGAGGAACTGGAGCGGCGCCCGGTCGTCTCGGAGCCCGATGTGGACGCCGCGGCGCGTGCCGCGCTGCTGCCGTTCGAGCCACCGTCCGACGCGACGGAGGAGAATCCGTACACCCTGCACAGTGAGCTGCAGCAGGCGATGAACGACCTGGTCGGCATCATCCGCAAGGAAGGAGAGATCCAGCAGGCGCTGGCGAAGCTCGACGAGATCAAGAAGCGGATCCGCAACGTCACGGTCGAGGGGCACCGGCAGTTCAACCCCGGCTGGCATCTGGCGCTCGATCTGCGGAACATGCTGTTGGTCAGTGAATGCGTGGCGCGGGCCGCGCTGCGGCGGACCGAGAGCCGGGGCGGGCACACGCGCGACGATCACCCGCAGATGGATTCGCGGTGGCGCGGGAAGCTGCTTGTGTGCACTGTGGACGGTTCGGACGGTGCGGCCGGCGGGGCGGCGGACGGCGGCTTCGAGGTGACCATCACGCCGAAGGACCAGGAGCCGATGCGGCAGGACCTGCTCGAACTCTTCGAGCTGAACGAGCTGGAGAAGTACTACACGGACGAGGAACTGGCTGGCCACCCCACCAGGAGGCGCGCATGAACGACACTGGGCGGAGCCTGTTTGTGCGTGCCGACCGGGTGCGGGTGTCCCGCGGTACACAGGAGGCGCGCATGAACGAGACTGGGCGGAGCCTGTTTGTGCGTGCCGACCGGGTGCGAGCGAGCGACAATGGTGGTGCCCGCCCCTCTGTGCCGACCGGTCCCGCGGATCTCGGTCCCGTATTGCCCAGGAGGGTCGCATGACGTACAAGGCGGACTTCAAGGTGTGGCGGGGGGACGCCGAGTCCGGGGAGCTTCGGGACTTCACGGTCGAGGTGAACGAGGGCGAGGTCGTACTGGACATCATCCACCGGTTGCAGGCGACGCAGGTCCCCGATCTCGCGGTGCGCTGGAACTGCAAGGCCGGCAAGTGCGGGTCCTGCTCGGCGGAGATCAACGGGCGGCCGGGGCTGCTGTGCATGACCCGGATGTCGACCTTCACCGAGGACGAGGTCGTCACGGTGACGCCGTTGCGGACCTTCCCGGTTATCCGTGACCTGGTCACCGACGTCTCCTACAACTACGAGAAGGCCCGGGAGATCCCGTCTTTCACGCCGCCGGCCGGTCTCGAGCCGGGTGAATACCGGATGCAGCAGGTGGATGTCGAGCGCTCGCAGGAGTTCCGCAAGTGCATCGAATGCTTCCTGTGCCAGAACACCTGCCACGTGCTGCGGGACCACGAGGAGAACAAGCAGAATTTCGCGGGTCCCCGGTATCTGATGCGGATCGCCGAGTTGGAGATGCATCCGCTGGACGTGGCCGACCGGCGTGCGGAGGCGCAGTCGGAGCACGGTCTCGGGTTCTGCAACATCACCAAGTGCTGCACCGAGGTGTGCCCGGAGAACATCCACATCACCGACAACGCGCTCATTCCCCTGAAGGAACGAGTGGTGGACCGACGTTACGACCCGATCGTCTGGCTCGGTTCGAAACTCTTCCGGCGCAAGTAGGACCAGCCGGCCGGCGGCGTCAGGCGTTCACGAGGGCGTCCACCGCGGCGGGAGCGAGCAGTTCGTCCGCGACCTGACCGGCGATGCCGGCGAGGGTGGTGTTCGATCCGAGGGTGCACGCCTCGACGCTGATTCCGTCGAGCGCGCTGGTGTGCGCGTTGCCCAGCAGGGCGGCGCGCAGGCCGTCGAGGAACGGTGGCAGCACCCCGACCGCGCCGCCGACGCGGACGTAGCGCGGGTTGACGATGGTGACGACGGTGGCCAGCACGGTGCCGACGAGCCGTCCGGCGGACGCGGCGACGCGGGTGGCGTCGGAGTTGCCGGCGCGCACGCGCCGGATCACGTCGTCGGCCGAGCGGACGCCGCTGGGCCGCAGCAGTCGGGTCAGTGCCTGCCCGCTCGCGATGGCCGACACACAGCCCCGGCGTCCGCAGTCGCAGCGCTGCTCGTTGCCCTCGATCCGGATGTGCCCGATCTCGCCCGCGGACGCGGTCTCGCCGCGGTGGATGCCCCCGGAGATGACCATGCCCGCGCCGATCCCGGTGCCCACCTTGACCCCGACCAGCGTCGCGTCGGGCCGACCCAGGTCGCAGTAGGCGCCGAAGGCCAGCGCGTTCGCGTCGTTCTCCAGGAAGACCGGGACCGACAGCGCTTCCGCGAAGGTGTCGCGCAGCCGCACCCCCAGCCAGGCGGACATGGTCGGGGGCGCGATCGTGGTGCCCTCGGTGTGGTTGATCTGTCCGGGGACGCTCAGCCCGACGGCGCTCAGGCTGTCGGCGCGACCGGTCTCCTCGAGTAGCTCGCGCCCGGTGGCCAGCAGGAACGACAGCGTTTCCCGCGGCGGGTGTCCGTAGGGCAACGGGCGGTGAACCTGGGCGAACACGGTGCCGCGCAGGTCGGCCACGGCGAGGGTGCAGTGCCGCTGTCCGACGTCGGCGATCAGGGCGGTGCGGCCCACGTCGTCGGCGGCCAGCAGTTCGGCCGGGCGGCCGCCGCTCGACGCGCGGAACCCCGTGGCGCGCACGAGACGCAGTCGGTGCAGCGCGTCGATCCGCTCGACCAGGGTGGCCCTGGACAGCCCGGTCCGGTCCTGGAGTTCCTGGCGGGTGAGCGGCCCGTCCACGCGCAGCAGGGCGAGGATGTGGCCCGCCGACGCCGGTGAGCCGGGGCGGTCGAGGGGCACGTTGACAGAACCTCCGTGCGGACTTATGTTCAATGACCTGACAGAAGTCTACCGTCGGGGAACGGGAGAGGACGAGATGCGCAGGGCGCGCCTGACCGGCAGCGGCCCCCTTCGTCATTTCCTTCCACAGGTTCTTTTCGTTGTCGGTGCGGTAGCGCCGCCCTGGGTCACCGGCGGGGCCGGGATGATCTTCCGTCCGGCCCCGGCACACCGGCCCGGAAACCGGCTTCTCCTGGAGGCGACCGCATGACCGCGGATCTGAGCACGCCCGGCGCGTCCGGCGCCAGACAGGTGCGTTACCCGCGCGCGGCACTCGCGGCGCGGGCGGCGCGGGTGCTGCGCGACAACGACACCGGCTCGGTGATCACCGCCGCTCCGCGGCTCTACCCGCACATGTGGAGCTGGGATGCCGCGTTCATCTCGATCGGTCTGGCGCGGCTCGACGTCCACCGCGCCATCGCCGAGCTGCAAACCCTGTTCAGGGCACAGTGGCGCAACGGCATGGTGCCGCACATCGTGTTCACCGAGACCGACGCGTACTTCCCCGGCCCGGACCGCTGGGGCACCGACACCGCCGAGGACGGGCCTTCGAACGTGCGCACCTCGGGCATCTGTCAGCCACCGGTGCACGCCATCGCCGTGCAGCGGGTGCTGGAGATCGCCCGGATGTCTTCGCCCGCCGACCGGATCGAGGCCGAGCGGTTCGCCCGCGACATCTGGCCCAAGCTGTATGCCTGGCATCGGTGGCTGGTGCGCTTCCGTACCCCGGGGTCGAGCGGGCTGGTGGCGATCGTGCACGGCTGGGAGTCCGGAATGGACAACTCGCCCCGCTGGGATGTGCCCTACGCCGCGGTCGAACCGGGTTCCGGGTTGCCCCCGTACGTGCGCACGGATCTGCGCGTGGTCGGCGACGGCGAGCGCCCGACCGACCGCGAGTACGACCGCTATCTCTGGCTGATCGAGGAGATGCGGCGGGCCAACTACGACCAGCGCGAGATCGTGCGCGGATCGAGTTTCCTGGTCGGTGATGTGTTCATCACCGCGCTGTTCGCGATCTCCTGCGACGTCCTCGTCGAGCTGGGCAAGGAGTTCGAACAGCCGCCGGACCTGCTGCGTGACCTGGAGGACTGGGCCGCGAAGGCACGCGCGGCGGTCGCCGCGAGCTGCCACGCGGTGTCCGGCCTGGCCCGCGACCGTGACCTGCGGACCTCGCGCTGGCTCGACACGCAGACGATCGCGGGCTTCGCCCCGCTGTTGTGCGGCGGCGCGCCCGACGGCGTCCAGCTGCGGCTGCTGTCCCTTTTGGACAGCGACCGCTGGTGCGGCCATCCGGGGCTGCTGGCGCCGGTGCCGCCGTCGGTCTCCCCGCTGCGGCCGGGGTTCACTCCGCGCCGGTATTGGCGGGGGCCGCAGTGGCCGGTCGTGGTCTGGCTGTTCTCCTGGGCCTTCGACCGCCGGGGGTGGCACGAGCGTGCCCGCGGGCTGCGGGAGGGCGGGATCCGGCTCACCGACGACGGTTCGTTCGGCGAGTACTACCAGCCTTTCACCGGCGAGCCGCTCGGCTCGGTCGACCAGTCCTGGACGGCGGCCGTCGTCCTCGACTGGCTGTGTACCGGTTGAAGCACCGGTTGAGCCGGCCCGGCTAGTAGTGCCGGACCCAGTCGATGTCGACGGTGGCGTCGCCCGTGACAGGGCCGATCCGGTCGATCTGGAACACCAGGTGCATCGGGCCCTGCGGCACATGCCGGGGGTAGGTGTGCCAGACCCGGCCGTCCACGAGGACCCGCACCGACCCCGCGGTCCACTCGACGCCGTAGGTGTGCCATTGGCTCATGTCGACCCGGGCGTCACCGGCGAAGTCGGCGGTGTCGGCTCCGTCGCGCGAGTAGTGGAGCCACGAGCCGAACGACTGGCGCGCGGTGTCGTAGCACTCCAGCCAGTCGATCTCGCCCGCCCCCGGCCAGTCGGCGTCGTCCCGCGGCCAGAACAGGAAGACCGGGGCCAGCCCGGCGCCGGCGGGCGCCGAGAACCGGGCCCGCACCTCGACGTTGGCGAAGGTTTCCTGCGTTCGTGACGCGACCCCGCAGATGCCCCCGCTGTCGGCCGCGAGGTGCAGCATGCCGCCGGAGACCGTGCATTTCGCGGACTGCCAGTTCTCCGCGGATTTCGGGTTGTACCCGTCGTAGCCGACCCACTGGGCGGGATCGAGGGCCGTGCCGGTGAAGTCCTCGACCCCGCAGCCGCTCGCGCAGGACGATCGCGACCCGCCGGGTGAGGAGATCAGCACCGGCACCGCGACGGCGGCCGCGAGGACCACCGCGGCGAGGATGAGCGCCTTCCGGAGGGACACCCGACGAGTAGACCACGTCGCGCCGGAAACCGGACCCGCCCGGATTCACCTACGCTGCGAGAATGTGGCGACAGCTGCGCGCGACCGACCGCCGGATACTCGGCAGGATCGCGGCCACCGACGCGCGGGTCGCGCGGATCCTGCCCGTCCTGGGCCGCCTGGCGAACCACAGCCGGCTGTGGTGGATGATCAGCGTGGCGCTGGCGGCCACCGGCGACCGGCGGGCGCGACGGGCCGCGCTGCGCGGGATGCTCGCGGCACTGACGGCGAGCTTCGCCGCGAACGTGCTCGCCAAGCAGGCCGTGCGCAGGCGACGGCCGTCCGCCGAGCTGACGCCGGCCCACCGGCGGCCGCGCCGGGACCCGGTGACCACGTCGTTCCCGTCCGGACATTCCGCCTCGGCGGCCGCCTTCGCGGCGGGCGTCGCGCTGGAATGGCCCCTGCTCGCCGCGCCGGTCGGCGTGCTGGCCGCGGGGGTGGCCGCCTCCCGCGTCGTCACCGGCGTGCACTACCCGTCCGACGTGATCGCCGGTGGTGCCCTCGGTCTGGGCGCGGGCGCGCTGACGCTGTGGTGGTGGCCTCAGGGTCAGGTCGGGGGTCAGGTCGGGGTCAGGTCAGCTCGGCTTCGAGTGCCACGTCTTCGGCCCTGCGGCCGAGTTCCAGGCGCTTGCCGGAGCGCCGCTGTCGCCGTTCCACGAAGTTCGCGAGGGCGGTGAGCAACAGGCACAACGTGATGTAGATGGCCGCGACCACGATCGTCGAGGGCACGATGGGCCGCCCGAACAGTCCCTGGGAGCCGATGTAGCGCGCGTAGTACAGCAATTCGGGGTAAATGACCAGGAAGCCGAGCGCGGTGTCCTTCAGTAGCACGACGAGCTGGCTGATGATCGTGGGCAGCATGGACCGGACGGCCTGCGGGATCAGGACGAAGAACATCACCTGCGTCTTGCGCATGCCGAGCGCGTACGCCGCTTCCTGCTGCCCGCTCGGCAGGGCGAGGATGCCCGCGCGGAACACCTCGGCCAGCACCGAACCGTTGTACAGGGTCAACCCGAGCACCACGGCGAGAAACGGCGGCATCGGGAACCCGAGCACGGGACCGCCGTAGAAGAACAGGAACATCAGGATCAGCAACGGAATCGCCCGGAAAAGTTCGACGACGCCGGTGGAGACACCGCGCAGCCAGGCGCGCTCGGACAGCCGTCCCGCGGCGAAGACCGCGCCGAAGACCAGCGCCAGCACGGCGCCGGTCGCGAAGGCCTCGAGGGTGGCCAGGAGCGCGTTCGCCAGATCCGTCTGCACCTGCACGTACTGCAGCCACTCCCACTTGCGCGCGGTGAACTGCCCGCTGGCGGCGAACCGGTAGACGACGTAGGCGATGATCGCGGCGACCACGAGGACGCCGAAGGCCGCCAGCACGCGGTAGCGGGTCCGTGCCTTCGGGCCGGGAAGGTCGAACAGCACGTCGCTCATCGCGCCACGCTCCACCGCTTCTCGAGGGTTCGCTGGAGCAGCGAGAGCAGCGCGACCAGGATGACGAACCCGAGTGCCACCCACAGCAGCCCGACGAGCTGGTTCTCGCCGCGGTCGGACAGGTACTGGCGGATCGCCCCGGCTTCGGCCACCGAGAAGCCGGCCGCGATCGTCGTGTTCTTCAGCAACGCGATCAGCATGCTCATCAGCGGCGGCACCACCGAGCGCACCGCCTGCGGCAGCACGATCTGGCCGAGTACCTGGGAAAAACTCAGGCCCAGCGCGCGGGCGGCCTCGGCCTGTCCGGTCGGGACCGTGTTGATGCCGGAGCGCACGACTTCACAGATAAATGCCGAGGTGTAGAGCGTCAGCGAGACCACCGCGGCGGTGAAGTAGCCGAGCTGGATGATCGCGAGCAGCGGGTAGGCGAACACCAGGAAGACGAAGACGAGGGTCAGCGGCGTGTTGCGCACGAGGGTCACGTAGACCGTGCCGACCGCGCGGAACAGCGGGACCGGGCTGACCCGCAGCATCGCCAGGAAGGTGCCGAGGACCAGGCTCGCGACCGCGGAGATCAGGAAGAGTTCGATCGTGGTGAGGAAGAAGGGACCGAAGAGGTCCAGATTGCCGAGTAGAACGTCCATTCGCGCTTGCCCCGCAACGAGGTGAAAGGGCCGGCGGGCGCGCGGGCGTCCGCCGGCCGGGCCAGGGAGTCGGTGCCGATCAGTACCGCTGGATGGCGGGCGGCGTCGCCGGGGAGCCGGACCGGCCGAGCGTCGCGTCGTAGATCTTCTGCCAGGTCCCGTCGTCGATCGCGGCCTGCAGGATGTCGTCGATCTTGGCGCGGAGCGCCGCGTCGTCCCGGTTCAGGCCGATTCCGTACGGCTCCTGCGAGAACGGCTTGCCGACGACCCGCAGGGTGTCGTCCTGGCTGGCGTAGCCCTTGAGGATCGCGTCGTCGGTGGTGACCGCGTCGACCTCCCTGGTGGCCAGCTTGTCCACGCACTGCGAGTACTTCTGGAACTCGACGACGTTGCCCGGCTCGGTCAGGTTCTGGTCACGCACCCGCTGGATCGGCGTCGACCCGGTGACCGAGCAGACCTTCTTGCCCTTCAAGGTGTCCGGGCCGGTGATCGACGTGTCGTCCTCGCGCACCAGCAGGTCCTGGCCGGCCTGGAAGTAGGGGCCGGCGAAGGACACCTGCTGCTTGCGCTTGTCGGTGACGGTGTAGGTGCCCACGTAGAAATCGACGTTGCCGTTGGAGATCGCGGCCTCGCGGGCGGCCGAGTCGACCGTGGTGTAGGTGATCTTGCCTTGGTCGTAGCCGAGGTTCGCGGCGACCAGCTTCGCGATCTCGACGTCGAATCCGGTGTAGGCGCCGGTGGTCGGGTCCTTCAGGCCCAGCCCGGGCTGGTCGTCCTTGACGCCGATGGTCACTCCGCCGCTGCTCTTGATCTTGGCGAAGGTCGCCGAGCCGGGCACGTCCACATTGGCCGCCACGGGGTAGGTGGGCGGCCGGACGCCGGTGGCGCCGCCGGCGGTGTCCCCCGGTGAGCCCTGCTTGCCGCATGCCGTCAGCGCGAGGGCCCCGATCAACAGCCCGGCCGCCAGGGTGCGGATTCTCATGCGAACTCCTCGTCGCTCGTCACTAGTGGGTGAGGATCTTGCCCAGGAAGTCCTTGGCGCGCGCGGACTTCGGCCTGGTGAAGAACTCGTCGGGAACGGCGTCCTCGACGATCTCGCCGTCGGACATGAACACCACGCGGTGCGCCGCGCGGCGGGCGAAGCCCATTTCGTGGGTGACCACGAGCATCGTCATCCCGTCGGCGGCCAGTCCGGTCATGGTGTCCAGCACCTCCTGGACCATTTCCGGGTCCAGTGCCGAGGTGGGCTCGTCGAACAACATCACCTTCGGCTCCATGGCCAGCGCGCGTGCGATCGCCGCGCGCTGCTGCTGGCCACCGGAGAGCTGCGCCGGGTACTTCCCGGCCTGGTCGGCGATCCCGACCCGGTCGAGCAACCGCATCGCGGTCGCGATGGCCTGCTCCGCCGGGATGCCCCGCACCTTCCGCGGCGCCAGCGTCACGTTCTCCACGATCGTCTTGTGCGCGAACAGGTTGAACGACTGGAAGACCATGCCGACCTCGGCCCGCAGTGCGGCCAGCGCCTTGCCCTCGGCGGGCAGCGGTTTCCCGTCCACCGCGATCTCCCCGGAGTCGATCGGCTCCAGCCGGTTGATCGCCCGGCACAGGGTGGACTTTCCCGAGCCGGACGGGCCGAGCACCACGACCACCTGGCCGCGGGGCACCTCGATGGTGATGTCCTTGAGCACGTGCAGGTCGCCGAAGAACTTGTGCACCCCCGTCGCCCTGATCATCGGAGGCGCCGGCGTCGTTGTGGTCATTTCCCCTCCCGGAAGCGGCTCACCCGGCGATCTAACACCCAAACGGCACAAAAAACCCCCAAAATGGATCAATCGCAATCTTTGTGTCATCAGCGACACCCGTGTCGGGCGCTCTGGTCACTCTGGTGGTCCAGTCAGGGGGATCGATGGTCGTAGGGTAGGAACCGGGGTAGCATTGCGAGTATGAAACTGAGTGTGAGTCTAGGTGAGGAGGACGTCGCCTTCATCGACCAGTACGCGGCCCAGGAACGGGTCGGTTCCCGCTCGGCCGTGCTGCACCGGGCCATCGAGCTGCTGCGCGCTTCCGAGTTGGAAGCCGCCTACGAGGCGGCCTGGGAAGAGTGGACCGAAGGTGATGGCGACCTCTGGGAGGTCACCGCCGGGGACGGAGTGGTGACCGCCTGATGCGCAGGGCCGAGATCCGCCTGGTCAGTCTCGACCCGGTGCGCGGCTCCGAATCCGACAAGACCCGCCCCGCGGTGATCGTCAGCAACGACGGGGCGAACTCGATCGCCACCCGGCTCGGCCGTGGTGTCGTCACCGTGGTGCCGATCACCTCGAACGTCGCCCGCGTCTATCCCTTCCAGGTCCTGTTGAAGGCGTCGGACTGCGGTCTGCGGCAGGACTCGAAGGCCCAGGCCGAGCAGGTCCGTTCGGTCTCCGTGGAGCGCGTGGGCCGCAAGGCGGGTCAGGTCCCGCCCGCGGTGATGGCCAGGATCGACCACGCCCTGAAGGTGCACCTCGGTCTGTGACCCGGTTTTGACCGGCCTTGGGCGGGTCTCTGCCTCGGGTTGACCCGCCCGTGACCCGGCCCGCGATGAGGCGACCACGGCCGAAATGGCCGCCCGGCCCGGGTCTACCCTGGTGGTCGATGAGCGCGACAGGCAGGACCTACCAGATCCGCACGTTCGGGTGCCAGATGAACGTGCACGACTCCGAGCGGCTCGCCGGGCAGCTGGAGGGTGCGGGTTACGTGCCGGCGGGCGAGCAGGCCACGCCGGACCTCATCGTGTTCAACACCTGCGCCGTCCGCGAGAACGCGGACAACAAGCTGTACGGCACCCTCGGCCACCTGCGCCCGGCCAAGGACGCCAACCCCGGCATGCAGATCGCGGTCGGCGGCTGCCTGGCCCAGAAGGACCGCGGCGACATCGTCAAGCGCGCGCCGTGGGTCGACGTGGTGTTCGGCACGCACAACCTCGGCTCGCTGCCGGTGCTGCTCGAACGCGCGCGGCACAACGCCGAAGCACAGGTCGAGATCCTGGAGTCGCTGGAGACCTTCCCGTCCACGCTGCCCGCCCGCCGCGAGTCGGCCTACTCGGGCTGGGTGTCGATCTCGGTGGGCTGCAACAACACCTGCACCTTCTGCATCGTGCCTTCCTTGCGCGGC